>DATDFB010000292.1:0-2554 GCA_036522835.1 Thermoanaerobaculia bacterium | reverse complement strand
CGCTGAGCGGCCGCCCGGGATTGCTGGCCAGCAACTTCCCGCGCTGCGACAACGGCGCGCGCGCCCCCCCGCCCGCGCGCACCGGCGCGCGCACGGTCAAGAGCTCCTCCGGCAGCGACCGCGCCACGCACGTTCCCGAGCCGATGCGCGACTCGACGTAACCCTCGGCCAGAAGTTGCTCGTAGGCGTTGAGCACCGTGTTGCGGGAGACGCCGCGCTCCTCCGCCAGCGCGCGCGTGGAGGGGAGGCGCGTGCCCGGCTGCAGGTCGCCCTGCAGAATGGAGGTGCGCAGCTCGTCGTAAAGCGCTGTCGTGAGAGTCATGATTGGGGGCGCACGCTGTGCGCCCCCACCGGTGCCTGCGCGGTAGGGGCGCACGGCGTGCGCCCAAAATTGGCTCCATCAACTTAGCTCGAAATGGATCTTTGCGCAATGCCACTTGCAGCGTTAATTTCTCGCCCATGAAAGACGAAACGATCCGTTTGAAGACCGGTCTGGCCGAGATGCTCAAGGGCGGCGTGATCATGGACGTCACCACCGCGGAGCAGGCCGTCATCGCCGAGCGCGCGGGAGCGGCGGCGGTGATGGCCCTCGAGCGCGTGCCCGCGCAGATCCGCGCCGAGGGAGGCGTGGCGCGCATGGCCTCGCCGAAGAAGATCCGCGAGATCATGAGCGCCGTCACGATTCCCGTCATGGCCAAGGCGCGCATCGGGCACTTCGCCGAGGCCATGGTGCTGCAGGAGCTCGGCGTCGACTACATTGACGAGTCCGAGGTCCTCACCCCCGCCGACGAAGCGCACCACATCGACAAGGACGCCTTCCGCGTTCCTTTCGTCTGCGGCGCGCGCAACCTCGGCGAGGCCCTCCGGCGCATCGGCGAAGGGGCGGCCATGATCCGCACGAAAGGGGAGGCCGGCTCCGGCGACGTCGTGCACGCCGTCAAGCACATGCGCGCGATCATGACCGAGATGCGCCTCCTGACCGTGCTGCGCGACGACGAGCTGATGGCGAAGGCGAAAGAGCTCGGCGCGCCGTTCGAGCTGGTGCGCCTCGTGGCGCGCGACGGGAAGCTGCCGGTGCCGAACTTCTCCGCCGGCGGCATTGCCACGCCCGCCGACGCCGCGCTGGTCATGCACCTCGGCGCGGAAGCGGTGTTCGTCGGCAGCGGCATTTTCATGCGCAGCGGCAGCGAATTCTGCGAGCCGTCCGAGGCGGAGTCGCGGGCCCGGGCCATCGTGCGGGCGACGACGCATTACAACGATCCGAAGGTGCTCCTCGAAGTGAGCGAGCAGGTCACCGGAACGATGAAGGGCCTCGCCGTCGCGGCCATCGCGCCGCAGGAGATGCTGCAGGTGCGGGGATGGTGAACGTCGGCGTCTTGGCGCTGCAGGGCGACTTCGAGGCCCACCGGCGGCGGCTCGCGGAGCTCGGGGCCGGCGCGGTGCTGGTGCGCGGGGACAGCGGCGGCATGGCCGCCGCACTCCACAATCTCGACGCGCTGGTCATTCCCGGCGGGGAGTCGACGACGTTCGTGAAGCTCCTCGGCGACGGCGGCTTCGACACGCTGCGCGCGTTCGTCGCGGAGAAGCCGGTGTTCGGCACGTGTGCCGGCGCGATCTTGCTCGCACGCGCTCTCCAGGATTCGCCGCAGCGAACCTTGGGCGCGATCGACATCCGCGTCCGCCGCAACGCCTACGGCCGCCAGCTCGACAGCTCCATCCGCCGCGGCACGTTCCGCGGCACGCCGATGGAGATGGTGTTCATCCGCGCGCCGAAGATCGTGTCGTTCGGCGACGTCGAAGTGCTGGCCACCGAGGGCGACGACGTGGTGGCTGTGCGGCAGGGGCACGTCATCGCCGCCACGTTTCATCCGGAGCTGACGGACGACGTGCGCATGCACGCGCTGTTTCTCGACGTCGTCAGAGAATCGCGCTCCACCCCTGGCGAATGCTCGGAAACCTCGGCGCCCACGCCGACGCGGCGCGCAGCTTCCGGTTAGAGATGCGCTGCGAGCGCGCGAGGGTTTGGCCGATCGAGCCGAGAAGGCGCGCGGTCCAGGCGGGAGCGAACTTCGGAGAGCTCACGCCGAGGAGGGCGGCCAGCGAGCCGGCGAACTCGCGATGTGTGACCGGCTCATCGTCGACGACGTTGTAGATTCCCCCCGGCACGCCGAGCGCGGCGACGACCGCGTCCGCGGCGTCGTCGTGCGACACCGGCGAGGTGTACGCATCCGGCCGGCCGGGCAGCGGCGACCATCCGCGGCGCACCATGGCGATCATGTCGCGCGTGAAATCGCTGTCGGGTCCATAGAAGTATCCGAAGCGCAGGACGACGCCGCCGGGAAACGACAGCGCCGCCGCCTCGGCCGCGGCAACGCCGCGGTTGTAGCGCGCGGGCCGAATCGGAACGCCCTCGTCGATCCAGCGGTCGCCGCAGTCGGGATAGACGGGGGCGAACGACTCCTGGACGTACCGTGCAACGCGAGCGGCGGCCGCGGCCTCGGCGACGCGCGGCGGCAGCGTGCGTCGAAGCGCGTTCGTGGCGCGCCATGCGCCG
>DATDFB010000291.1:0-27330 GCA_036522835.1 Thermoanaerobaculia bacterium | reverse complement strand
AACGGCCGCAACTTCATCGACTTCGTCCTGACCACGCCCGGCGTCGTGCGCGATCCGCGCGCCGGCGACATCAGCTTCGCCGGCCAGCGCGGCACGCTCAACTCGATCGTCGTCGACGGCGCCGACAACAACAATACCTTCTTCGGCCAGGCCCTGGGCCGCACCGGCTCCGGCCGCGCGCCCTACCAGTTCAGCCAGGACGCGGTGAAGGAGTTCCAGGTCAACGCCAACAGCTACTCCGTCGAGTACGGCCGCGCCGGCGGCGCGGTCATCAACGCCATCACCAAGTCGGGAACGAACGACTTCGATGGGTCGCTGTTCGAGTTCTATCGCGACAAGAAATACCGCGCTCAGGACTACCTCAACGTCGTTCGCGAGCAGGCCACCGGCGTTCCCGTGGCCAAGAGCCCGTACCACTTCAACCAGTTCGGCGGCAGCGCCGGGGGCCCCATCGTGCGCGACAAGCACTTCTTCTTCGCCAACGTCGACGCGCAGCGCAACTCCATCCCCAACGACACCTTCCTCGCCGGCACGCTGCCGAGCGATGCGGCGTCGCAGGCCACCGTCACCTTCCTCACTCCGCGCGCCGTTCCCTACACGCAGAACCAGAACCAGAACGTCTATCTCTTCAAGACCGACTCCGAGCTCACCGGCGCGAATCACCTCTCCGCCCGTTTCAACCGGCAGACCTTCACCGGCGTCAACTTCGAGAACGGCGGTCCGCAGAGCGCGCCGGAGCACACCGGCAACTCACTGGTGAATACGAACACGCTCTCGCTGGTCGACTCCTGGGTCTTCAGCAACGCCCTCTTCAACGAGGCGCGCGCGCAGTACGCGAAGGACCGCGAGCCGGGCCTGGCCAACAGCGATCAACCCGAGGCGACGATCCGCCAGGGCGGCACGACCGTGCTGGTCATCGGCCGCAACAGCTTCAGCCCGCGCGAGACCACCATCCGCCGGCACCAGTTCGCCGACACCGTCACCTTCGTCACGGGCGCGCACACGGTGAAGGGCGGCTTCGACTACAACAAGGACAACATTCTCAACTTCTTCCCCGGCAACTTCAGCGGCGTCTACACGTTCAACTCGCTGGCCGATTTCCCGAACAAGCCGGCCACGTACCTCCAGAACTTCCCCGGCGCCGGTACCGACGGCGGCACGACGCATCCCGACCTCACCGACCTCGCCTTCTACGTCGGCGACGAGTGGCGCCTCAACCCGGCGCTGACGATCAACGCCGGCCTCCGCTACGACCGCCAGAACTTCGCGCAGCCGAAGATCACCAATCCCGATCCGCAGCTCCTTGCGGCGGGGCTCGACACCGGGCGCATCCACGAGGACGGCAACAACTACGCCCCGCGCCTCGGCTTCGCCTGGACGCCCGGCAACGACGGACGCACCGTCGTGCGCGGCGGCTACGGAATCTTCTACGGCCGCACGCCGGCCATCATGGTCGGCACCGGCCATTCGCAGAACGGCATCCAGGTACTGTCGATCAACTTCCCCGCCGCGCAGTTCCTGGCCTGGCCGAACCGCTACGACACGCTGCCGGCCGCGCTGGCCAGCCTGCCGCAGAACATCTTTGTCTTCGATCCCGACTTCGAGAGCCCGAGGGTCCAGCAGTCGAGTCTCGGCTTCGAGCGCGGCGTCACCAACGACGTCACGTTCGGCGTGACCTACCAGTACGTGAAGGGCTCCGACCTGCCGCGCACGGTCGACATCAACATCGCCAACCCCGTCACCGCGACCGTGACGACGCCGAACGGCCCCGTCACGTACACGAAGTACACCGCCAAGCGTTTCACGAACTTCAACCGCGTGCTGGAGTTCCAGAGCAACGGACACTCGCAGTACAACGGCATCACCTTCGACGTGCAGAAGCGCTTCTCCAGCAACTGGCAGGCGCGCCTCGCCTACACGTACGCGAAGGCGAAGGACGACCATCCGGACGCGACGTCGGTCGTGCCCGGCACGGACGACGCCAAGAACGCCATGGACGCGCTGAACCTCGGCGACGAGTGGGCATACGCCGACACCGACGTCCGCCACCGCGTCGTTTTGAGCGGCGTCTGGAACCTGGCGTATGCGGACCGCCTCCAAAACTCGGTGATGCACGCGCTGCTGAGCGGCTGGTCGCTGAGCGCGATCGTCAGCTACCAGAGCGGCCAGCCGTTTACGGCGATCATCAACGGCGATCTGAACGGCGACGGCAACCGCGTGAACGACCGCATCGACGCGCGCAACACGCTGCGCCTGCCGTCGCAGACGTCGATCGATCCGCGCCTGACGAAGGAGATCTCGATCTTCGGCGGCACGCGCCTGCAGATCATCGCCGAGGCGTTCAACCTGACGAACCGCTCGAACGTGACGCGCGTCCGCAACACGGCCTACAACCTTTCCGGCACCACGCTCACCGCGGTGGCGCCGACGCTGCCGGCCGGCTACCAGTCGCCGTCGGCGACGTCGGGCCCGCGGACGTACCAGTTCGCGGCGAAGTTCCTGTTCTAGGGCGCAGGAGGCAGGGGGCAGGGCGCAGATGGCGTCCCTGCCCCTGCTCGTTTCTCTGCCCTCAGCTGCGCCCCGCCCCCTGCGCCCTCTTGACATGCAGCATTAGTAAATATACGTTCATTTACTAATGGGCCGCCCACCCACCGTCACCCGCGACGATGTCCTCGAGACCGCTCGCCGGGTCTTCGCGACGAAAGGCTTCGAGGCCACGACGCTTGCCGACATCGCTGCCGAGCTTGGCGTCACGCCGGCCGCCGTGCTGCGTCACGCCAAGTCGAAGCAGGCCCTCTTCGCTGCGGCCATGCGCGCGCGGCACATCGAGATGCCCGCCGCCATCATTCATCTCCAGGCCACCGGCGGCGCCGAGGACCCGCGCGTCGTGCTGCGGCGGCTGGCCGAGGAGTTCGTGCCGTTCGTGTCGAACACCATCGCCGAGAATCTCGCCATCTACATGCACCGCCGCTCGCAGACGTCGATCGTTTTACCGTTTGACGTCGGCTCCGAGGACTCGCCGCCGCGCCGCGGACTGCGCATCGTCGCCGACTACTTCCGCCGCGCCGCCGAGGCCGGCGTCATTCGCGTCAAAGACCCGCGCGCGGCGGCGCTGCTCTTCATGGGATCGCTGCAGTCCTACGTCCTCCTCCATCAAGTCTTCAACGTCGCATCGAAGCCGTATCCGCTGGACGACTACATCGACGCCCTCATCGACCTCTGGACCGGCGGAGCCATTGGAGGTACTCGTGCCCGAAGCAAGAAAACTGCTGCCCCGCATCGCCGTGTTGGTGGTGCTGGCGACGCTGGTCGTGGCCACGCTCGTGTGGTGGCGCGCCCAACGGCGGCCGAAGGAGATCGTCCTCTCCGGAACGCTCGAGGCGCGCACGGTCGAAGTGGGGTCGCTCACCGGCGGCCGCGTCGTCCGCGTCCTCGCCGATGAAGGGCAGCACGTCGCCGCGGGGCAACTGATCGTCCAGCTCGAGACGACCACGATCGACCGCCAGCTCGCCGAGCAGCGCGCCGCGATCGACGCCGCCCGCGCCAACCTCGCCAAAGCGCTGGCCGGGCCGCGCTCCGAGGAGATCGCCCAGGCTGCGGCGGTGGCGTCGAACGACGAGCGCGACCGGCGCCGGCTCGAGGCGCTCTGGCGCGACGGCATCGTCGCCAAGCAGATGTACGACGACGCCGCCACGAAAGCGAAGACCTCGTCAGAGCAGCTTCTGATGCTCGAGCGCGGCACGCGTAAGGAAGACATCGAGGCCGCGCGCGCCGCGGTCGAGCAGCAGCAGCGCCGCCTCGACACGCTGATGAAGCAGCGCGCCGAGACCAACGTCGTCGCGCCGAACGCCGGCACGATCCAGTCGATGGTGCTGCGTCCCGGCGACCTCGTCGCGCCGAACCAGCCGGTCGCCGAGATCCTCGAGCCGAGCGAGCTGTGGGTGCGCGTCTACATCCCCGAGACGCAGCTCAACCTCATCCACGTGGGCCAGCCGGTGCGCATCCGCATCGACAGCGGGGAGATCTTTCCCGGCCACATCGCCACGGTGGCCAGCAAAGGCGAGTACACGCCGCGCAACGTGCAGACGCGCGCGCAGCGCGTCGAGGAAGTGTTCGCGGTGAAGGTGATCGTCGACCCAAACCCGAAGCTCAAGGCCGGCATGGCCGCCGACGTCGACCTCGGGATCAAAGGAACACTCGAATGAGCACTCAGGAAGGGCCTTCTCCCCGCTCGCGGGGAGAAGGTGGCCGAAGGCCGGATGAGGGGCGCCCCGTCTCCAACGACGACATCGGCGTCGACGTCCAAAACGTCACCAAGGACTTCGGCACCGTCCGCGCCCTCGACAACGTCACGCTGCAGGTCCCGCGCGGCGAGATCTTCGGCCTCCTCGGCCCGAACGGCTCCGGCAAGTCGACGCTCATCCGCATCCTCTGCGGCCTCCTCGTCCCCACCTCCGGCCACGCCAGCGTCGACGGCTTCGACGTCGAAAAGGAAGGCGAGCAGGTGCGCCGCCACATCGGCTACGTCTCGCAAGCGTTCTCGCTCTACCGCGACCTCACCGTGCTCGAGAACCTCGAGTTCTTCAGCTCCATCTACCGGCTGAAAGGCGCCGAGCGCCGCGAGCGCATCGAGTGGGCGATCGACCTCACGCACATCGGCCCCTACCGCGACCGCCTCGCCGGCGCGCTTTCCGGCGGATGGAAGCAGCGCCTCGCGCTCGCCGCCGCGCTCATGCACCGCCCGCGCGTCATCTTCCTCGACGAGCCGACCGCGGGCATCGACCCGGTCGCGCGTCGCGAGCTGTGGGACCTGCTGTTCGAGCTCGCCGGCGGCGGTGTGACGTTGTTCGTGACGACGCACTACATGGACGAAGCCGAGCGCTGCGCGTCCGTCGGCTATCTCTACATGTCGAAGCTGATGGTCGTCGGCCGTCCCGACGTGCTCAAACAGTTGCCCGAGGTCACGCCGGAGGGGATGCGGCGCGTGCAGGCGGAGGCTAGCGAAGGCGTAGCGAAGCTGATGACATCGGCGCGCACGCTGCCGTACGTCCGCGCGGCGACGATCTTCGGCACGTCGCTGCATTTACTCGTCGACGCGAGTGTTGCCGACGCAAAGATCGAACATGACCTCGAGTCCTTCGGCCTCGGTAACGTCACCATTAGTCCGATCGATCCATCGCTCGAAGATGTCTTCGTGCGCCTGACCGAAACGCGAGGTGCGGCATGACCAACGGCTTCGTCGCCATGTTCCGAAAAGAGCTGACCCAGATGATGCGCGACCGCGGCACGCTCTTCTTCGCCCTGCTCGTGCCGGTGCTGGAGCTCGTCCTCTTCGGCGTCATCGACATGAATGCCAAGAACATCCCCACGGCCGTGCTCGATCTCTCGCAGACGCAGGAGAGCCGGCGCCTGCTCGAGCAGTTCAACGCCACCGGGTACCTGCGCATCGCGCAATACGTGCAGTCGCGCGCGCAACTGCAGCACGCCATCGTGGCGGGGCGCGCGCAGGTGGCGATCGAGATCCCGCCCGACTATGCGCGCAACCTGACGAGCGGGCGGCAGGCGGACGTGCTCGTGGCCATCGACGGATCGGATTCGACGGTGGCCTCGCAGGCGCTCTCCGCGGCGAACGGCGTCGTGCTGCAGAACGCCATCGCCACGGTGCTGGAGCGGACGCGCACCACGCCGCCGCTCGAAGTGCATCCATTGATGATGTTCAACCCCGACATGCGCAGCGCGAACCTGCTGATTCCCGGCCTCATCGCCATCCTGCTGACCTTCTCGGGGACGATCCTCTCCGCGTTCGCCATCGTGAAGGAGCGCGAGCGCGGCACGCTCGAGCAGCTCATGGTCACGCCGGTCTCGCCGCTGGCGGTGGTCGTCGGCAAGCTCCTGCCGTACCTCGTGCTCGCCTACATCCAGCTGATCATCATCGTCGTGCTGATGAATGTCCTCTTCCGCGTCCCGATTCACGGCAGCATCTCCCTGCTGATGCTTCTCTCGCCGATTTACCTGCTGTCGCTGCTGTCGGTCGGCCTGCTCGTCTCCGC
This sequence comes from Thermoanaerobaculia bacterium, assembly GCA_036522835.1. Taxonomy (GTDB): domain Bacteria; phylum Acidobacteriota; class Thermoanaerobaculia; order Gp7-AA8; family Gp7-AA8; genus DATDFB01. The sequence continues at coordinate 21,280 of DATDFB010000291.1, read as the reverse complement.
GCACGCGAAGACGCAGATGGAAGCGATGCAGCGCGCCATGTCGGTGATGCTGCCGTCGGTGCTCCTCTCCGGCTACATCTTCCCGATCGCCTCGCTCCCTCTGCCGCTGCGCGTGATCTCGCACATCCTGCCGGCGACGTATTACATCCGCATCGCCCGCGGCATCGTCATCCGCGGCGCCACGTTCGCGGATCTGTGGGAGCCGGTGCTGGCGCTGGTGGCGATGTCGTTGGTGCTGATCGCCGCGAGCGCGCGCGCGTTCCAGAAGACGGTGAGCTAAGCCGAGGGATTTCTGTGAGTTGGGCGGGCGGTATAATGCACTTTGCCCAGGTGCAAATGGTATTTACTGTCATCTACGTGGAGGCGCGCGACGGCTCCGTCCTCGCTTACGTGCCGGAGCTGCCGGGCGCGCAGGCGCAGGGAAGGAATCGGGAGGAGGCGCGGCTCCGGCTGCAAGATGCTCTGAAGACGACGCTGCAGGCAAATCGGCGGCGGACGCGCGCGTTCTTCGCCGGTCTGCGCGAGCTAGGAAATGAGACGATCGAGGCGTAAGAATCGACGGTAGAGGGATCTGGAGTTGTTTGCAGATGATTCCGGCGATGTCGTCGTTCGTCGTCGCCTCGCGCGGCACGGAAGCGCTCTGGCCGCTGGCCGGGTTGAACCACTGCTCGTGATAGTCGCTTTTTTCGAGGACGTAGCAGCCGTGGAATTCCAAATGGCGGACGAACAGGTAACGCCGCATATCCATCCATTCTAGCAGCGAACACTTGCAGCACATCCGCATGCGCGGCACGCTCTTTTCGTCTGCTCGTGCCGGTGATGGACGGTTAGCTAACCCGCTTGGTCGGACTTTAGTTTTCCAGGGTCGAACCCTGACTTTCCAGGGTCGATCCCTGACTTTCCAGGGTTCAACCCTGATTGTTACAGGACATACCGCGACAGATCCTCGTCCTTGATCACGTCCGCCAGCACCCGCTGCACGTAGGCCGCGTCGATCGTCACACTCTGGCCGTCCATGTCCGAGGCCTCGAACGACAGCTCGTCGAGAAGGCGCTCGAGAATCGTATGCAGCCGGCGCGCACCGATGTTCTCGGTCTTGTCGTTCACCAGCGCCGCGTAGCGCGCCACCTCGGCGATGGCGTCGTCGCTGAAGTTCAGGCTTACGCCCTCCGTCGACAGCAGCGCCGTGTACTGCGTCGTCAGCGCGTTCTTCGGCTCGCACAGGATGCGCACGAAGTCATTCTCCGTCAGCGATTCCAGCTCGACGCGGATCGGAAAGCGGCCCTGCAGCTCCGGAATGAGATCGCTCGGCTTGGCGACGTGGAACGCGCCGGCGGCGATGAAGAGGATGTGGTCCGTCTTCACCATCCCGTACTTCGTGTTCACCGTCGTTCCCTCCACGATCGGCAGCAGATCGCGCTGCACCCCCTCGCGCGAGACGTCGGGGCCGCTCGAGGCCGCCTGGCGGCCGGCGATCTTGTCGATCTCGTCGAGGAAGACGATGCCGCTCTGCTCGACGCGCTCGATCGCCTCGCGCGCGACGTTCTGCTGGTCGACGAGCTTGTCGGCCTCCTCCTGGACGATCAGCGGCCGGGCCTCGCCGATGCGCATCTTCTTTCTCTTCGACTTCCCGCCGAAGAGCCCCGGGAGCATGTCCTTCATGTTCACGCCCATCTCTTCGACGCCCTGCGCGGTGAAGATCTCGAAGGACGGGAACTGCTGCTCCTTCACGTCGACTTCGATCTCGCGCTCGTCGAGCGCACCTTCGTCGAGCCACCGCCCGAGCTTCTCCCGCGTCGCGCTCGGCGACTCCTCCTCGGCCGTGGGCGCGCCGACGAACGCCGGCACCGCGCCGGTGCGGCGCGACTCGGGCAGAAGGATGTCGAGGATCCGCTCGCGGGCGTTGTGCTCGGCGGCGGCGCGGTGGAGCTTGGCCTTCTCGTCGCGCACGAGCTTCACGCCGATCTCCGTCAAGTCGCGCACGATCGACTCCACGTCGCGCCCCACGTAGCCGACCTCCGTGAACTTCGACGCCTCGATCTTCATGAACGGCGAGTGCGTCAGACGCGCCAGACGCCGGGCGATCTCCGTCTTTCCGACGCCGGTCGGCCCGATCATGATGATGTTCTTCGGCGCGATCTCGTCGCGCATCTCGGCGGGGAGCTGCTGCCGCCGCCAGCGATTACGCAAGGCGATGGCCACGGCGCGTTTGGCCGCGGCCTGGCCGACGATGTACTTGTCGAGCTCGCGCACGATCTCCCGCGGCGTCAGCCGGTCGTGCGCGGTCTCGTCGATGCTTCCGGGAAGTTGAATGACCATGATCAAAGGCTCTCGACGGTGATGTTGTCGTTCGTGTAGATGCAGATCGAGGCGGCGATGCGCAGCGCCTCGACGGCGACGTCGCGCGCGCTCATCGGCGTGTGCGCCACCAGCGCCCGCGCCGCGGCCAGCGCGTACGGCCCGCCGCTGCCGATGGCCAGGATGCCGTCGTCCGGCTGGATGAGATCGCCGGTGCCGGAGATGAGGTAGGCCTTCTCCCCGTTGGCGACGACGAGGAAGGCCTGGAGCTGGCGCAGGTACTTGTCGAGCCGCCAGTCCTTGGCCAGCTCGACGACGGAGCGCTCCATGTTGCCGCGGTACTCCTCGAGCTTCGCCTCGAAGCGGGAGAAGAGCGCGAAGGCGTCGGCGGCGCTGCCGGCGAAGCCGGCCAGGATCTTGTCGTGGTACAGCCGGCGCACCTTGGCCGCGCCGTGCTTCATGACGGTGTTGCCGACCGTGACCTGCCCGTCGCCGGCCATGGCCACCTCGCCGTCGCGGCGGACGCAGATCACGGTCGTGGCGTGGATCGTCTCGTTCATCGTGCGGATGCTATCGCGAAGCCGTCAGGCGGCGGCGCAACGATCGCGCCGAGCTCGTCGTGCTCGAGCTTCCAGGCGTGCAGCATCAATCGCGCCGCCGGCGCGCCACCGTAGCGGCGGTCGCCCAGAACCGGATGTCCGATCGAGGCGAGATGAATGCGGATTTGATGCGTGCGGCCGGTCAGGATCTCCACTTCGACGAGGTTGCCGTCGCGCGGGCGGACGATCGTGACCGCCTCCTTGCCGTCGATCGGGGAGTCGATGGTGATCTCTGGAGTGCCGCGGCCATGCCACCGCTCTGACAGCGCCGGCGCGGCCGGCGCACTCCACACAACCGCCAAATACGTCTTCCGAATCGCGCGCGAGGCGAACAATGACGACAGCCGCGCCGCCGCCGCGCGGTTGCGCGCGAACACGACCACGCCGCTCGTCGGCGTGTCGAGGCGGTGCACGAGGTAGATCTCGCGGTATTGCACGCGCAGGATTTCTTCGAGCGAGATCGCCGAACGGTCGCGCGGCGGCTGCGCCGGCATGCCGGCGGGCTTGTCGACGGCGAGCCAGTCGTCGGTGATGGCCAGAACCGGAAGCGCCGGCAGCTCCTCGGCGATGCGCAGCTCGTCGCCGTCGACCTTACGCGAGGCCACGCGCACCAGCCTCTGATTCACGAGCACGCGTCCGGCGGCGATCAGCTCGCGCGCCTTGCGGCGGGAGATGTTGAAGCGGAGGGCGAGGGCCTGATCGAGGCGCATCGCCCTCCGCTAACGAATTACTGGCGTGCAGCTTTCCGGGGCGGCTCGCCGCCTTCGATCACCGTCAGCTCGGGAGCGCCGATGCCCAGAGCCCTGCGGACCTTCCCTTCGATCTCGCCGGCGAGGTCGGCGTTCTCCTTGATGAACAGCTTGGCGTTCTCGCGGCCCTGTCCGAGGCGGACGTCGCCGTAGGAGAACCAGGAGCCAGACTTCTCGATCAGCTTGTGCTCCATGCCGATGTCGAGGAGCTCGCCGGTCTTGGAGATGCCCTCGCCGTAGCCGACGTCGAATTCCGCCTGGCGGAACGGCGCGGCGCACTTGTTCTTGACCACCTTCACCTTCACGCGCGAGCCGACCACCTCGTCGCCTTCCTTGATCTGGTTCGTGCGGCGGATGTCGATACGCACCGAGGAGTAGAACTTCAGGGCGCGGCCGCCGGTGGTCGTCTCGGGGTTGCCGAACATCACCCCGATCTTCTCGCGGATTTGGTTAATGAAAATGAAACACGTTTTTGACTTCGAAACGACACCTGTTAATTTGCGCAGGGCTTGTGACATTAATCGTGCCTGCAAGCCCATCTGCGCTTCGCCCATCTCGCCCTCGAGCTCCGCGCGGGGGACAAGGGCGGCCACCGAGTCGATGACCACGACGTCGATGGCCGCGCTGCGCACCAGCACCTCGGCGATCTCCAGCGCCTGCTCGCCGCTGTCGGGCTGCGAGACGATGAGGTTGTCGATGTCGACGCCGAGTTTTTTCGCGTACTCGGCGTCGAGGGCGTGCTCGGCGTCGATGAACGCCGCCAGCCCGCCGGTCTGCTGGGCCTCGGCGATGATGTGCAGCGACAGCGTGGTCTTGCCCGATGACTCCGGGCCGAAGATCTCCACGATGCGTCCGCGCGGCACGCCGCCGACGCCCAAGGCCGCGTCGACGCCGATCGACCCGGTGGAGATCGCGCTGATCGGCTGAAACTCCTTCGCGCCGAGGCGCATGATCGAGCCTTTGCCGAACTGGCGCTCGATCTGCGTGAGCGCGCTTTCGGCCGCTTTCAACTTGTCAGTAGGGACGGTTGCCATCCAATGCTCCTTCTCTGGTTTTGGGAGTGCGGCCGAGGGTCGATGAGGGCGTAGGAAGCCATTCGTGTGGGTCGTGAGCGAGTGTAGGGAGAGGTCCGCGATGCGTCAAGAAACGCATGGTAATGTGCGGGTATTGAACGCAAAAATCTACGAATGGTAGGGCGGACGCTTCCGGGAGCGCTCCTCTTCGGATCGGGCTTTTGCGCGCTCGTCTACCAGACGGCGTGGTTGCGGCAGTTCCGGCTGATCTTCGGTGCCTCCACCTTCGCCACTGCCGCCGTCCTGGCGATCTTCATGGGCGGCCTCGGCCTCGGCAGTGCGTTTCTCGGCAAGCGCGCCGACCGCCACCCGCAGCCGCTCCGCTTCTACGGCAACCTCGAGCTGATGATCGCGGTGTCGGCTGCGTTCTCGCCGGTGCTGCTGTGGGTCATCGCCAAGGTGTACTTCGCTCTCGGCGGGTCGGTGGTCCTCGGCCTCGCCGGCGCGAGCGTCGTGCGGTTGATTCTCTCAACGCTCGTCCTCGGCGTCCCGACGGTTCTGATGGGCGGAACGCTTCCTGCTGCGGCGCGCGCGGTCGAGACGCACGACGACGCCGGCCGCCGGAGCCTTGCATTGCTCTATGGCATGAACACGCTCGGCGCGGTGGCGGGGACGCTGCTGTCCACGTTCTGGCTGCTCGAGGCGCTGGGGAACCGTGGGACGTTGTTTGTGGCGGTGGCGATCAATTTGATCGTGGCCTTGATCGCTCGATGGAGGACGGGCACTCTTGCCTGTCCCGCCGAGCCGGACCCGGGGACAGGCAAGAGTGCCTGTCCTCCATACGTCCTCGGCGCCGCGGCGGTCGTCGGCTTCGCTTTTCTCCTCATGGAGCTCGTCTGGTACCGCATGCTCGCGCCGCTCCTCGGCGGCTCGACCTTCACCTTCGGGCTGATCCTCGCCATCGCCCTCCTCGGCATCGGCCTCGGCGGCGCGGCGTACGCCTTCTGGAGCGGCGATCGCCGCGCCACCGCCGGCGGCTTTGCGCTCACCTGCTCGCTCGAGGCGGCGGCCATCGCCATCCCATTCGCACTCGGCGACCGCATCGCCATCCTTGCCAACCTCCTCCGCGCACTCGGCGCCGAGGGGTTCGGCGGGTATGTCTTCGGCTGGACCCTCGTCACCCTCATCGTCGTCTTCCCGGCGGCCGTCGTCGCCGGCGTCCAGTTCCCGCTCCTCATCTCGTTACTGGGCAGCGGCGAGGAGGACGTCGGCCATCAGGTCGGCCTCGCCTACGCATGGAACACCGCGGGCGCTATCGCCGGCTCGCTTGCGGGAGGCTTCGGCATTCTGCCGCTCCTCACCGCGCCCGGCACGTGGCGGCTCGTCGTCGTGCTGCTGGCGCTCACGTCTGTCGTCTTCGCAAAGCGATATGCAATCGTGGCGGCGGCCGCCGTCGCCCTCACCTTCACTCTCGGACCGACTGCCGTCTGGCGCCACTCCGGCATCGGCGCCGGCCGCGCGGCCGCGCATGACTCGCCGAACGCCATCCGCGAATGGGCGTATCGCAATCGGCGGCAGCTCGTCTGGGACGTCGACGGCCGCGAGTCGAGCGTTGCGCTCATTGACGGCGCCGACTACGCCTTTGTCGTGAACGGCAAAGTCGACGGCAGCGCGCGCGGCGACGCCGGCACACAGATCATGTCCGGCCTCGTCTGCGCGATCCTCCATCCCGATCCGAAGCGCGCACTCGTCATCGGCCTCGGCACCGGCAGCACCGCCGGCTGGTACGGCGTGGTGCCGTCGATGGAGCGCGTCGACGTCGTCGAGCTCGAGCCGGCGGTCCTGCGTGTCGCCGCGGCCTGCGCGCCGGTCAACCGCGACGTCCTGCACAACCCCAAAGTCGACATCCGCATCGCCGACGCGCGCGAAGTCCTCCTCACCACGCGCGACACCTACGACCTCATCTTCAGCGAGCCGTCGAACCCGTACCGCGCCGGCATCGCCTCCCTCTTCACGCAAGAGTTCTACCGCGCCGCCGCCGCCCGCCTGCGCGACGGCGGCATCTTCGGGCAGTGGGTGCAGGCGTACGACGTCGACGGCCAGACGATCCGGACGATTTACGCGACGCTTGGCAGCGTCTTCCCGTTCGTGGAGACATGGACGACCGACAGCGGCGACCTCCTGCTCGTGGCGACGAAGGGCCCGATCGCGCGTGACGCCGGCGCGCTGCGCCGGCGGGTCGCGCAGGAGCCGTTCCGCAGCGGGATGTCGAACGCCTGGCGCGTCGAGTCGCTCGAAGGGTTCCTCGGCCACTTCCTCGCGCGCGACACGCTGGCGCGCGCGCTCGGCAAGGACGAGGAGCTGAACACGGACGACAAGACGCCGATCGAGTTCGGCTTTGCCCATGGCCTTGGCGGCAAAGAGCGCTTCAACATGGACGAGCTGACGGCGCTCGCCCGCACCCGCGGCGAGGACCGGCCGATCATGAGCGGCGTCGACTGGAACCGCTACTACGCCGAGCGCGCCACGATGCCCTGGGTCAATGCGCTCCCCGCACAAACGACGGCGGAGCTGCAGGCGCGGCACAATGCCGCCGTCGACTACGACAACGCGCATCTCGACAACGTCGCCGCGGCGTGGCGCGCACACCGTTGGATGCCGGTGAACAGCGGCGAGCTCGCGGCGATCGGCGACTCGCTCGCCGACGCCGCCGACGACACGGCCATCGCTTTTGCCGAGCGCCTCCGGCCGCTGCGCCCGATCGATGCCGATGCCATCGAAGCGCGCCTGGCCTTCCGCAAGAACAATCACGCCGTCTCCGCTGCGTTGTGCCGGAAAGTCTTCGCTGCGGCGCGCCGCGATCCGTGGCCGACCGTCGATCTCCTCGGCCGCACGCTCGACATTGCCAACGCCCTCGGCGCCCAGCGCGCGCTCGCGGCGCCGCTCTTCGGCGCGCTGGAGAAGCCGTTCGCCGCCGGACAGTGGAATGACTCGCGTCTCGGTTACCGCGTGCAGATCGCTCTGAACGTGGAAGGCTGCGGCCCGCACACCATCGCCGCGCTACGCGCGCTCGAGCCGTGGCCGCCGTGGTACGAGGCGATGCTGAAGGCGCGCGCCGACTGCCTGGGAAAGAAAAACGATCTGGAAGAATTCAGGCAGTCCGAGCCAACTCCGCTTCAATAGCGGCGCGGATCTTCTTCAAATCGTCGATGAATCGCTGCATCCCCGCGCGCCGACCCTCGTCCGTCGGCGCGCGGAGGATCGACGACGGGTGCACCGTCGCCGTCACGACCGGCGCGAGCGGCGACTTCACGAGCTCGCCGCGCTGCACGGACACGCGGAACTTCGGGCCGATCACGGCCTGCGCCGCCGTTGATCCGAGGCAGACAATCGCCTGCGGCTTGATCGCGCGGATCTCCGCGTCCAGCCAGGGTCGGCAGGCGTTGATCTCCACGCCGTTCGGCTTCTTGTGAATGCGTCGCTTGCCGCGCGGCTCCCACTTGAAGTGCTTCACCACGTTGGTGACGTAGACCTTCGTGCGGTCGATGCCGGCCTCGGCGAGGGCCTTGTCGAGCAACGCGCCGGCGGGGCCGACGAACGGCCGGCCCGCGAGGTCTTCCTTGTCGCCGGGCTGCTCGCCGATGAACATCACCGTCGACGTCTGCTGCCCTTCGCCGAACACCGTCTGCGTCCCCGTTTTCCAGAGGTCGCATGCTTTGCAGTCGGCTGCTTCGGCCCGGAGCTTCGCGAGCGCGGTCACGCCTCAGTGCACTGCAACAGACGAACCGACCCAGGTGAACTGCTTGTTGAAGTCGACGCCGAGCATCTTCCCGCGAGACAACCGCACGAGATTCTGGCAGAGCAGCGGCCGGGCCTCGTCGTCGGGGCGGAGGAACATCATCCGGATCTCGACCTTGACGCCGCCGTCGGGCGCCTGCAGCGCCGGCGCGTATTCGATCTTCTCCTGGATGCACCACGACGAGCGCTCGCTCTCCGGAATCGCATCGAGGTCGGCCGCGGTCGGCTCGACGTTCACGCCGCCGCCGGCGAACGAGAAGAGCGGCTTGAGCACGTAGTTGCGCGCGAAGTCGTCCGGCACGCGCTCGACCTCGGAGACGAACGTCGCCCGCGGTACGGACGGATGATCGAGGAACGGCAGCGAGAACTTCGACCAGACCCAGTACCAGTTCGGATGCGGCGCCCACTCGACGTCGAGGTCGTCGCGGTAGTCGAATGGAATCTCGAGGTTCTTCTTCAGCAGTTCGTCGAAGACGACGCGGTTGTAGATACGGCGGACGCGCGTTCCGTCGCGGCAGAAAAGCTGGTTGCCGCGCCGCGTCAGCTCGCGCGGGTCGGCAGCGTCGACGCCGAAGAGCAGCTTCGTCGCCGCGAAGTCGGGATAGGTCTTCTGCGCGCGCGGCTCGATGTCGAGGAGGATCACTTCGTGCGGGTCGTGCTCGCCGACGATGGTCCGCCGCGCCACGCGCAGAAACGCGTCGCGGTCGAGGCCCGAGAACCAGCACGACCAGGGGCGGTCGAGGCCCTCCATGCCGCGCATGGCGTCGCGCCAGACGTCGCGCTGCACGACCTGGAAGGCCGTCAGCGACGGGAATCCCTGCAGCTCGATGAGCTTCGGCACGTACGTGTCGCCGTCGCGCACCACGGCGAAGTCGATCTGGGTGAAGCTCGGCAGCGCGTCCATGCCGGGCGTGTCCCACCGCGGCGGAATGGCGCGCTTCATGGCCGCGATGCGCGCCGGGTCGGAGAGTTGCGCAAGGATCGCGCGCGCCGCGTCCGCGATCCGCTCGCGGAAATCGGCCGGCAGGAAGAGCGGCGTCTCCGCGAGGCGGAACTCGAATTCGCACTCGAGCCGCCGCGAGAGTTCGCTCTGCATCCAGGCGTAGCGCTCTTGTGTGAACTGCCTGTTGAACAGTGCGCGGTACTGCGGATCCATGGAAGGCCAGTGTAACTGCGCCGCCGTATACTTCGTGAATCCATGTCCAACGTTTCTCCCGATGACGCGACCGTCGCTTATGACGGCCGGCGGCCGGAGATCGACATCCCCGGCTACAAGGTCCTGCGGCACCTCGGCCGCGGAGGGATGGGCTCGGTTTATCTCGCCGAGGACGCCGCACTCGGGCGCAAGGTCGCGATCAAAGTCGTCGCCGAGGAGATCGCCCGCGACGCCGAGGTGCGCGCGCGCTTCCTGCGCGAGGCGCGTCTCCTCGCCACGGTCGAGCATCCGAACGTCGTCCGCGTCTACGCGTTCGCCGCGACCGAGGAGCGCGCCTACCTGGTCATGGAGTACGTCGAAGGGGAGACGCTCGCGGACCGCATCCGGCGCGGGCCGCTGTCCGTCGCCGAGGCTCGCCAGATCGTCGCCACGATCGTTGATGCGCTCGAGGCGGCGTGGGAAAAGCGCATCGTCCACCGCGACATCAAGCCGTCGAACATCCTCTTCGACAACCGCGGCACGCTGAAGGTCGCCGACTTCGGCCTGGCCAAAGGCACCGAGGGAAAGGACACCGAGTCGAGCCTGACGCAGACCGGCTACCTGCTCGGATCGCCGCACTACGTCGCGCCGGAGCAGGCGCAAGGCGAGGAGTCGGACTTTCGCGCCGACATCTACTCGCTCGGCGTGACGCTCTTCGAGATGCTCACCGGGCGGAAGCCGTTCGAAGGCAACTCGGCGCTGGCGATCATCTCGAAGCATCTGCACGATGAGTTGCCGCCGGTCAAGGGCAGCGACCTCGGCTCGCTCGTGGCGCGGATGACGAGGAAAGACCCGCGCGAGCGGCCGGCGTCGTATGCGGAGCTGCGCGAGGCGCTGCGCGGGCGGCCGCTGTCCGCCCCTGCCGGCCGGGGGGCGTGGCGCGCGACCTTCGTGGGCGCCCTTCTCTGCGCGCTCGCCGCGGCAATCCTCTTCCTCTACTTCGCCACGCGAGCCACGCCGCCGAGCGCGCAAAAAGACAATCGCCTCGTCGTCGCCGTCGCACCCTTCTGGGGTCCGGACGACGAGTCGGCGAGAGAAGGCCGCTCGATGGCTGCGCTCGTCCAGCAGCAGATCGTCACGCGCCTCGGCGGCGCGGCGAAAGTCCTCGGCATCGACGAGACCAAAACCGCCGTCCGCGACGCCGACTCCGCGCTCGCGCTCGGCGAGACGCTCGGCGCCACCGCGGTAATCTGGGGCCAAGCCTTCGCCATGCACAACGAGCGCGAGATCCAGCCGTCCCTGACGCTCGTGCCGCGCAGGCAGGAAGCGGTCGCGAATTACTTGACCGCCATCGCCTCGCTCGCCGAGCGGCGCAACGTCGGCGGCGACCTGCCGGCCACGCCCGAGGCGGTGCGCGTGCAGGCCGGAAGCGCCAATCAGCTCGACATGCGCAAGACCTCGGCCGAGGGGATCGGCGACCTCGTGACCTTCCTGGCCGTCATGAACGCGCTGCGGCAGGACGAGCCGCAGCGGGCCCTCGAGCTCCTTGCGCAGACACGCAAGACGCCCGACGCGCTCTACCAAAAAGCAGTGTGCCTCGCGGCCATGCGCCGCGATGACGACGCGGCCATCGAGCTGAACGAAGCGCTGAAGCTCGATCCGGCCCACGCGCCCTCGCTGGCCATGCTCGCCGACATCGACGTGCGCGCGTTCCGCTACGCCGCCGCCGCCGCGCATCTCGGTACCGCCATCGCTACCGGCCGCCGCTTCACCACATCCGAGGCCGCGCTCTACAACGGCACGCTGTACGTGATGGAGCGCTACGTCGAGAAGGGATTGCACGATACGGCCACGATGCTGGCGATCGATCCTGCCAACGAGCGCGTCCTCGATCGTTGGGAGCTGCCGGGATTGCCGCGCGTCTTCAGCGTCGACGACTCCGGACTGACCGTGAAGGTCGACATCGGTCCGCCGCGCGAAGGCGAGCTGATGGCGCTGCACTTCGTGAAAAACCGCTTCGTCGGCCCGCCGCTGCCGCACGTCAGCACCATCGGCCGCATCCACCGCATGAAGCCGGGCTGGATGATCCCGGCGAATTTCAATAAAGAGCTGCACTCCGAGGGCTTGAAACTTCCGGCGGCGCACTTTCGCTATGCCGACATCGACCCGGCGCAGCCGAAGACGCTGCCAGAGTTGGAGACGGCGCTGGAAAAGGCGATCACTCGCGATCAGACGCAGCCGTGGCATCAGGTGTATCTGGCCATCACGCAGTGGGAGCTCGGCGACCGCGCGGCGGCGAACCGTACGTTCGACGAAATGCTGGCGCAGGCGAATGCGCACGTGCCCTACTACGAGTTTGCCTGGATGCCGCGAATTCTCGAGCCGCTCGGCCACCGCGACTGGGCCGACAAAGCGTATGCCGAGGCGTTGAAGCGGAGACGGGCGGAGGCGCTGCCCATCGCCGGCTGCGCGACGGTGGAGCGGCTGCTGGTGGCACCCTTCGTCCGCCGCGCGGCCTTCCACGTGATCGCCGCTCCCGATCCGCCGCGTGACCGGCTCTGGCTCGCCCGCGCGCGCGAGCTCACCGGCCTGGCCTGGGACGGCGACGCCGTGACCGCGGCCGCGTGGGCGGGGTGGTTCCGCGAACGTGGCGAGGCGAAGGCCGCCGCGGAGGAGGAGCGTGCGCACGACGAGGCCCAGGCTGCGTTCGGCGGCCTGCGCATGGCGGTGACGGTCGAGGACCTCGCGCGCGCCGCGCAGATCGCCATCGTCATCGCTCTGGCCGTTCTCCTGGTGTTGTCGTTGCGCGGCGGCCTCGGCGCGCTCGCGCGTCAGGAGCGGATCGCCTTCGCGCTACTGGCCGCGCTGCTCGTCCTTACCGCTGCGGCGCGCGCGGCCGGCGCGTCGCGGGCGCGGCTCATGGAGCTCGTGCCGGTACCGGGCAGCGAGAACCTGTCGCATCCCGTCATCGTGGCCAGCCTCGATCAGCTTCTCGCGGAGAACGACTCCGAGGAGCTGCGCTTCATCACGGCCGTCGCCCACCAGCTCGCCGGCGACTCGCGCGGCGCCGCGGAGCTCTACCGCACTCTTTCCTGGCCAATGGCGTCGGAAAATGCGAGGTTCGACAGTCCGGAACATCTCCCCACGCCGGAGATGTACGTCCGCGCGTTCCACCGACTCTCCCTGCCGGCGTTGCGGCACACGCTGCGCTCGGCGTGGGGACCGCGCCCGCCGGAAGACCACCCGCTGAGCGTGGCGGAGTACGAGGCGTCGCAGGTGTTCTACCTGTCGTTGATCCTGGCGGCGGCGCTGCTGCTGTTCGTCGCTGGTGCCGGCGGTGGCGCGCGGAGGATGCCGGCCGTAGCCATCGCGGTTTTCGTCATCGGTGTTGTTTTCAGCGCCGTCGCGTTTCAGGGGCACCGCAACGCGAGCGTGGAGGAGATGAACGTGAGCGGCAAATACTCGGCGATGTTCCGCGAGCCGTTCACGAGCGCGTATCCGCTGCCGCCCGATCCGAAGCTCGACGCAACAGTGCCGCTGTCGCTGACGTCGGACGATCGCGCGCAGGAGATCGCCCACGTCCGCGCCCAGGCCGCGATGGGCCGTTCCGAGGCGATGCGCATGTTCTGGATCGCGCTCGGCGCCGGCCTCATCGCGGCGCTGGCCGCTGGCGTCTACGTCTTTCGGGCCACGAAGATCGCGCGCGGCGAGCCGAGGACGAACGCGTCTCTCGTCAACGAGGCGTAGACGTTTTCGACCGTCAGGCCCGCGTCGTTCAGCATCGCGCGCACTTCACCGGCCGTGAAGACCCACGTCGTGCCCGCCTTCGTTTCGTGCTCGCCGCCTTTCGTGAAGGTGTACTCGATGTCGAGGCGGCTTTCGCTCGCTTCGTAGCGGTTCGCGCTGTGGAAGACGATCTCGCCCGCCTCGATGGTGCGCTCGCGTTGCAGCGCCGGCAGGAGCGACTCCGCCGTCGCGCCGGTCTCCAGCACGAAGGCCGCGCCATTCTTCAGCGAGCGGGCGATTCCGCGCAGGAGCTCGCGTGATTCGTCGCGCGGGAAGTAGCCGAAGCTGTTGCCGAAGCAGAGCGCGCCGTCGAAGCGCGCGGCCCACGGCAGATCGCGGATGTCGCGTTTCTCCCAAGCGATCGGGCGGACGCTGTCCGCCCCTACCGGTAGGGGCGTACAGCGTGCGCCTGCAATCCGTAGGAAATCATCGGAGAGATCGACACCGGTCATCGCATAGCCGGCCTGCGCGAGTGGAATCGTGTACCGCCCGGCGCCGCAAGCGACGTCGAGCAGCTCGTTGCCCTGAAACACGCTGCGCAGAAACTCGATCTCCGCGTCGCTCGGCGGCGGCGCGATCGTTACCCAGAACTCGACGGAAAGACCCTTGAAGAATGTGGTGGTCCAATCGGAATACACGTCATCTCCTCCATGCAGGAATGCAGGTGGACGGGAGAGGAGATGATCAGAAGCGTTCTGCGTGTGTCAGAGGCGTTCTCAGCGCGTCACTGTAGCACGCTCGTCCACCAGCCGCCGCAGGTGATAGCGCAGCGGCGCGAGCAGCGTGAACTCCGATGTCAGCCGGCTCTGGCGCTCCTGCTCGCCGCGGAACAGGTCGCGCATCGTCACGGCGCGCTCGCGGTACCACTGCTCGCTCACCTCGCCGATGGCGCGCTTCTCGTCGAGCACGCGCATGATGTGCTCGCGGTCGATGATCTCCGGGTGGTGATTGACGCCGAGGACGCGCGGCATCGTGCCGGCGGCGTCGCGCGCGAACTCGACCATCGTCAGCACGTCGCTCGACTCCACCTCGCTGGCGATCACGTCGACGCTGCCCCCGTCGTCGAGCACGAGGTCGAACAGCCGGTTGTCGACGACGCGGAAATGCCGGCCGTCCGGCAGCCGCTCCGCGAATTCGCCGAACCAGGGGTGGCGCACGCCGTTGCTCGTCAGCACGTTGACCGGCATCCCGCTGCTCTTCTCGCCGCGCAGCTCCGGATGGGCCGTGCCGGACCAGCGGCACATCAGTCCGAACGTGTGGCAGACGCCGATGAGCGCGGCCTCGGGCGAGCGGAGAATGGCGTCGAAGAGCTTGAACAGCGGCGCTTCCCACTCCGCCGTCTCGTTGATGCCCTGGCTGTACTCGTTCACGCCGTCGTTCTGGCGCGGGTCGAGATGCCCCGGGCCGCCGGTGCCGACGTAGAGCTGGAACTGCCCGTTCGGCGCGGCGGGGATCTGCAGCCCGCGCCGCACGTCGAACGTAATCACGCGCACCTTCAGCCCCGCCGCCACGAGCGTCTCGCGCATCTCCTCGGACGCCTCGAGCACCGCGTGCACGAGCGAGTCGTGGCCGACGTTCGGCCATGAGTGGTTCATGTCGAGGATGGCGATGTCGATGAATGCGCGTCCCGGCGCGGGGCGCGCGCCGTCGGCATACTCGAAAAAGTCGTACTGACCTCGGATGTCCTGCATAAAAGTGTCATTCCGAGCACAGCGAGGAATCCCCTGCCGCAGGGGGTGTCTCGCTCCGCTCGACATGACACTATCAGGCAAGGGGAATGCCGTGCTCCGTTTCCTCGATGATGAGGTCGACAACATCGCGCAGATCGTGGCGCTTCTCGTACGCGGCGAGCTGGCGGTCGGCGCCGGTGCGCTGGCGCATGATCTCGCGGGCGTAGTAGACCTCGTTGCGCGATCCGAGGCCGTCGACCACGTCGTCGACGAACTCGAGCAGCTCGTCGAGCAACTCCCCGAACGGCACCTCGGCGCGCTTGCCGAAGTCGATCAGCTTCCCGTCGATCCCGAAGCGCGCCGCGCGCTGCTTGTTCTCGCTCAGCAGCGACCGGCGGTAGAGCCGCCACCCCATGTTCTGCGAGTGCAGCTGCCACAGCTTCACGGTGATGGCCTGGAAGAGGGCGGCGAAGCAGATGGTCTCGTCGACGCGCAGCGGTACGTCGCAGACGCGGTACTCGAGCGTTGGGAAGAACGGGTGCGGGCGGACGTCCCACCAGATCTTCTTCGCATTGTCGATGCACTTCGTCTGCATCAGCACCTGCACGTATTCGTCGTAGTGGCTCGACGACATGAAGTAGTCGGGGATGCCGGTGCGCGGGAAGCGCTCGAAGACTTTGGCGCGGTAGCTCTTCCAGCCGGTGTTCTGCCCGCACCAGAACGGCGAGTTGACGGAGAGCGCGAAGACGTGCGGCAGGAAGTAGCGCGCCGCGTTCATGATCTGGATGCGCGTCTCGTGGTCTTCGACGGCGACGTGGACGTGCAGGCCGAAGATGAGGTTGGCGCGCGCGATCATCTGGAGGTCGTAGACGATCTGGTCGTAGCGCGCGGCCTGCGTGATCGGGACGGTGGCCCAGTGCGAGATCGGATGCGTTCCCGCGGCGGCGATGCGCAGCCCGTTCTCGCGCGTGAGCCGGATGATCTCGCCTCGCAGCCGCGTGACCTGTTGCCGCGCCTCGGCCACGTTGGCGCAGATGGGCGTGCCGACCTCGATGACCGGGTCGTGCATCTCCCGCTTGATCTCTTCCTTGAGCCGCTTCTCCCCTTCGGCGAAGAGCTCCTGGATGTGCGACTTCAACCCGCGCGTTTCGGGGTCGACGACCTGGAACTCTTCTTCAATGCCTAGGGTGAAAGAAGGCTGAGGCATGGAGGGATCATAACCCTACCGCTGCATCTTCTCCGGCCAACTTCCCGTCAGCTCCAGCGGCGTCGGCGCATCCACCATCTCGATCAGCGTGTCCGCCATGTTTCCCACCACCCAGGCGAAATTCTCCGGACCGACTGAGTTCAAGTCCGCGTCGGGCGCGCAGTTCATGAAGTCGATCGCGTAGGGAATCCCGCCGCGAACGGCCAGCTCCACGGTGTTCATGTCGTAGCCGAGGGCGTCGCAGAGGGCCAGGGCGTCGCGACGCAGCTTGGCCTCGAAATCGGGGTCCAACGGCGGCGCATCCTTCACGTACCGCAGGTGGTGCGGCTGCTTCGGGTCGTACTGCATGATGTGCACGTGCTTCCGGCCCAGCACGTAGCAGCGGAAGTAGGAGTCGAATTCGATCGCCTCCTGCGCCATCATGGTCAGGTCGCGGGTCTGATCGTAGGAGTCGAAGAACTCCTGCGGGTTGTGCACCTTGTACACGTCCTTCCACCCGCCGCCGTACGCCGGCTTCATGAAGATCGGAAACTTGAGATAGTCGAACACCTCGTCCCAGTTCACCCAGCGCATGTTGCGGAACGACTTCGCCTCGGTGTTTGGCGGGAACTGCTTGTGCGGCAGCAGCACCGTGCGCGGCACGGCCACGTCGACCGCCTTCGCCACCAGGTTGTCGAAGAACTTGTCGTCGGCCGACCACCAGATCGGGTTGTTGACGATCTTCACGCCCGAGGCTGCGGCGCATTTCACGTACGTCCGGTAGAACGGCACCTCATGGCTGATGCGGTCGAGCAGCAGGTCGTAGGGGAAAACGCCGTCATCCTTGAGATAGGAGATCTCCGCGGGGCCGGCTTCGACGCGGTCGCCGGCGCGCGTGTTGATCGCGTCGATGAGGGCCCAAGGGAAGGTGTCCTCCATCCCGAAGATGAGGCCGATGCGTTTTTTTGGCATGAGACGCTCCGAGGCGCGGATCGTATAGCATTCGCACTTCGAGATGTACCGCGACTACGTCAAGTTCCACTCCTCGTCGCTGGGCCGGGACATGGAGTTTCTGTGGTTCGGCCAGTTCGGCCGGCCGGTGATCCTCTTTCCGACGTCGTCGGGGCGCTACAACGAGAACGAAGACTTTCACCTGACCGACTCGGTGGCCGACAAAGTCGACCGCGGCGAGATCCAGCTCGTGGCCGTCGACACCGTCAACAACGAGAGCTGGTACAACAAATCGGTCCACCCGGCCGTGCGCGCGGCGCGGCACGCCCAGTACGACGCCTACCTCCGCCACGAGCTCGTGCCCTACGTATTCAACCGCGCCCAGCGCGGCGACCTGGCCGTCTACGGCGCCAGCTTTGGCGCATACCACGCCGCCAACTTCGCGGCGCGTTATCCCGACGTCGTCAGCCGGGCCATCTGCTTCTCCGGCGTCTACGACATCCACTCCTTCCTCGACGGTTACTGGGACCAGACCTGCTACTTCCACTGCCCCACGGCTTTCATCCCGAACATGGACGGCGAGTGGGTGGGCAAGCTCTCCCGCGTCGGCTGGGTCATCGCCACCGGCGAGTACGACTCCATCGTGCAGAAGAACCGCGACTTCTCGCAGCTGCTGTGGTCGAAAGGGATTCCCAACCACTCCGAGTTCTGGCCGGGCGTCTTCGGCCACGACTGGCCGTGGTGGCGTGAAAATCTGCGTCGTTTCGTCTGAAATCCGAGGCTACCCATGCGCCGGTTCCTGTCGCTCCTCCTCGTTGCCCTCCCGATCTCCGCCCAGCAACTGACGTACGGCACCGCGCTCCGCGTGGAGATGAAGGACGGCCGCGTCGAGAGCGTGCCGCTGCCGCTCGCGCCCGACGCGAAGGTCATCGTCGAGTTCCGCGACGCGCCGATGGCGAAGCTCGCGCTGCGCTCGGCGTCCGCGGCGGTCGCGTCGTACGCCACGGCCTTCCAGCGCTTCCGCGCCGACGTCGCCGCAATCGACGGCGCCGAGGTGCGGTGGGAGTACTTCCGCACGTTCAACGGCGTGGCGCTGCGCGTGCCGCGCGCGGGGCTGGCCAGGATCGCCGCGCTGCCGTACGTCAAGGCCGTGTATCCCGACCGCGAGGTTCACGCGCTTCAGGAATTCACCGCGCCGGCGAACGTGAAGCAGGTGAAGGCCGACGAGTTCTGGACGTCGTTCGCCTCGCGCGGCGCCGGCGTCGTCATCGCCATCATCGACACCGGCGTCGACTACACGCATCCCGCCATCGCCGGCCACTTTGCCGGCGGCTACGACTTCGTCAACAAAGACAACGATCCGATGGACGACCAGTTCCACGGCACGCACGTGGCCGGAATCGCCGCGGGCAACACCGATGCGCTGCAGGGCGTGGCCCCCGAGGCCACGCTGATGGCGTTCAAGGTCCTCGGGGCAAACGGCGGTGGATCCGATTCCGACGTCCTCGCCGGGATCGAGCGCACCGTCGACCCGAACGGCGACGGCGACACCAGCGACCACGTCGACGTCGCCAACTTGAGCCTCGGCGGCGGCGGCGGGCCCGACGACCCGCTCTCCATCGCCGTCGACAACGCCAGCGCGCTCGGCGTCGTCTTCGCCATCGCCGCGGGCAACTCCGGCGGCGGGCACACCATCTCCAGCCCCGGCACGGCCCGCAGCGCCATCACGGTCGGTGCAGTCGACCGATTCGACGCCGTGGCCACGTTCAGCTCGCGCGGGCCGAACATGAAAGATCTTTCGGTCAAGCCGGAGGTCTGCGCGCCCGGCGTCAACATCGTCTCCTCGTTGCCGGGAGGCGGCTACGGGCCTCTGAGCGGCACGTCGATGGCCACGCCGCACGTCGCCGGCGTCGCCGCGCTCCTGCGCGCTGTGCATCGCGACTGGTCCGCGGCGCGGATCAAGGCCGCGCTCATCGCCTCGACAAGCAACGTCAACGAGGAGGTGATGGCCACCGGCAGCGGCCGCATCGACGCGGTTGGCGCGGGGGCGTCGATGATCGGCGCCGAGCCGCCGGCGCTTACGTTCGGTCTCGATTCCCCGTCGCTGCCGACGTTCACAGCCACGCGCACGGTGCGCCTCACGAACCGCAACTCGTTCCGCCTGCCGTTCACGTTCACCGTCGCGGCCAAGCCGGGAGAGAAAGTGACGATCGATCCGTCGTCGTTCTCGCTCGAGGCCGGCGAGTCGAAGGACGTGAACGTGACGGTGGAGTTGACGAACGCGGCGGTCACGACTGGCATCGCCACGTTTTCCGGCGGCGGGCAGATCGTCGTCAAACACGGCGGCGGCACGACGCGCATCCCTTACGGTTACACGAAGGCGGCCCGGGCCACGGTGACGTTCGACCGCGGCTCGCAGCAGACGCTCTGGTTCGCTCCGCTGTTCTTCAACGTCGCCGCGAATCTCGACGAGCACAACACCGAGACGCTGCTGTCGCCGGGAACGTACGACTACTTCGTCTACGACTTCGGCATCGATGCGAAGACGGGCGTGCTCAACGATCAATTCGTGGTCTATCGCGAGGCCCAGGCGATCGACGGCGACGTCAAGATCGACCTCAAGAGCGACGCCACGCCGCACCTTGTCCGGTACGCCGGGCGCGACGAGCACGGCGTGGCGCTGTCGTCGCAGCCGGGCTACATCAGTTGGGGGCGCCTCTTCCTCCATCCCGACTGGATGGTCACCTCGCTGCATCTGCCGGCGCTGTCGCTGGCGTCGATGCACGTCTCCGATCTGTCGCTGCCGAAGCTCGCTGTGACCGAGGGGCTGTACGACCTGGCCGCGCGGCACGTGGCGATCGTCAATCAGCCGCTCGTCACGCCGTTGACGGGCGACGTGACGTTGAACGCCGGCGGGGCCGATCTCAGCACCACGGAGCTACGCCTCTTCAACCTGCCGGGGCTCGTGCCGTTCTTCAGCGTGGCCGCGGTGCCCCAGCTCAAGGTTGGCGGCGACGATCCCGGCTCGACCGTGCGCGCGACGCTGCGCAATCCCGGCACGGTAGAGACGAGCCTCCGCCTGGCCATGAACGCGCCGGCGGTCGACGGCTACGGCGCGAACGTTCTCGTCAGCGGCGGCGCCGACAACGTCACCTGGTACGTCGCGCCGGCGATCGTGTACAGCGGCGGGAAGATCGCCGTGGCGCCGGCGCCGAAGATTGCCGACGGCTTCGACTTCGCGTTCGGCTTCGGCCCGCTGCTGCTCTCCGGCACCTTCGGCACGATCACGCCGGTGCAGGGACTGTTCAACCAGGCGGTGACGGGGCAGGCCGGCGAGGCCCGCCCGGTCGACGCAGCCGGCCTCGTGTCGGAGCTCTACGCGCCCGACGGCACGCTCGTCATCCGCGGTTTCGGCTCCGCCCCGCGGCTGCTGCCGTTCGGCAACAAGGCGGGGATGTTCCGCCTCGACACCGTCACGCACGGCGTGCTGTACGGCGGGGTGCCGCGGACGACGACGCTGTCGCTCGGCTTCGATCCGAGCAAGGCCGACGCAACGCCGCCGGCGATCGCGACGGTGGCGCTGCTCGACGGCGGCGGCAATCTGACGCGGCTGATCGAGCCGAACGGCGCCGGGTCACTGCGCTTTTCCGTGACCGGCGGCGACGTCAAGAAGGTCTCGTACAAAGTGCACGGGAAGACCGAGTGGATCGTGATCTCCGCGACGCAGCAGACGGCGGAGATCTACCTCGTCGGCCTCGGCGCGCTGGCGAAGGCGGGGCGCGCGCTCTACGACGTCAAGATCGAGACGGCGGATGGGGCGGGGAACACCGCCACGCTGACGTACGAGCCGGCGTTCTCGGTCGGAACGGAAGTGCCGCCGCGGGGACGCGCGGCCGCACACTGAGGGCGCGTCCTGCCCGCACGTGCGGACGCCTTGCCGGCACCGTGCGGCACGTTGCCCGCACCTGCGGACGCCCTGCCGCCACCGTGCGGCACGTTGCCCGCACCTGCGGACGCCCTGCCGGCACCGTGCGGCACGTTGCCCGCACCTGCGGACGCTTTGCCGCCACCGGGCGGCACGTTGCCCGCACCTGC
>DATDFB010000290.1:0-43889 GCA_036522835.1 Thermoanaerobaculia bacterium | reverse complement strand
CTGCAGTCGGCGGCGCGCGCGTCGTGCAGCGTCGCGCCGGGGCTCAACTGGATCGTCAACACGTTTCCGGGCGAGCCGCGCGCGCACTGGTACGTCGCCGTGATCCCGCGTTTGTCGGGGCTGGCCGGCTACGAAGTCGGCGCTGGCGGCGCGGTGAACGTCGTCGATCCCGAGGAAGCGGCGCGCACGCTGCGTCAGCGCCAGTAGTCGCCGTACGGGATCGCGCGCGGGCGCCGGCGCATGCCGCCCATGAGCGCGATGAGCGTCATCCCGGCGACGAAACCGCCGATGTGCGCGAAGTACGCCACGCCGCCGGACTGCTGCGCCTCGGCCACGCCGAGCGAGGCCACGCCGACGAAGAGCTGCAGCACGAACCAGAGTCCCAGGACGATGACGGCGGGGATCTCGCGCACGGTGATGAAGAAGAAGATGGGGATGAGCGTCGTCACCCGCGCGCGCGGGAAGAGCAGCAGGTACGCGCCGAGGACGCCGGCGATCGCCCCCGACGCGCCGATCGACGGCATGCGCGAGCTAGGATTGAAGAAGGCATGCGCGAGCGTGGCCACGATGCCGCAGAGGAGATAGAAGAGGAGATAGCGGAAGTGGCCGAGGCGGTCCTCGATGTTGTCGCCGAAGATCCAGAGGTAGAGCATGTTCCCGCCGAGGTGCAGCCAGCCGCCGTGCAGAAACATGGAGACGAAGATGCCGATGACGTTGACGGGGTGAATCGGCGAGTACCAGAAGCGCGCCGGAATGAAGGCGACGTCGAAGAGCGCCGGCTCGAGGCGCGGGCCGAGGGAGAGCTCCCAGAAGAACATGAAGACGTTGGCCACGATGAGGAGGATGTTGATGATGGGCGTCGTGCGGCTGGGGTTGTGGTCGGAGAGAGGGAGCACGGCGCGATTGTAGTTCCGAGGTATCCTCGGCCGCGATGCGAATCTCCGCCGCGCGGCTCGGGCGACTCGGCGAGTGGCGCGCGCGGTGGCTGTATCGCCTGCGCGGCTACCGCGTGGTCGCGCGCAACGTCCGCGTGGCCGGCGGCGAGATCGATCTCGTCCTACGCCGCGGCCGCACGCTGGTGATCGCGGAGGTGAAGACGCGGCAGTCGTTTTCCGCCGGCGAGGGGTTCGAGGCCGTCGGCCGGCGCAAACGCGAGCAGCTCGTGCGCCTCGGCGACATGCTCCTCGCCCGCGAGCGGCGGCCGGTGCAGCTCCGCTATGACATCGTGTCACTGTATTGGACGGGGTGGCGGTTCGTGGTGACGTTCATCCCGAACGCGTTCGAGGCGTGATCTTGTGGAGTGCGCCGGCCATGCCGGCGCTGTCAGAGCGGCGGCATGGCCGCCGCACTCCACATCACCCGGCGAGTGGCGGGCGCGGTGGCTGTATCGGCTGCGTGCGCCTCGGCGACATGCTCCTCGCCCGCGAGCGGCGGCCGGTGCAGCTCCGCTATGACATCGTGTCGCTGTATTGGACGGGGTGGCGGTTCGTGGTGCGCTTCATCCCGAACGCGTTCGAGGCGTAGTCGTGGTCTTTTGGCAGAAGTTCCGGCCCGAAGCCTTTACCTATGAGTTCGACGAAGAGGAACTTGCCGCGCACGGAGTTACGGCCGAGGAAGCATTCGAGGTGCTCTGGAACAAATTCGACGTGCGCCGCAATAAGAAAAGGCATCGCGGTTACCAGCTCATCGGATACAGCGATGCCGGCCGTTCGATTAATCTGATTGTGTACGAAAAATCGCCGGGCGTCCTTCGCGTCGTGACCGGATGGTGAATATGCCAAAAAGAAAGAAGCTGTCGAATGCAGAGCTCGAGCGCGAATTGAAAGCAGACGCTCAGGATCCGAACGCCTGGGAGTACGTAACGACCGTACCGAAGAGCAAACCTCGGCGCGCTACCGCTGGAAGTACGCGTCCAAGTGCTCGAACGCCTGCGTCAGCGTCGCGCTCGGCGCGCTGAGCTCGGAGAACGCATCGCGGTAGATCCTGCCGACGCGAGGTCGAGCTGCTCGACTCCTGCAGCATGATGAAGGCGCGGGCGCGGCGGTTCGTGGTCACGTTCATACCGAACGCTCTCACAGCGGCGGCATGGCCGCCGCACTCCACATCACCAAGTGCTCGAAGGCCTGCTTCAGCGTCGCGCTGGGGGCGCTGAGCTCGGAGAACGCGTCGCGGTAGATGCTGCCGACGCGCGTGAGGTTCCGCTCGCGCAATGCGTAGAGCACCTCCCGCAGCGCCTCGGCCTCGGCCGGCGCGAGGTCCGTGCGGCCGATCTCGCGCTCCAGCAGCGACTGCGCGGCGCGCAGGTGCTCCGCGGCCACGAGGTCGGGGCTCAGCGCGGGCATGGAGCGCTGCGTCGTCGAGCCTGGCGACGACTGCTCGATCTGCTGCGGGCTGTGCACCTCCACCGAGCCGGGAAGCTCCTTCAGTTGCGGGCTGAACTTCCCCATCATGAAAAACAGCTCTTTCTCATTGGCGAAGTTGCCGACGAGGCGCGCGCTCTTGGCAAGATCGAGCTGCTCCGACTCCTGCAGCATGATGAAGGCGCGGGCGCGGTCCTCGAGCGTGATCCGCTTGGCGTGGACCTTCCACGCCGTCAGCGTCCCCTGGATGAAGCAGGCCTGCCCCGCCCGGATCGACACTGCTTCGACCGTCACGTTCTCCTCGATGCGGATCGAGCCGTTCGTCGACTCGATCTCCGAGTAGTTGCCGGAGTTCTGGATCACCAGGTTCCCCGGCGTCTTGATCGAGAGCTGTCCCTGCGGGTTCACGCGGATCTCCGTTCCGCGCGGGATGATCATGGTGGGGAAATTCGCTTGTTCGGCGGCTGCGCTCATCACCCTCTCCTCTTCCCGACAAACGCCGGCGGCAGCGGATCGAAGTCTTTGTACTCCTTCGACGTCCTCGACTTCATCAACAGGGACGCTTCATTGGACCACTGGTAATTGAGAATGTAAATGCGCGGATCGATCGGCTGGTAGACGCCGTCCTGCTCGAGCGTGCTGCGCACTTCGTAGTGCAGGTGCGAGTTCGTGCTCCAGCCGGTCGAGCCGACCGTGGCGATCACTTCCCCCTGCCTCACCTGCTGCCCGGCGCGCACTTTGATCGTGTCGCAGTGGCCGTAGATGGTGACGAAGCGGTCGTTGTGATTGATGGTGACGACGTTGCCGAAGCGCCACCAGGCCACGCTGTCGCGGATCGGATAGCGGCCGGCGAAGCTGACCACGCCGTCGGCCGCGGCGTAGACCGGCGTGCCGGTCGGCGCGGAGAGGTCGAGGCCTTTGTGGAAGTCGGCGGCGCGCGTGAACGGCGAGATGCGCACGCCGAACGGCGAGGTCAGGACGAACTGGTCGGCCGGCAGCGGGAGGATCGACGGCGTGTGGCGGACCATGTCGGCGTTGGCGCGCTCGTACTGCTGGAGCAACTCGATCTGGAGCTGCAGCCGGCGCATGGCCACGCGGAGACCGGCCTCGCGGCGGTGGGCATCGTCGAGCTGGACGTTGGTCGAGTCGCTCTTGATGCCGGGGATGGAGAAGCCGCCCTTGCCGAGGTCGCGGTCGAGACCATAGATCGTGATCAGCTTCTCGACGCGGATGCGGTGCTCTTCGAGGCTGCGCTCGAGCGACGACATCTGCTGCACGTTCTCGTTCAGGCGCTCGCGCTGGATGTCCCGCTCCACGCGCATGCTCTTGAGGAAGTTGTCCTTGTAGACGCGACGGATGACGGTGGGCGCGGCGGCCATCGAGCCGATGAGGCCGGCCAGGAGGAGCGTGAGCCCGACGATCGCAAAGACCACGCGCCGCCGGTCGAAGAAGACGTAGCGCACGCTGCGACGGATGTCGCTCGGGACGATTTGGATCTCGATCATGAGTCCCGCCGATGCGGGTTGATCAATATAGCACACGACTCGGTGCACTTCCGCCGGCGCACGCTGTGCACCCCTACCGGTAGGGGCGGACAGCGTCTGCCCGTCGTTGCGTGAACCGTTTGATCAACGTCGGAATCAGCGCCAAGGCGATCAGCAGCGCCGCCACTTTGGCCAGCGTGATCAGCGCGTCGCGCTCCGTCATCGTTCCGCTGAAGAGCGCGTCCGCCGAATAGACGAAAACGAAGTGCGCGGGCAGCGTGCCGAGGAGCGTGGCCAGGAAGTAGATGCCGAAGGGGAAGCGCGCCACGCCGGCGCCGTAGTTCCACATGGCGAACGGAGGACCGGGAATGAGACGGATGATGAGCATGGTCTGGAAGCCGGCACGCTCGATCTGCCGCTTCACCGCCGCGCCGGCTTTGCCGAAGCGCTCGAGCAGTCCCTCGCCGAGGTAACGGCCGAGGAAGTAGGAGAGCGAGGCGCCGAGCATCCCGCCGGCGATCGCGTAGGCGAGGCCGAGCTTCCACCCCCACAGCGCGCCGGCGACGGCGATGAACACGGTGGCGGGGATGGCGAAGATGCAGCCGACGCCGTAGGCGAGCACGAGAACGAACGGCGTCCACCAGAGCGACTGCACGTGCGCGCGCTCGCTCGTCACCAACGCGCGGGCATGCGAGATGGTGAGTTGCTGGCGCAGCGGCGACGCCAGCACGGCGATGACGGCGCCGGCGATGAGGACGACCACGGCGATCTTGACCGCGTGGCTCGCCTTCATTTCTTCTTTTCGACCGCGACGACGTCGTCCGAGTACTCGGCGGCGAGCCCCATGGTGCGGAAGACGACGTCGAACGCCGTCCGGCACGGCACGTCCTTGAAGTAGAACGTCCCGTTGCCCGACACGTTCGGGTCGATGATCAGATTCTTGATCGCGCACTGCTTCTGCATCGACTTGAGGATAACCCGGACGTCTTCATCCTTGACGTCGAGCGTGACCGCGGGCGGCTTCGCCGCCGCGGCGAAGAGGACGAGCACGAGGGCGAGCGGGACGAGCTTCACGGCCCGGCAGAACGAGCGGGGCCGGACGCGGCATTCCGTCACCGTCATTGGGGCGTCACGAGGCGATCGATGAGCCATCGCCGGAAGTCGTCGAGGCGTTGCGCTGCGGGAGGATCGATGCCAGCCGATGAAGCCATGGCCGCGACGTCGAGGGTACGCAGAACCCACGCGAGTGTCAGAGGCGAGAAGCCGCTGTCGCGTCGAGGCGCGTCGTCGATCGCGGTCTGCAGCGATTCTCCATCCGGGACTGGTGCGCAATGTCTCGACTGTCAATCCGGCCGTCGAAATACTCGATGAAACAACATCAGATAGTCCCTCCAGCGCTGCACGATTCCGCCAAAAGAGATCGAGATCGCGTGTCGTGCGGTGTGCGAGGTAAAACGCCGCGAGCGCCGCACCACCGCCGAGAACGAACGGTGGATCCACAGTCGCCAGAACTTCGAGGACTCGTTTCTGGAGCGCGGTCAACTTACCGCCGGACGAAACCAAGGCGCTCCCACTGTTCCAGCAGCCACGTCCAGAACGGCCGCGACTTGCCGAGGTATCGCTCGATCGCCGGCCACAAGTCGCGGATCTCCTGTGGCGAAACGAATTGCAGGGCGTCGTCGGGCTTCGCCTGCCGCATCATTTTCCCGATCAGATACGGCCGTGCCGCCGCCTGCGCGTCATTCACGATGTGCTCGAACTCCTCGAGTGTCATCTCCACATCCCAGAGGAAGTATGGCCGGCCCTGCGGGTCGACGAGACGGTCGCGCGGCGTCGGAGCCAGCATTGTCAAATCGTAGCAGAGAGGCATTCCGTCACCGCAGCCCTCCCAGGTGCCGGATCTTCGACCAGTACCGCCGGCTCACCGTCAGCTTCGCGCCGCTGCTCATGGCCACGATGTAGTCGCCGCCGAAGCCGCGGTAGATCTCCTTCACCTTGCGCAGGTTCACGATCGTGCGGCGGTGGATGCGCGCGAACTCCTCGCCGCCGAGGCGGCTCTCCACTTCGCCGATCGACTCGCGGATCAGGTGCTTGGCGCTGCCGCAGTGCAGGCGGACGTACTTGCCGTCGGCCTCGATCCAATCGACGTCCGCGATCGGCACCAGCGTCATGCGGTCGCGCCCCTTGACCACGAAGCGCGACCAGCGCGTGGCGCGCATCTGCTCGATTGCGGCGAGCAGGCGGTCGGCGTCGACCGGCGCTTCGCCGTCGAGGCGCCGCCGCGCGCGCCGCAGGGCCTCGTTGAAGCGGCGGCGGTCGAAGGGCTTGAGCAGGTAGTCGACCGCCTCGACCTCGAAGGCGCGCACGGCGTACTCGTCGTGCGCGGTGACGAAGATGATGGCCGGCAGCGCTGCGCCGCGAAGCCGGCGCAGGACGTCGAAGCCGTCGACGCCCGGCATTTGTACGTCGAGAAAAACCAGGTCAGGCTTGAGCCGCCGGATCTCCGCCACGGCCTCGGCGCCGTCCGCGCACTCGCCGACCACGCGCACGTCGTCGTGCGCGGCGAGCATGGAGCGGATCTTCTCGCGCGCCAGGCGCTCGTCGTCGACGATGACGGCGTTCACGCGCGCGCCTCCGTCCGGTAGGGAATGACGATGTCGACGCGGAAGCCCCGCGGCGCGACGTCGGTGAGCGTCAGCCGCTGCGCCGCGCCGTAGAGCTGCTCGAGCCGCGCGCGCGTGTTCGCCAGGCCGATGCGCTCGCGCGGCTGCTGCCGCGCGCCGATGCCGTCGTCGGCAACGGAGAGATGGAGCTGCCCGTCGTCGCGTCCGGCGCGGATCTCGATGGCGCCGCCTTCGCGCCGCGGAGCGATGCCGTGGTGGATGGCGTTCTCGATGAGCGGCTGCAACGCCAGGCTCGGCACGTACGCCCCCATGGCCTCGGGCGCGACGTCGATGGTCACGCGCAGCCGCTCCTCGAAGCGGATCTTCTCGATCTCCAGGTAGCGGCGCACGAGCTCCAACTCCTGCTCGAGCGGGATCTCCTGCTTGAGATCGCGGTCGATCGTGAGGCGCAGCAGCTCGGCGAGGCGCGCCAGCATGGCGTCGGCGGCCTCGACGTCCGTGTACATCAGCGACGAGACGGAGTTGAGCGTGTTGAAGAGGAAGTGCGGGTTGAGCTGCATCCGCAGCGCCTGCAACTGCGCCTGCGAGAGGCGCGCTTCGAGCTGCGAGGCGCGCGAGTAGTAGTCGATGGCGTACCAGGCGAAGAGGATCAGCCAGTACGTCGGCAGCGACGACTGGAAGTTGACGGCGAAGGCGAAGGTCAGCTTGCCGAGGTTGCCGGTGGTCTCGCGCAATCCGGTCGACGACAGGATCGCCTCGGCGGCGAGGATCTGCGCCGCCGTCAGCACCGCGCTGGCGGCGGCGTGCACCGCGAGCGCGCGCAGCCAGCGGCCGGTGTGAAACGGATAGCGCCGCCCGAGCCAGACCACGACGGGCGTGCAGAGACCCCAGAGGTAGTAATAGGTGAAGTTGACCAGGAGGGCGTACGACCACGGGATGCGCGGCGTGGCCGCGGGGTTGAAGTAGGCCTGCACCGCGAAGTAGAGGGCGATGAGCGTCCAGCCGCCGACGAGGAGAAGAGCGATCGAGCGCTTCGAGAGGTGCACGCACCGTCATTGTAGGGCGCGCGGCGCGCGCCGGCGCCGCCGCTCGTGCCGCCGTTTCCACCGCTCGTGACAAAAGCGCCGCCCGCGCGCGCGTGCGGCGCGACGCTCGCGCCATGACGCAGGCAAATTGGCTCGGACATCCGCGCGGTCTCTCGGTCCTCTTCTTCACGGAGATGTGGGAGCGCTTCAGCTACTACGGCATGCGCTCTCTGTTGATCCTCTTCATGGTCGCGCCGGCCGGACTGGCGCTCTCGACGCGGCAGGCAGCGATGATCTACGGCGCCTACACGATGGGGGTGTACGGCATGTCGATCCCCGGCGGCTGGCTGGCCGACCGCGTGATCGGTCACTACCGCGCGGTGCTCGCCGGCGGCGTGCTGATCATGCTCGGGCATTTCTCGATGGCCGTGCCGACGACGACATCGTTCTTCGCCGGACTCGTGCTCATCGTTTTCGGCACCGGCCTCTTGAAGCCGAACGTCAGCACGATGGTTGGCTTCCTCTACAGCGCCGAGGATGAGCGCCGCGACTCCGGCTTCTCGCTCTTCTACATGGGCATCAACCTCGGCGCGATGATCGCGCCGCTCGTCTGCGGCTTTCTCGGGCAGCGCGTGAATTGGCATCTCGGCTTCGCCGTCGCCGGCGTGGGGATGGCGCTGGGGCTGACGCAGTACATGCTCGGGCGGAAGCATCTGCCGGAGACCGAACGGCGCACGGTCGTGCGGGATACGACCCCGCTCACCTCCGACGACTGGCGCCGCCTCTTCCTCATCGGCGTCTTCTTCGTCTTCGCCCTGGTCTTTTTCGCCGCGTTCGAGCAGTCGGGCTCCACGCTGACGCTCTTCGCCGACCGCCACACCCGCACGTCGATCTTCGGCTGGTCGTTCCCGTCGAGCTGGTTCCAGTCCGAGCAGCCGCTCTTCGTCATCGCCTTCGCGCCGGTGTTCGCCGCGCTGTGGTTGCGGGTCCGGATCGGCGGCCCGCTGAAATTCGCCATCGGCCTGTTCCTCGTGGCGCTCGGCTTCCTCGTCCTCGTGCCGGCCGCGCGCGCGGCGGAGGCGCACGGCGTCCGCGTCAGCCCGCTGTGGCTCACGCTGCTCTATCTCTTGCACACGTTCGGCGAGCTCTGTCTCAGCCCCGTCGGCCTGAGCCTCGTGACCAAGCTCTCCCCGAAGGGCCTGGTCGGGCTGATGATGGGCGTCTGGTTCCTGGCCGCGGCGCTCGGCAACTTCATCGCCGGATGGATCGCCGGCTTCGCGGGCGAGGTGCCGCTGCACCGGATCTTCACCATCGTCGCCGTCGTCGTCCTGGCCGCCTCGGTTTTCTTGCTGATGATGCTCAAGCCGATCCGCCGCGTGGCCGCCGTCGCCGCCGCGGCGATGCTCGTCTGCACCACGCTCTTCGCGCAGGTCGGGTTTCAGGAGTGGAAGCGCTACGACTACACGCGCGCGTACTGGATGCCGCGCGACCTCGACGGCAAGCCGCGCGCGGTGGAGAGCGCGCGGCCGATGCACATCTTCGTCTGGTATCCGGCGCAGCCGTCGAGCGCGCCGCGCATGACCGTGGGCGACTACGTGGCGCTGGAGGAGCGCGCCGCCATCTTCTCGCTGCCGTTCCTCCGTCCGATGACGTCCGAGCAGCGCGCGAAGTTCGAAGCGCTGCCGGCGCTCGCGCAGCGTGACGCTCCCCCCGCCGCCGGGAAGTTCCCGCTGATCCTCTACAGCCTCGGGTCGCCGGCGACGTCGCACGGCACGCCGGAGTTTCTCGCCGCGCACGGCTACGTCGTCGTGCAGATGCCGCGGCTCGGCGTCGCCGCGGGAATGCCGCCCGATGCGCCGGGCGACCTCGACACGAAAGTGCGCGATACCGAGTTCCTGCTCCAGGCCGCGAGCGGCTTCCCGCCGGCCGACGTGCACGACGCCGGCGCGATCGGCTTCAGCGCGGGCGGGCGGTGGGCGCTGTCGATGGCCATGAAGACGCCGGCCGTGCGCGCGGTCGTCTCGCTCGACAGCGTCATGCTCTTCGGCGACGACCGGCGCAAGGAATGGCAGGCCCTCCCCTACTTCGACCTCGACGCCGTGCGCGTGCCGGTGCTGCACCTCGTCCGCGCCGACTTCGCGAAGCAGGAGGATCTGAAGATGTGGGAGGCGCTGCGTTACGCCGAGCGCACGCGCGTCGTCCTCGACGACCCCGCGCTGGAGCACTTCGACTTTCAGAGCGGCGGCTACGAGTCGACGCTGGCCGGCCTGCGGCCGCAGCAGGCCACGCTCGTCGCCAAGACGTACGAGGACATCAATCGCCGTATGCTCGAATTTCTCGATGCGCATCTGAAGAACGATGCCGGCAAGCGCGCCGGGCCGCCGACGCTCGCCGACATCACGAACGCCATCGCCGAGGACTCGCTGCGGACCCTGCCGCCCGACGCACCGGAGGCGCCGGTCAACCTCGCCGCCTACACCGTCCTCTTCGGCGGCGAGCCGCTCAAGGCCATACGCATTTTTCAGATGAACGTCGACGCCCATCCGCAGTCGGCGAACACCTATGACTCGCTCGGCGACGCCTACGCCGCGGCCGGCGACGCCGCGAAAGCCGAGGAGATGGCGCGAACGTCGTTGTCGCTGCTCAAGGAGAGCGACAGCGCCGCGCTGCGGGCGAACATCGCCCGGAAGCTCCCGGTCGCGGCGATGTTCGACCGGCTTCAGGATGCCGCGCTGGACGGCGACGTGGCCACGCTCGAGACGCTTTACGCGCCCGACTACGTCCACACCAACGCCAACGGCAGCGTGATGACGCGCGCGGACGTGCTCGACGCCTACCGCAAGCACGGTCCGTCGACGAGGGCGCGGCACGAGGACGACGCCTGGCAACTCGACGGCGACAAAGCCACGCTGACGACGCGCATCGCGCCGTTCCGCGTCATCTATCGCTTCGAGAAGCGCGGCGGCGCCTGGCTGGCGGTGGAGTCGCGGGCCACTATGCCGTAGCTTCGACGATCATGGCGATGCCCTGCCCGCCGCCGATGCACGCCGAGGCCAGGCCGTAGCGCTGCTTGCGCCGGCGCAGCTCGTAGAGCAGCGTCAGCACCAGGCGCGTGCCGGAAGCGGCCAGCGGATGGCCGAGGGCGATCGCGCCGCCGTTGACGTTGAGCTTCTCCCGGTCGATGCCGAGCTCCTTGATGACGGCGAGGATCTGGCCGGCGAAGGCCTCGTTGATCTCGATGAGGTCGAGGTCGTCGAGCTTCATCCCGGCGCGCTTCAATGCGATCTGCGTCGCCGGCACCGGGCCGATGCCCATGATCTCCGGGTCGCAGCCGGCGATGCCCCAGGAGACGATGCGTCCCAAGGGCTGCTTGCCGTTCGCGGTCTCGCTGACGACCACCATGGCCGCGCCGTCGACGATGCCCGAGGCGTTGCCGGCGGTGACGAAGCCGTCCTTCGCGAACGCGGGGCGCAGCTTGGCCAAGCCTTCCATCGTCGTGTCGGGGCGCAGGTGATCGTCGTCCGCGATCGTCTTTTTCCCCGCCGTCACCGGCACGATCTCGTCCTTGAACTTGCCTGCCGCCGCCGCTTCGCCGGCGCACTGCTGGCTGCGCAGCGCGAACTCGTCCTGCTGCTCGCGGCTGATCTCGTACTTGCGCGCCAGATTGTCCGAGGTCTGGGCCATGTAGTAGCCGCAGTAAGTGTCGAGGAGCGCGACCATGAGTGAGTCTTCCATCGGCGCCTGGCCGAGGCGGAGGCCCTTGCGCGCGCCGCGGATGACGAAGGGCGCCTGCGACATGTTCTCCATGCCGCCGGCCAGGACGCGCGACGCTTCGCCGAGCTCGATCTGCTCGGCGGCGTTGATGATCGACTGGATGCCGGAGCCGCAGAGGCGGTTCACAGTCAGCGCCGGGACGTTCTTCGGCACGCCGGCTTTCAAGCCGACGTGGCGCGCGCCGTAGATGGCGTCGCCCGAGGTCTGCAGGGCGTTGCCGACGATGACGTGGTCGATCTGCTCCGCGGCGACGCCGGAGCGGGAGAGGGCTTCCTTGGAGGCGATGGCGGCGAGCTCGATGGCGCTCGTGTCGCTGAAGTGGCCGTTGTACTCGGCCATCGGCGTGCGCGCGCCGTCGAGAATGTAGATGTCTTTCATACCGATCGGACTATACCTTTCCTGGCCATCGCAATAATCCCGAGAGATTCAACGGCGAGCATCCAGAGGCTTCCTTCGATGCCGAACGCGCCGCCGCTGATCCACGGCGGGCCGCCAACGCGCGCGGTCAGCACGGTCGCGCCGGCGACGTAGCCGCTCACGCCGTATCCGAGAATCGGGCCGGAGACGACGTTCCAGCCGAAGTGGATGCCGATCGGCAGCCACAGCCTCCGGTGCCGCTCGTACGCCAGCGCCAGCAGCACGCCCGCGAGGAGGAGGTTGGCCAGGGCGACCGGCGTGACGCCGGCGTTGTCGCCGTGCATGGCCGCGAAGACGATCGCCGTGACGGCGATGGCGCCGCCGCGGTTCCACGTCCGCAGCTTCTGGTAGAGGTAGCCGCGGAACGTGAGCTCCTCGTGAAAGGCGGCCGGGAGAAAGACGATGACGATCTCGAGCCACGGGAAGCCGCCGCCGCGCCCGTGCCGCAGCGGCGAGGAGACGACGATGAGCACGTCGGCGGCAACGATGAGCACCGCGGCGAAGGCGATGCCTTTGCCGGCATCCGCAATCGCCACGCGCGGCGGCGCCGCCAGCCCGATCGCCCACCGCCCGCGCTCGGCGATCAGGATGGTCACGCCGGTGGCGGCGACGATGGCGGCGAGGTCGACCCACTTGAAAAACGGCCACCCCGCCGCGGCGGCGAGGGTGCCGAGGCAGAAGAATGTGGCAAGATAGACCGCACATAACAACGTGATCGGCGCGAGGATCCGCGAAACATGAAGAAGTGGACGATCGACGTCAGTGCGCTGCTGCTGCGTCTGGCTGCGGGGCTGATCTTCCTCCCCCACGGGTATGGGAAGGTGTTCGGCGCCGGCGGCCCCGCCACGTTCGCCCAGGACATGCCCTCCTACGGGCTGCCGGTGTTCCTCGGCTACGTCGCCGCGTACTCCGAGCTGATCTGCGCGGTCCTGCTCCTGGCCGGGCTTCTCACGCGACTCGATGCGCTCCTCCTCGCATGCACGATGTTCGTGGCCACGTTCGTCGTGCAGCTCCCCGATGCTCTCCGCGACCCCCAGGGCGGCGGGAACAAGCTGTTCGCCGCCCTCCGCGGAATCGAGCTGCCGCTGGCGCTGCTGGCGATCTGCCTCGCCCTGCTGCTCCTGGGCGGCGGGCGATTGTCGCTCGATTCGCTGCTCCGAGTCGATGAGCGGGTGGGGGGGTTGGTGGGGAGGGGGGAACGCAGAGGGCAGAAGGCGGAAGTGCCGGCCGCAAACTGAGCGCGATCCCTCGAAGTTGATGCAACCTTCCTCGATCCCGAGGCATCGTTCGACGAAGTTGAGCGACGATTGCATGAACTTGAGTCACGCTTCCAGGCAAGTCAGTCACGGTTGTATCGAGCTCGTTCAACATTCCTGCGAGTTCAGTCAACGTTGCCAGAACTTCGCCGGAGATCTCTGCGACTCGACGCGTGATCGCTGCCGATGGACGTGATCTCGCGCGGAATCGATGCAATCTCTCTCGATTTCGCTGGAACCATGCATCCATTCGACCAGAGAGTCCTGCAACTTCGAAGGATCGTGATGAAACTTCGAAGGATCGTGATGCATCTTCGTCAAACCGTGCACGAAGTGCAGCCACGAATGCCACGAACGGTGGCATGGGGGGGCGGGTGGGGTGGGAAAGCCACGGCAACCGAGGGAATGCGGCTCACGGATGCGGCCGAATCGGCAAGTTCCCGTCCTCCATCGTGCGGATGACGTGCTTGATGAGCCGCACGATGCGGTTCATCGCATCGCGCGGACCTCGCGGATCATCGTCGCGCGGCGCGGCCATGGCTGGCATCGCCAGCACAGCGAGAAGTGAAAAGAGCAGCAGACCTTTGCGCATGGAAACCCTCCGTCATCGCGGAAAGGTGCCCCGGCACCGCATTCTGACAGCCGTCCGGACCAAGCGGCAGGGATGGAGGGGAAAGGGGGCGCGGGAGGGACGGCTTCAAGTCAACCGCACGACTGGGCGCTACTCACCAGCTTCCGTCTTGTGGAATCGCTGAGCCGGTCTGATGAAGAGCGGCGGTAAGATGCCATACGTGTTATGCGGTGTCGATTTGCCGGCATGGATCAACGCCATCAGCGTGGTTGCGCTAGCGGCGATCACCTGTTGGTACGCTTATGCGACGCACAGGCTTGTAGGCGAAGTTCGCGAAGAGCGCGCGGAAAGGCTGCGCGAATTGCGGCGGCCCGTGGCGACACTCCTCGACGAGATAGAAAGCGATCTCGCAGCATCGAAAGCCGTGCTCACGGCTACGACGTTTGATGCGGACATGGTGAACATATCGCCAAGCTTGCGCCGCTCGTACGAGCGAATAGGCGAGGTGGCAGATCTGTATCGCTTCCACTCGGAACGCGTTCATCGCGAGCTCTGGCGGTTGCGCCCCGCAATGATGCGCTTACCGGATTATGTTGCTGAGGCGGTCGGTGATCTGCGCGGCAATCGTGACCGGCGGACTAATAGCGAAAGGCTGGGCGCTGAACTCAATTCCGTCATAAAGATAATGGACGACACGAGGCGGGCACTCAACCTCGTCACGTAGTCGCCGTGTCTCGCTCATGAGGGAACTGCATTGTTTGGGCTGCAATACAGTCCTGACGATAGAGGACTTCGATTCGCCGCCGCATGGATGGCACCCATATATCTTTCCGAGCGGCGACTGCGAGAGGGATGTTGCGAACAACGTCGCTGCGAAAATGACTGAAGAGAGCGAATGGTGGCTTTGTCCTAAACACTCATGGATCTAATACCCGCCACCATCGGGGTCCGACTTTATGTGCAGCCCGGAGACTTTATGTGCAGGTCGGGGTTTGTGTGCAAAGCCAAGTGTTTTGCCCGCGCGGCGGCATCGCGGCCAAGCCGAATGGCCTAGATCTGCTCAGAGGTCGGGTGAAAATCGACCATGGTTCATTTAAATCCGATGCGTGGGCAAATTCAGTCGTCCCAGGATCGAGTGAATGCGCTCTGAGATGGCAATCGTCACATCCATGGTTGTCTTCCGCTGCCCTGATGGCCGCATTCTGCCGACGTCGCGATCGATGAATCCGATCGCCGGCCGCATGGATGTGAACCATGGTCGAATTCGGTGCTTCCGACACCGGCAGGAAAGAAAAGAGGACAGGCAAGAGTGCCTGTCCTCCATGGAAAGACGCGAAAAGCGGATTACTGTGCGGCTTCGACGATGATGCCGATGTTCTTCGCCCCGCTGGCTCGGGCCATGTCGAGGAACGACATCGTCGTCTCGTAATCGACGTCGGGCGAGCCTTGGAAGAACACCATCCTGCTGGTATTGCCGTGCAGGATCTCGCGCATGCGCTGCGGGAACTGGTCGAGGGGCACCGTGTCCTTGTTGATCAGCACGCTCTTGTCGGGCTGGAGCCGGAGGATGATCTGGTCCTGCACCGCGGACGGAGGGATGTTCTGCGGTGCTTTGGGCGGAACCTTGACCAGGTAGCCCATCTGCACGACCGGCGTGATGACCATGAAGATGATCAGCAGCACGAGGACGACGTCGACGAGCGGCGTCACGTTGATGTCAGAGCGGAGTGAACCGCCGCCACCTACTTGCATTTACGTGGTTCCTTGCGGTGATCGCTTCGGCTGCGCGATCAGACCGACGTTGTTGAATCCCACCTCGCGGCAGGCTTTGAGGACATCGAGCACCGCGCCGTACTTCACCAGGCGGTCGCCCTTCACGGCGATCTCGCGGTCCGGCGTGCGGTCGTGGATGTTCTTGAGCTCCGACTCCACCTGCTGCTTGAGCACCACCGTCGAGCCGAGGTAGACCGAGCCGTCAGACTTCACCGAGATGATGAGCTGCTTCTCCGTGTCCGGCGTCTTCTCCGGCTCCTCGGTAACCGGAAGGTTGACCGGCACGCCCTTCTGCAGCATGGGCGTGACGACCATGAAGATGATCAGCAGCACCAGGCAGACGTCGACCAGCGGCGTGACGTTGATGTCGGAGGTCAGCGCCTGCTTGGAAAACTTGCCGAGGGAGCTATGCCACCGATGATTTTTCATTCCCGGAGACTTCCTTCATGAAGTAGATGGCCATCTCCGAGCCGGAGTTGGACATCTCGACGGTGAAGCGGTCGATGCGGTTCTGGAAGTAGTTGTACGCCCACACCGCCGGGATGGCCACGCCGAGACCGAAGGCCGTGGTGATGAGTGCCTCGGCGATACCGGCCGACACGGAGGCGATACCGCCGCCCGAGGTGGCCATCTTCTCGAACGCGTGGATGATGCCCAGAACGGTGCCGAAGAGGCCGACGAACGGCGCCGTGGCGCCGATGGTGGCGAGAACGCCGAGGTTCTCCTTGAGCTCCGCGACCGTGATCATGGCCGTGCGGTCCATGCCCTGGCGGGCCGCCTCGACCGGCATCTCCGGATCGGCGAGCTTCTTATCGCGGCGGGCCGCTTCGAACTCGAGCAGCCCGGCCGAGATGACCTTGGCCAGGTGGCTCTGCTTGTATTTCTTGGTGATGTCGATGGCCTGCTGATAATCGCCGCGGGTCAGCACGTTCGAGAGCGCGCCGAGGAGCTTGAGCGACTGGTTCTTGGCCTGCTGGAACGTGATGAAGCGCTCGATCATCACCCACAGCGAATAGATCGACATGACCGCCATGAGGATGACGACGCCCTTGGCGAGCGGCGACATCGAGGTCCAAAGTGCTCCGTAACTCATATCCATGGTGTGTTCCCTCCAAAATCGTCCGGACCAGCCGGTGAAGTTTTAGTTCAGCTTGAAGTTGACGGTGAGGTTGAAGATGACGTCGACCGGCTGGCCGTTGAGCGTCCCCGGCTTGAATTTCCACTTTTTCACGGCATCGGCCGCGGCCTGATCGAGCCCAAACGGCAGCCCCTTGAGCACCGTCACGTCGCGCACGTTGCCCGACTTGTCGATGATGCACTCCACGATGACGATCCCGGAGATGCGGGCCTTGCGGGCCACTTCCGGGTACTGCGGCTCGACGCGGGTAAGCGTCACCGGGGCCTTGACGTCGCCGCCGACGCGCAGAGGGGCCTGCTCCTTCGGCGGAGGGGGCGCGGTGTCGGTGACGACGCCGCCGACTGTACCGCCGACCACGCCGCCGACCACGCCGCCTTCGACGCCGCCCTCAACGCCGCCGGTCACGCCGGCGTTCGACGGCTGCGTCGGCATCGGCTGAACCTTTTCCGGCACCTGCGTGGGCGCCATTTCCTGGATGTTCTTCGGGACTTCCACCGGCTTCACCTGCGTCTGCACCGGCGCCGCTTTGGGAGGGGGCGGCGGGGGCGGCGGAGGCGGCGGGGGGGCGGCGGCCATCGAGTATTGGGCCACCTGCGCCGGGGAGTTGGTCGGGAAGGAGACGTTCCAGATCGCGCCGATCACGACGGCCAGGATGATGACCACGTGGAGGCCGACGGAGACCGGGAGCGTCAGATACTTCTGGATTCCGACCTTGTGCTTTTTCGATTCGACGACGGTAGTTTCGAACATGGTGCGCTCAGCTCTTCTTTGCTCCGGCAGCCGCCTTTTTCTGCTTGATGATCTCCACGGCCCTGTTGCGGATCTCATCAGCCCTCTTGATGTCTTCCTGGGCCTTGAGCGGATCCGTTTCCGTCAAGGCCTGCTGCCGCCATAAGAGGTTCAGATAGGCCATCGCCTCGAAGTAGTCGGGCTTCATGTCGATGGCGTGCTGCAACGCGCCCTTCCCCTTCTCGATGATGTCGACCTTTTCCTTCAGATCGGCCGGCGGGTTCTTCGACACCTTCTCGTAGCAGACCACGCCGAAGATGTAGAACGACTCCGGGTTCTTCGAGTCGAGGAGGGTGATTTTCTGGTACCAGTTGAGAGACTCGTTGAAGTTGCCCTGCTTGGCGTAGAGCGTGGCGATCGACTTGACCGCCTCGAGGTCGTTGCGGTGCTCGGGCTGGTTGAGGTAGTTGCGGAAGTAGTCGATGGCCTGCGAGATCCGGTTCGCGTTGAGGTACATGTTGATCAGCGCGTCGCGGGCGATGCGGTCGTCGGGGCGCTTCTTGAGGTAACCGGAGAGCTCGGCGATCGCGGCGTCGGCATGGGCCTCGTTCTGCGGGGACTTGTCTTCCGGAATGTAGAGGCCGATCTGGGAGTAGCCGATCATCCGGTCGAGATCATCAAAGCTCGGGTCGATCTCCCGGGCTTTCATGTAGCCCTTCAGGGCGTCGGCGTAGTTTTCGTGCTCGTAGGCCGTGTTCGCGTCCTTGATCGCCATCCTGGCTTCGATCTTCTGACAGCCGAACGAGTACAGGGAAAGCATCAGTGCCGCAACGAGGCACAGCTTCGTTTTCATCGATTGGTTGACTCCCGAACTTGGTTTCGCAGAACGTTTGATGCGCGGGCAGTTAGGCGTTGACCGGCCTTCCCTGGAGAAAACAGGGCCGCGAATATACCGTCCGAGTCCGGCACCGTCAAGCAAGTTGGTAACATCTGAAACCGAAAGTTTTAGTCCTCTTTTGCGCTCCGTCAATGTCACGGTTATTCGAGCCTTTGACACACGTGAGCGGCGATACGAAACCAGCCCCAGGTAGGGGCGCACGGCGTGCGCCCTAGTAGCTCGGCTTGTGCTCGTCCGTCAGCGCGCTGATCGCTTCCCACAGCTCCGGGAACAGCGGCTCGCGCGTCCCCATCTCCAACTGCGCCGCCGGGACGCCCTTGAGCGACAGAACCTTCGATCCGATGACGCGGAAGGCCAGGCGCATGTGACTGAAGCGCCACTTGAGGAACGCTTCGTCGTAGTCGAGCATGGCCTGCACGAGCCGAAAG
The DNA here is from genome assembly GCA_036522835.1 of Thermoanaerobaculia bacterium. GTDB lineage: Bacteria > Acidobacteriota > Thermoanaerobaculia > Gp7-AA8 > Gp7-AA8 > DATDFB01. The sequence goes on along the minus strand of DATDFB010000290.1, from coordinate 25,412 downwards.
AGGCCCGGCCGCTCGCGCGGCGTGCGCTCGATCTCGAGGATGGAGACGTTGTGCCGGCGGATCAGCTCCTCGAACGGAGGCCAGATCCGCTTGCCGACCTCCAAAAGCTTGGCAAACCCGGGCGATTCCTGCCCGCTCCCCCGCCCCAGCGACGTGACGCGGATGACGTGGTAGTCGGCCGGGGCCATGGTCTCGAGGATGATGATTTGCTCGCGCAGGAGGTCGAGGATGCGCCGGCAGCGGTCGAGGAGCTCGCCGGCGAGGTCGACCTGATCGCCCCCGAGGGCCTCGGCGACGCGCGCCATCTCGAAATCGATGTGGTGCAGCCACAGCTCCGCCGCCTGGTGCGTGGTCTGGAAGAGCCGCTCGTCCGGATGGGCGAGCGCCTCCGGCGGCTTTTGGAGCTCCAGAAGTTCGGGGACGCGAACGAAGCGTTCGTAGTCGGTGTCGCCGCGGCCTTCGAGAATTGGCATCGTTTCAGTCCTGGGTCCTGAGTCGTGGGTCCTGAGTGCGACGAATCCACTCAGGACTCAGGACGCAGGACTCAGGACTTCTAGACGAGCTCGAGGATGTGCCCCAACTTCTTCTTCTTCGCCTCCAGGTACTTCCGCGTCTCCGAGGAGGGCGCGATCTCCAGCGGCACGCGCTCGACGATGGTCAGGCCGAAGCCTTCGATGGCCACGTACTTGGCCGGGTTGTTCGTCATCAGGCGGATCTTGCGCACACCGAGGTCGCGGAGGATCTGGGAGCCCGTGCCGTAGTCGCGAATGTCGGGGGCGAAGCCGAGCTTCTCGTTCGCCTCGATCGTGTCGTGCCCCTGCTCCTGCAGCTCGTACGCCTTCAGCTTGTTCACCAGGCCGATGCCGCGCCCCTCCTGCAGCAGGTAGAGCACCACGCCCTTCCCTTCCTTGGCGATCAACTCGAACGCGCGGTCGAGCTGCTCGCCGCAGTCGCAGCGGTGGGAGTGAAACACGTCGCCCGTGAGGCACGACGAGTGGACGCGCACGAGCACGTCGTCGTCCTCGTGCAGCTCCCCCATCACCATGGCCACGTGCTCCTCGCCGGTGATGTCGCTCTTGTACGCGTGCACCCGGAACTCGCCGTACGGCGTGGGGATGCGCGGGCTGGCCAGGCAGTGCACGTGCTTCTCGTGCTGCATCCGGTAGTTGATCAGGTCGGCGACGGAGAGGATCTTCAGGCCGTGCTGCACGGCGAACTCGCGCAGGTCCGGAAGGCGGGCCATGCTGCCGTCGTCGTTCATGATCTCGCAGATGACCGCGGCGGGCGTCATGCCGGCGATGGCCGCCAGGTCGACCGAGGCCTCCGTCTGCCCGGCGCGCTTCAGCACCCCGCCCTTCTTCGCGCGGAGCGGGAAGATGTGGCCGGGACGGAGCAGGTCCGCCGGCTTGGTCTTCGGATCGATGGCCACGCGCACGGTCTCGGAGCGGTCGAACGCGGAGATGCCGGTGGTGACGCGGCCGCGCGCTTCGATCGAGACGGTGAAGGCCGTGCCGTAGTTCGAGGTGTTGTTCTCGACCATGAGCGGCAGGTCGAGCTCTTTGCAGCGCTCCTCGGTGAGCGCCAGGCAGATGAGGCCGCGGCCGTAGCGAGCCATGAAGTTGATCGTCGCGGGCGTGACTTTGTCCGCGGCGATGCAGAGGTCGCCCTCGTTCTCGCGATCCTCGTCATCGACGATGATCACGAGCTCGCCGCGGCGATACAGCTCGGCGGCTTCTTCGACGGTCGCGAACGGCATGATGGGAAGTTTACTCGTAACGCCGGCGTCCGCGCCGGCTGGCTTGGCGGCGTCCCGCCGCCCGGCGCCGAGACGGCGCCCTGCCAGCCGCCGGGACGGCGGCGTTACCCCGTGATCTTGAAATTCTGCTCCAGCGTGTACGACTGCTTCGTCACCGTGTCGACGATCTTCATCTTCAGCGTGTAGTCGCCCGCCGGCAGCGGCTTCGACATCTTCGACAGCGGAATCGCATCCGACAGCGCGTAGTGCCCCGGCCCGGGCTTGCCCGACAGCGGTCCGACCGCCGCCTCCGAAAGCGGCAGGCGCGAGACCGTCTGTCCCTTCGAGAGGAGGTCGATGCCCATCTGCAGCTTGGGCATGTTCGTGGCCGTGTCGATGCCGGGGTTGTTGATCTCGACGAAGTAGTTGAGATCGTCCTTGCTCGTGAACGCGCCGTCGACTTTCGGCACGATCTTGAGCTTCCCGAACGCGAATGGCGCCTTCTCCGGCGCGGCCTCGGTGAGCTCATAGATGTTGTCGGAGAGGATCAGCCGCGACGTGCCGTTCGCGTCCTTCGCGATCGGGTTGAAGTCGAGCGTGTTGGAGGCGACGACCACGGGCGTGCCGCCCTTGCCCAAGCCGATCGTCACCGTGTACTTGCCGGCGGCCGGAACCGTCATCGTGCGGTCGACGAAGAGATCGCCGTGCGAGGCCGTGAGCTTGGCCGGCTCCTCCCCCGCCGAGATGCGCTTGCCGTTGGCGTCGTCGACCGCCCAGAAGACGGTGTCGGCGGCGTCGGCGGCGATGCCGCTCGAGCGCGGGACGAAGAGCATGACCGGCGCGTAGTAGTCGCCGCTCGGCGAAACGAACTCGGCGCTCGTGATCATGCCGCTGCCGATTCCCTTGCCGCCTTTCGCCGCGTCGATCGCGGCGACGTACGCGGCGGTCTTGACCGAAGGGGGAGCGGGCGGCGGAGGAGCCACGGGCACCGCCGGCTGCACCGGCTTGTTGATGTCGGCGACCGTCACGATGTCGGGACGGGTGATCATCGCCGCGATGGACCTCTGCGCCGCGGACCCATAATCGAAGCGCGGCGGGTCCATCTTGAAGTCGCCCTTGTTCCGAGCGTCGATGAAGCGGATTTCCACTTTCGGCTGGCCGAAGATCTTCTGCGCGGCATCGCCCTCGTAAACCCAGATCTGCTGGATGGCCTTCGAGTCGACAACGGCGTCGGCGATGGTGGTGTCGCGACTGGCGGAGGGCTGTCGCGGCTGCGGCTGCTGGACGGTAGGCTCGCCGCCGCTGCGGAGGACCTTCGTCGGCACGCCGAAGAGCGTCAGGGCCCTGCCGCGGTCGCTCACGGAGCCCTTGATGCCGCCGACCGAGAACTTCTCGTCGGCATACTTCCAGCGCGCCTCCTGATCGTTCCTGGCGTTGATGCCGCCGCGGCGGGCCCAGAAGACGGCGATGAACGCGTCCGCGTCGGCGTCCGTCTGCAGCGCCTTCCACTGTGCCGCCTCTTCCTTGGTCATCAGGAACTGCACGGGGCCGTTGCCCCACTCCGCCTTTTCCGGCGACAGCGCCGCCGAGGCACCGGCCGCGAGGACAAACAGCGCCGCGGCCGCCAACAGATTCCGAGTGTTCATGCGATTCTCTCCGGGCCCAAGATCTCGCGGGTCTCCAATCGCCCCGACGCCCGCGCCTATTCCTCTTCGAAGTTCTCGATCTCGTCGTAGAGCTTGTCCATCTCTTCTTCGATCTCTTCCTGTTTCAGCACGCCCTTGCGCACCAGCAGGCCGGCCAGGCTGTGCAGGAGGATGTTGTTCTCGATGATCATCTGCTCGAACTGCTCGTCCTCGTCCTCGGCTCCGTCATTGCGTTCGATGTCGTCCATAGCGGTCCTCCTCATTGCGCGGAACGGTGTATCACAAAATCGCGAGGTGACAGGTAACGGGGCAGGTGACACCCATCCCCTGTTCCCCCTCCCCTGATCGCAATGGCACAATGACTCCGTGGGACACTTCTTCGGTTGGGGCGTCCTCCTCCAAATCGCTGCGATCGTGCACTGGGCCCGCCGCCAGCCGGCCACGTACTGGCTCTTCATCATCATCTTTTTCGGCTTCCCCGGCGCGCTGGCGTACTTCCTCGTCGAGGGCGTCGACTTCGCCGCTGTCGGCCACTCGATCCGAGGGCCGGGCCGCCGCCGCCGCATCCGCCAGTTGCAGGCGCTGATCCGCGACAATCCCTCGGCCGGCAACTACGAAGAGCTCGGCGATCTGCTCCTGATGGAGGAACGGTTCGCGGAGGCGAAGGCGGCCTTCGACGCGGCGCTGTCGCAGCGGACCGATTCGGTCGATCCGTTCTATCGCCGCGGCTGCGCCGAGCTCGAGCTCGGCCAATACGCCGCCGCCATCGCCGACCTCGAGCGCGTGGTCAAGCAGGAGCCGAAGTACGACTACTCGCGCGCCCGCTGCCTCCTCGCGCAGGCGCTGGCCAAGGCAGGGCGGACGGCGGACGCCGAGGCGGCGTTCGACGCGCTCGTGTCGTCGACGACGTCGTGCGAAGCGACCATCGGTGCGGCCGAGTTTTACGCAACCCGCGGCCGGACGCACGAAGCGCGCGAGATCGCCGAGTCGATGCTGGCGCGGAGAGCGACCATGCCGGCCTATCAGATCCGGCGGGACCGGCCGTTCTTGCGGAGGGCCTCGAAGTTGTTGCGTAGAATCCCGGCCACATGAAACGGCTCGTCGTCGTTGCGCTTTTTCTCGTCGCCTGCTCCCGTCCCGAGGCTCCTCCCGCTGGTTTCAGAGTCGGCCTCCTCACCCCCGGCTCCATCAACGACGGCGGCTGGAACAACATCGCCTGGCAGGGCCTCCAGAAAATCAAGACAGAGCTCGGCGCGCAGGTGTCGAATCAGGAAGTGAAGTCGCCCGCGGAGATCGCCGACGGCTTCCGCTCCTACGGCAAGAACGGCTACGACCTCGCCTTCGGCCACGGCTTCGAGTTCCAGGACGCCGCCATGGCCGCCGGCAAGCAGTTTCCGAAGACTGTCTTCATCACCACCTCGGGGAGCTCGGTCGCGCCGAACGTCTCGCCGATGGTCTTCGAGCTCGAGCAGGCCACGTACCTCCTCGGCATCATCGCCGCGCGCGAGTCGAAGAGCGGAAAGGCGGGGCTGGTCGGCGGGATCAAGCTGCCGTCGATCGACTCGACGTTCCTCGCCTTCAAGGCCGGCGCGAAATCGGTCAATCCGAACTTCGAGGTGAAGGAGATCTACATAGGGAACTTCGACGACCTCGGCGCCGCGAAGCAGGCCACGCTGACGCTGATCGACGCCGGCTGCGACTTCGTCTTTCACCAGGCCAACGAGGCCGGCCGCGGCGTGTTCCAGGCCTGCCAGGAGCGCCACGTGCGCTGCTTCGGCTCGAACAAGAATCAGAACGACATGGCCCCCGACGTGATCGTCGCCTCGGCCGTGCTCGACGTGCCGTCGGCGTTCGTCTACATGGCCAGGCTCGTTCACGACAAGCGGTTCAAGCCGCACGTCTATTGGCTCGGGATGAACGAAGGCATCGTGTCGCTGGTATGGAACGACAAATTGAGACCGGCGCCCGAAACGGTCGCCGAGGTGGAGCGCGTGGAGAAGGAGATCCGGAGCGGGAAGCTCGAGGTGCCGCGCGGGAAGTTCTGAATTGCGACTGGCGAACATCTCGAAATCGTTCGGCGCGACGCGCGCCGTCGACGATGTCTCGCTCGAGCTGCACGCCGGCGAAATCGTCGGCCTCGTCGGCGAGAACGGCGCGGGGAAGACGACGCTGATGCGCATCGTGGCCGGCGAGCTCGAGCCGGACCGCGGCACGGTCTTGGCGCCGGCGCCGATCGGCTTCGTGCATCAGCATTTCGTGTTGGTGAATGCCTTCACGATCGCGGAGAACCTGGCGCTGGTCGGGGCGACGGCAAGCGAGATCGAGCTGCCCGACGAATCACGCCTGGTTGCGGACCTCTCCATCGGCGAAAAGGCGAAGCTCGAGCTGATGAAAGCGATCTCCCGCAAGCCATCGCTGCTCATCCTCGACGAGCCCACCTCCGTGCTCACGCCGGCGGAGGCCGCCGAGCTCTTTGCCGTGATGCGCCGCCTCGCCGCAAACGGCACGATCGTCGTCTTCATCAGCCACAAGATCCCCGAGGTGCTCGAGGTGGCGACACGGGTGGTGGTGATGCGCGGCGGGAAGATCGTCGCCGAGGGAGGAACGGCCGAAGAGATCGTTCGCGAAGCGTCTGGAGTGCGGCGGCCACGCCGCCGCTCTGACAGCGCCGGCATGGCCGGCGCACCCCGCATCACCGCGATCGTGGGCGTGGCCGGCAACGGCCAGGCGGAGCTCGCGGCCAAGCTCCGCCGCGAAGCGAAAGGCGTCGTCGCCGCCATCCCCGAGGACCGCACGCGCGACGGCCTCATCGCGGAGATGACGATCGCGGAGAACCTCGCGCTGCGCACGAGCGTCCCGGCCGAGCAGCTCATCGCTAACTACAACATCAAGGCCAGCGGCCCGAATCAGAAAGCCGGATCGCTCAGCGGCGGCAATCAGCAGAAAGTCCTTCTGGCGCGCGAGCTCTCGATCAACCCGAACGTCATCGTGGCCTCAGAGCCGACGCGCGGACTCGACGCCGAGGCCACGCGCTTCGTCCACGACCGTCTGCGCGACGCTGCCGCGCGCGGCGCCGAGGTTTACCTGATTACCTCCGACCTGGACGAAGCCTTCACCCTCGGAGACACGATCCAAGTGATCTACCGAGGGAGACTGTCCCAACCCCTCAGTCCCGAGGAAGCCGCGGAGCAGGCGCCGCGGCTCATGGCCGGCCTATGACGCGGGCCATCGTCGCCGTCGCCGCCGCGCTCGCCCTCGTCGCCCTCGCCGGCTGGCTCTTCGGCCACTCCCCGATCGATCTCCTGACCATCCTTCTCGGCGGCAGCCTCGACGAGACCATCCTCAAAGCCATCCCGCTCCTCCTCACCGGCCTCACCATCGCCGTCGCCTTCCGCGCCGGCGTCTGGAACATCGGCGGCGAAGGGCAATTCATCGCCGGCGCGCTGGCGGCGTTCGTCGCGGCGCGCTTCGGCCTCGCCGCCGCGCTGGCCGCGTCCGTGATCGCCGGCGCGGCGTGGGCATCGATCGCCTCGCTGCTGCGCTGGTGGCGCAACGCCCCCGAGGTGCTGACGACGATCCTCTTGAACTTCATCGCCATCAACGTCCTCGGCTGGTGCGTCAATGGACCGCTGCAGGAGTCGAGTGCACGATATCCGCAGACCGATGCGGTATCCATCGCACTGCCGCAGATCGGCGACGTGCACGCCGGCGTCGTCCTCGCCGCCGCCGTCGCCGTCGTCGCGTGGTGGCTGCTCTACCACACGCGCGAAGGGCTGCGCCTCCGCGCCACCGGCTTCAACCCTGCCGCCGCGAAGTTCGCCGGCGTCAACGTCGAAGCGCAGATCTTCCGGGCCATGGCCGTCTCCGGCGGCTGCGCGGGATTGGCCGGCGGCATCGAGCTCCTCGGCGTCACGCACCGGCTCTTCGAACGCTTCGCCGCCGGCTACGGCTACTCCGGCATCGCCGTGGCGCTCCTGGCGCAGCTCCATCCCCTCGGCACCGTCGTCTCGGCGTTCTTTTTCGGCGCGCTCGCCACCGGCGCGGGCGAGCTGCAGCGCAGCGCGAACATCTCCGCCACCGTGGCCACGCTGATCCAGGCGGTGGTGATCTTCACGATGATCCTGTTCGGCCGGAGGGAGCGCGCATGATCCTCCTGGCCATCACCGCCGCCACGCCGCTCCTCCTCGCGGTTCTCGGCGAGACGATCGTCCAGCGTAGCGGGATCATCAACCTCGGCATCGAGGCGATGATGCTGACCGCGGCGATGACGGCGGTGCTGTTCGCGCAGGGCTCGCACAGCGCCGCCATCGGCGTCCTCGGCGGCATCGCCGGCGCCGCCGCCGCCGGCGCGCTCTTCGGCTTCTTCGCCATCGAGCTGCACGCCGACCAGATCGTCACCGGCGTGGCGGCGAATCTCCTCGCACTCGGCGCGACCGGCTTCGTCTACCGCGAGATGGAGCAGAGCGCCGTTTTCGTGCGCGCCGTGCCGCGGCTGCGCGTCGACGTGATCGTGCCGCTGGCCTGGATCGTCCTGCCGATCGCGCTGGCGCTCGTGCTGTGGCGGACGATGTTCGGCCTTCGCCTGCGCGCGTGCGGCGAGAATCCCGAGGCGGTCGAGCGCGTGCGGCTGTACCGCTGGAGCGCGCTCGGCATCGAGAGCGTGCTCACCGGCATCGCCGGCGCGCACCTGGCGCTCATGCTGTCGAGCGGCTTTGCCGAGAACATGGTCGCCGGCCGCGGCTTCATCGCCCTCTCCATCGTCATCTTCGGCCGCTGGAAGTTCAAAGGAGCGATTCTAGGGACGGCGCTCTTCGGCATCGCCGCCGCCGCGCAATACGCGCTGCAGGCCATGAACCGCGGCATCGAGTTCCACCTGCTCCTGGCGCTGCCGTACGTGGCCACGCTGCTGATCCTCTGCGGCATCGCCGGGCGGGTGCGGGCGCCGGAGGCGTTGGGGCGTTGACGTCAGATCTCGGCTTTGTCGAAGCGCACGGTCTTCGCGTCGTGGTCGTGGAAGATGTCCGCGTCGGTTTCGTGGATCGCCAGGTTGTATTTGTTGTCGTTTCCCTTCGAGCAGTGGATGACTTTCGCGGCCTTGCCGTCCGCGACTTCGCTGACGATGCCGATGTGGCCCTGGTGCCCGCCGCCGTCGGGCCAGACGATGATGTCGCCGGGCTGCGGAGTCTCGACCTTTGTAAACAGCCCGCCACCTTTTTCGGCGTCTTTGCAGACCGCCGTGGTCTCGATCCAGCCGCCGTTCTCATTGACGTAGAACTCGTTCGTCGTCTGCCGCTTCTCCCCGATGCACCAGGAGACGAAGCCGGAGCAGTCGCACTGCTTGTCGGCGTTCTCCGGCAGCGGCGCGTCCGGATGCATGCCGCCCGCGCCCAGGTGATAGCGAGCTTTCGAGTTTGCCGCGGCGAACTTCGCGCGGCCGAGGATATCGGTGAGCTTCATCGTCGCCTCCTGACAATAGGAGTGACACGAAGCGCGATTTCACCTACCCGCGTCCCCAACTTCCCAGCGCGTCCCAGACGCTCGTCACCGAGGCCACCGTCGCGGCCTGTTCGTGCTTCCGCGGGAGCGACGCCAGCGCCGCGGCGACCGCAGGCACGACCTCCGGCATGGCGCGGCGCAGCGATTCCTCGTGCTCCACGAGAAAACGCGCGGAGACGCGCCCGTCACGGAAGGCCTCGTGCGTGACGACGCGGCGCAGCCACGAGACGTTCGTGCGCACCCCTAGAATCGTGAAGTCGCGCAGCGCGCGGTCGAGGCGGTCGATGCATGCCTCGCGCGACTCGGCGTGGCAGACGAGCTTGGCCAGCATCGGATCGTACGACACGCCGACCTCGCTCCCCTGCGTGACGCCTGCGTCGACGCGCACCCCCGGCCCGGCGGGCTCCGCGTAAAACGCGATCGTCCCGCTCTGCGGCAAGAACCGATCGTCCGGATCCTCGGCGTAGACGCGCACTTCGATGGCGTGGCCGCGCTGGCGCAGGTCGCTCTGCGTCCACGGCATCGGCTTCCCGCCGGCGACGTCGATCTGCGCGCGCACGAGGTCGACGCCAACGACCTGCTCGGTGATCGGATGCTCGACCTGCAGGCGCGTGTTCATCTCCAGGAAGTAAAACTCGCCGTCCGGCGTGACGATGAACTCGACCGTGCCGGCGTTGCGGTAGCCGACTCCGCGCGCCGCCGCGACCGCGGCCTCGGCCATGCGTTGGCGCAGCTCGTCCGAGTAGCGCGGCGCGGGCGTCTCCTCGACGACCTTCTGGTGCCGCCGTTGGATCGAGCAGTCGCGCTCGTACAGGTGCACGACCTCGCCGCGGCCGTCGCCGAAGATCTGGAACTCGACATGGCGCGGCTCCTCGATGTACTTCTCGAGCAGCAGCCGGTCGTCGCCGAAGGCCTTCATCGCTTCGCGCCGCGCCGACTCGATCTGCGATTGCAGCTCGCCGCGCTCGCGGACGATCTTCATCCCTTTCCCGCCCCCGCCCGCGCTCGCCTTCACGAGCACCGGGAACCCGATGCGCTCCGCTTCGGCCTGGAGGTTGGTTTGGTCCTCGCCGTCGTAGCCGGGAACGACCGGAACGCCGAGGCGCTGCATCAGATGGCGGGAGTGCGCCTTCGAGCCCATCGCGGCGATCGACTCCGCGGTCGAGCCGATGAAGACGATCTTCGCCTCCTCGCACGCGGCGGCCAGCTCGGCGCGCTCGGAGAGAAATCCGTATCCGGGATGAATCGCGTCGGCGCCGGAGGCGCGCGCCGCGTCGATCACGCTGGCGACGTCGAGATAGCTCTTCAGCGGCACGGCGTCGTCGAAGAAGCGGCGGACGAAGCGGACGTCGTCGTTCGCGGCGTGCCCGAGAATCGAGCGGATGCCCATCTCGCGGCAGGCGCGGGCGATTCTTACGGCGATCTCGCCGCGGTTGGGGACGAGGATGGCGTTGATCATCGAAATGCAGAATGCAAAATGCAGAATGCAGAATTAGAAGCGCTGCTCATTCTGCATTCTGCATTCTGCATTTTCATCGCGCCCACGGCGGCTTTTCCTTTTTCAAAAACGCCTGCATCCCCCCCTGCCCTTCCTCCGAAACGCGCCGCGCCGCGATGGCCTCGATCGTGTACGGCACGGCCTCGGAGAGCTCGCTGTGCGCGACATGCGCGATCAGTCTCTTGCACGCGCGCACCGCTTCCGGCCCCGAGGTTCTCAGTTGCGCGACGACGTCGGACACCGCGGCGTCGAGATCTTCCGTCACGCGGTGCACGAGCCCGATGCGCAGCGCGCGCTCGGCGTCGAAGCGCTCGCCTGTGAGGAACAGCGCCCGCGCGTGCGTCTCGCCGATTTTCGCGATCACGTACGGCGAGATCACCGCCGGCAGAATCCCGAGCTTGACCTCGGACAGCCCGAATTTCGACGCCGGTGCGCAGACGGCCACGTCGCAAACGGCCACGAGCCCGACCCCGCCGCCGATGGCCGCGCCCTGAATGCGCCCCACGACCGGCAGCGGGCACTCGTTGATCGCGGCGTACATCTTGGCGAGCTTCGCGGAGTCGCGGACGTTCTCCTCGCGCGTGTACGAGACCATGCGCGACATCCAGTTGAGGTCCGCGCCGGCGCAAAAGTTCGCGCCGCTGCCGCGCAGCACGACCGCGCGCGCGGACGAGGACGAGAGCGAGTCGAAGAGCTCGATCGCCTCGGCGATCAGCTCGTCGTTGAAGGCGTTGTGAACGTCGGGACGGTTGAGCGTGACGGCGACGACGCCGTCACGCTCCTCGACGAGCAGGGTTTTGTACGGCATGCGCCGCCGATTCTAGCGTCGAGGCGAAGGCGCGATAAGATGAAGTCGAGGCGAATGAATGACAATCGACGTCGATGCCGTCTATGAGAACGGCGTCCTGAAGCTCAAACAGCCCGTCGACTTGCCGGAGAATGCCCAGGTGCACGTAACGATTCAAACCGGCGCCGAACCGAAAACGCCTCTCGGCCGCCGCCTGCGCGAGCTTCGCTCGGAGATCGATCAGTCGGGCGCCGATCCTTTAGGGTGGGACGAGATCGCGAATGAATTGGCTTGCCGCCGTGGTGGGTGGCGAGAGGGATCGTGAAGCTGACGTTCGTGGATGCCGGTGTTCTGATCGCCGCTGCGCGCGGCGGGAACATTCAAGCTGGTCGTGCCATGGACATCCTCGACGATCCCGAAAGGCAATTTGCTTCGAGCCCTTTCCTGCGAACGGCGTCGAAGCGATGGACGCCCTCCACGTAGCTGCTGCGGCCTCGGTCGGTGCGACCGAGTTGATCACGACGGAGAAACCTTCGCGCTCGATTCATCGGGCGCGCTGTCCGGGTGATCACGATTCATCCCGAAGGGTAATGGCGTAGGGGCGCACGCTGTGCGCCCCTACCTTTATCGGTTCAGCGTCAACCGCCGAATCACGTTGTTGCCCGTGTCGGCGATCACGATCGTTCCGTCCGGCGCGACCTTCAGCCCTACCGGCGCGTTGAACTTCGCCGTCGCGGCGTCGCCGTCGGCGAAGCCGCTCACGCCGAGCTGGCCGGCCACGGTGGTGAGCTTCCCGTCCGTGCCGATCATCCGGATCGCGTGATTGAACGTATCGACGAAGAACACCTCGCCCTTGCCGTTCACGTCGATGCCGCTCGGCGTGTTGAGGTGCGTGTCGTCGCTTCCCGCCACGCCGGGCGTGCCCGCCACCGTCGTCACCACGCCCTCGGGCGTGATCTTGCGGATCACCTGGTTGCCGGCGTCGCTCACGTAGATGCTGCCGTCCGGCGCCGTGGCCACGCCGCGCGGCGTGTCAAAGAGCGCGGCGCTGCCGGTGCCGTCGGCATAGCCGGCGTGGCCGGGGTTGCCGGCGAGCACGCTCACGTTGCGTCCTTGCGGGCAGGCCTCGAACGACAGCATCCAGTCGATCCGGCGGATCGTGTGGTCGCCCGAGTCGGCCACGTAAACCTTCCGCTTGAGGATCGTCGAGCCGAACGGCTCGTCCGTGTCCTTCGACCGGGCGATGCCGGTCGGACGCACGAAGCCGTTCATCACCGTCGACCAATCGTCGCGCGCGGCCAGCCCGCCGCTCGGACTGGCCAGCACGACCTGGCCGCTCGCCGTACTGGAGAGGAACACGCCGCGCGCATACGGCCCGCAGCCGCAGCCGTCGCCCGGTTGCTCGACGAGAACGCCTCCGGCGAATGCGCCGCTGAAATCGAGGTGCGCCGGCAGCGGTGCGGGAACCGTCGTCACGAAGCCCGTCTCGTCGATGCGGCGCACCAGTCCGTTCATCCGGTCGACGACGAAGATCTGGTTGCCCTTGCCGTCGCACGTCGGCGACCGCGGAGCGATGGAGACGTCGAGCCACGTCGGATGCGTGAACATCGCGTCCGTGGCGGGACCGTCCCAATAACCGGCGATGCCGGGATTACCGGCGATGGTGGTGACGACGCCGGACGGCGGAGCGGCGAACGCCGCCGTCGCCAGCGTGAGGAAGAGACAGACCGGGGCAAATTTCAATGATTGCGCCTCCCTGGGAATCGGCCCACGACCGGCGTCGGGAACGTGGCCTTGATGGTGTAACTGCTGTCGCCTAAGACGTCGCCCGACGGCGTGACGCGGACGAGCCACGCCTGCAGCGGCACGAACGTGTTGCCGCTGCCGAGGTTCGCCGTCAGCGCCTGTGTGGTATTCGCCGGGATGGTCGTCGACGTCACGACCGTCGGTCCGGGCGAGTCGAGCTGCACGGTGAGAGGCGTGTCCTTCGTCGTCACGTTGATGGTGATCGTGCCGGAGCGGTTGACGATGAAGCTGTACCAGTCGATGTCGCCGTTGCACGCTTTCGCCGAGAGCGTCTGCCCGCTGCCGATCGACGTCGCCGTGGCGGGCGTGTCGTTCGGCTCGAACGCGTCCGTGCACGGCGCCGCGGCGGCGCCCTGCACCGCCGTCGTGGTGACGAAGACGTAGGACTGCGGCGACTTCACCGGCACGCTCGTGCCGCTGATGACCGCCTTGTAGACTCCCGGCGCCGCGTTCGCGATCTCCACGACTTCGGTGTTGTCGACGTGGTTGACGCCGCGCGTGGCAGGTTGCGTGGGGTGATCCTTGTCGAGCACGTACGGCAGGACGGCGTTGCCGGCCGCGTCGACGATCTTCAGATCGAGATCATTGACGAGGGCGATTTCCGCGATCGGATCTTCCTGGTCCGTCGCCGGCGGCAGCAGGGCCTCCGGATCGGCCCATCCCAAGACCGCGCGGAAGTTGCCGGCGGTAGTGATGGTGAGCGGGATCTCGACCGACTCGCCGTTGCCGATGCTGGCCGTTTTGATGTGCGTGGCCGCGCCAGCGTCGGCGCGGATGAGGTCGACCGAGTTCTTGGCGTCGACGAGGCCGTAGCCGTAGGCGTAGTCGGGGCCGGGGAGATCGATGCCCTGTGTGCCGATCCGGTCGCGCGCGCCGGCGATGAGCAGCGTCTTGATCTGCTGCGGCGATGGCCGGGCGTTGAACGTCTGCTTCCACTGCTGGGCCACGATGCCGGCGATACCGGTGACGACGGGCGACGCCATCGACGTGCCGCTCATCGATCCGTAAAGGCCGTTCGGCAGCGTCGAATATTGATCGAAGCCCATGGCCACGAGGTCGGGCTTCACGCGCCCGTCCGTGGCCGGCCCGCGCGAGCTGAAGAAGGCGATGCCGCCTTGGCTGTCGATGGCGCCGACGGCCAGGACGTTCTTCTCCGAGGCCATGATGCTCATCGTGTCATAGGCGTCGTAGGTCTTATGCTTGACGATCTCGCAGTGCGGCACGCCGGTGTTGCCGTTGTCGTCGGTCGCCTTCGTGCTCTTCCCCGGCGTGCAGGCCGGCGTCGGGCAGTCGTTGCCGCTGCCGTCCTTCGAGTAGCAGAAGATCTCGTTCGTGACGGTGTCGCCGTTGACGTCGGTGTGAAGATGGCGGCCGTTGGCGTCGAGGTCGGGAATGCCGTTGGCGCCGTCGTTGCCGGCCGAGTGGACGAAGAGAACGCTCACCTTCGGATCGATGGCGATTTTGTCGTACGGCGCGGAGATGAACGCGTCGTAGCCGCCGAAGTACTCGACGGAGTCGTGCCAGACCCACGGCACGCTGCCGCTGCCGTCCTGCTGCCATCCGAAGACGAGTCCCCAGGAGTTGTTGTCGGCCGTGACGTTCAGCGCTCCCAGTCCCGCTTTGTCGGAGAACATCTTGCTGATGCTGCTGACGTTGAATGCCTGCAGCGCGGCGTTCGGAGCCATCCCTTTGGCTGCCGCGTTGATGCCCTTGGCGATTATCGTTCCGGCGACATGGGTGGCGTGACTGCTGTTGTTCGTCGAGTTGTTCGAGACGACGCGGCCGCTGAATTCCGGATGCGTCGCGTCGACGTTGCTGCAGGACGTCGAGCCGCAGTCGTTGACCTCGGAGATGGAGAGGACGATGCCGGTGCCGTCGAGGTTGTACGGCGCGCTGTAGAGCGGCGTCACCTCGGAGAGGTTCGCCGCTTTGTCATTCATCGGGGCCATGCGCGGCGGAGGGCCGTAGACGCCGAAGACCGCTTCGCTCCTGGCCAGCCGCGCGATCGAAGCCGGCGCGATGCGCACTTCCAGCCGCTGCGGATTGGCCGAGGCGAGATCGAGCGGCGTCTCGATCGTTCCGCCCGCCGCTTCCACCGCGGCGAGCGCGGCCTCGAACGTCGTGTCCTCGTGGAAGACGACGCGGACGGTGATGAAGGGGCGATTGCTCGCCGCGGCGCGCAAGCCGTCGCGGCTGATCTTCGCGCGCGCCGAGTAGAGCTCGACGGCGCGAACGCCGCGCGCGCCGGCAAGCGATGCCTCGTCGGCCGCGCGGACGAGATAGCGGTTCCCCGGCAGCGCGCTCTGCACCTCGATCCCCGCGGCCTCGAGCTCGCCGGGGCGCAGCACGTGGTCGGTGGTGATGAGGTAGTGCAGCGCGCGGGCCTCGCGCCGCAGCCGCGGCGGATCCTCATCGGCGGCAACGACGGCGGGAACGGCCAGGAGGAGTACGAGAGCAATGGAAAGGGATCGATTCATGGTCGCTTTCTTGGGGGTCAGGTCTTCAGTTTCCAGTTTCTTATTCTGAGCGGCTTGCGGGCCGCTCAAAATAAGAAACTGGAAACTGAAGACCTGACCCCCATTTGGTGCCCGAGGTCGGACTCGAACCGACATGGGGCTTACACCCCGGCAGATTTTGAGTCTGCTGCGTCTGCCATTTCGCCACTCGGGCTGAGCTGAGCATCCATCCAGCGGCGGGCGCAAGAGTGTAGCTCTTCATCAGTGAGAATACGGTTCGTCGACTTGGCCAGTTGGAAAATTTCTTTGGCCAGCCCCTCTTCCTGCGGATAGCCATTCCGTGCCAGCCAATAGATGACGTTGGACAGGCCGCTCATCGGGCCGACTTCAATGATCTGTTCCAGGCCGAACCATCCCGCGGGAACTCCGGAGTAAACGCGGTCCGCAAGCCACTCGCTTCCCTTCTTGCGGGCTTTGATGATGGCCGCGGCGTGCACGCCCGTGCCGGTGCGGAACGCATCGCGGCCAAAGACAGGATATTGGTCGGGCAGCGGCACGTGCGTGACGCCGGAGACGAAGCGAACATATTCGCCAAGCTGTGACAGATCGTTTTCGATCCATCCCATCAGCTTGAGGTTGACCATCAGGAGATCGATGGGCGTGTTGCCGACGCGCTCGCCGATGCCCAGCGCGCAGCCGTGGACGCGGTCGGCGCCGGCTTCGATCGCGGCGATGGAGTTGAGCACGCCCAGGCCCCGGTCCTGGTGGCCGTGCCAGTCGACCTTGACGTTCGGATTCACGCGGTCGCGCAGCTTGACGACGAAGCGGATCAGATTGCGCGCACCCCACGGCGTGGCGTGGCCGACGGTGTCGCAAACGCAGATGCGCACCGCGCCCGCGTCCATCGCCGCGGTGTAGAGCGTCTCCACCTCTTCCGGCTTCGCCCGAATGGTGTCCTCGGTGACGTACATGACCGGGATTCCGTTGTCCGTGGCGAACTTCACGACGTTCGCCGACTGCTGGACCATCCAGTCGAAGTCCCACTCCTCGGCGAGCTGCCGGATGGGCGAGGAGCCGATGAAGAGATCGGCCTCGATGGGGATGCCGACGCGTTGGGCGATGTCGATGATCGGCTTGACGTCGGCCTCGTGCGTGCGCCCCGCGGCGCTCGGCGCGACGGAGAGCTTCTGCTCGACGATCTCGCGCGCCAGCCGCTCGACGGTGCGCTGCACGTGCGGCCCCGCGCCGGGGAGGCCGATGTCCGCGTTGTCGACGCCGACGGCGTTCATGAAGTGGAGGATGCGGATCTTGTCGTCGAGCGAGGGATCGGTGACGGAGGGCGACTGCAAGCCGTCGCGCAGCGTCTCGTCGTCGAAGTCGATCTTCTTCGTCGACGGGCGCGCCGGCTTCTCGCCGGCAACGTTCCAGTCGTAGATCAGCGATTCAGGGTCTTCGTTCACGGGCATTCGACGCCCATGTTACCTCCGTGCTGCGCGGCGGCGCTCGTGACGGATGACCGCGTCGTACTCGCCCGGTGCGCCGTCGACGACGACGTGGATGCGCTCGTCGTCGACGACGATGGCGCGGATGGCGGCGGGGAGGGTGGCTTCGAAGTCCCACGTCCTGCCGCCGTCGGTGGAGTGGTAGAGGTCGCGGCCGCGGCTCATCCAGAGGGAGGGGCCGCTGGGCGGTGTGCCTTTGAAGAGGGACCACGTGGCGCCGCCGTCGAGGGAGCGATAAATGCCGGCGTCGGTCGCAGCGTCGATGACGTCGTCCGGCCGAAACGTCACGGAGGCGACGAAAATCCACTTCGTGCCGTCGTTGAGCGATGCCACGAGGGTCCAGGTGTGGCCGCCGTCGTGCGAGGTGTAGAGGAGGGCGTTCTTGATGGTGTAGAGGACGCCGCGGCGGTGCGGATCGGCCCAGAGGCTGCGGTCCGGGTGCAGCTCGATGTCGGTGACGAAGCGCTCGGACTTCGTCCCGTCGTAGTGAAAGAGAGTGGCACGCTGGTCGATGCCGACGGTCGTGTAGTCGAAGGCGTAGACGTCGCCGGCGCCGTCGACCGCGATGGCACCGCGCTCCGTGGTGTCGTCGCCGTTGATCGACCGCCAATGCTCGCCGCCGTCGTCGCTGCGCCAGAGGCCCTCCTCCGCCGTGGCGTAGAGGCGTGGCGCGTGCGGATCGGCAGCGAGGCCGTGCACGGCCATCGGCACCGGCGGGAGCTCGGCCACGGGCGTGAACGAAGCGAGCGTGGCCAGCGGCGCGTGGAGGAAGCCGCGCGGCGTCGAGATGTAGAGGCGATCGCCGTCGATGACGACGCTCATGACGGCGCCGTCGACGAGTTTCTGCCACGTCTGCGCGCCGTCAGTACTGAGGTACAGCCCGGAGGCACGCGCGGCGAAGAGACGGTTGCCGTCGAGCGCCAGCTGCGCGACGCGCTCGCCGACGTCGTGCGTGTCCCAGGTCGTGCCGCCGTCCGTGCTGATGAGGATGGCGTTCATGGCGACCGTGGTCAGTCCGTAGCGCGCAACGGCGCCGCTGACGATCTGCCGCGTCGGCAGCCCGAGGCCGTTGTTCATGAGGAGCGAGCGGTACATCGCGTGCGGCGGCATCGGATCGATGGCGATGTCGAACGTGCAGTCGCTCGTCTCGTGCTGCCACGTGTCGCCGCGATCGTACGAGACGAAGACGCCGGCCCTTTCGGGATGAAACGACGAGCAAAAGCCGAAGAGGCGGATCTCCGCCGGATTCACGGGATTGATCGCCAGCCGGACGCCGGACGCGGTATCGCTGCCGAAGCGCTTCCACGTGGCGCCGCGGTCGTCGGAGCGCCGCAGCCCAGCCACGTCGTAGAGGATGCCGTCGGGATCGACGACGACGGCTGCGCCGTCCACGCTGCCGCGTTCGTCGAACGAAGCGCCGCCGTCACCGGAGCGATACAGCACGCCGCGGTTCACAGCGTAGACCGTGCCGTTCGCAACGGTGTAGCTCGGCGTGCCGCGAGTGAGTGGAAAGTGCGTGGTGAAGGTGAGAGCGGAGAGAACCAGGGGCGCCAGGAGCGGAGTCACGCGGTGGGATACGGGACGCATGCGGCAAACGTCGTGACGATTCCGTAACGCCGCACGCGTGAATGCGACGCGCGGTCGCACTCACGTGATCCGCGAATCGGATGAATGCGATTGCCCGATCGGATGCATCCCAGCCGGAGGAGAGTCAATCCCATCCCCGGATCGGATGAATCCCATCCCGGGAGACGGTGAGTGCGATCGCGCGATCGGATGAATCCCGTCCAGAGGACAGTCAATCCGATCGGCGAATCGGATGAATCCCATCCGGGAGACGGTGAGTGCGATTGAGCGATCGGATGAGTCTCGCCTGGGGGACAGATGAGTGCGATCGCGGGCCGCATTCATTCGACGGGAACGAAAGCAGACGCCTAGAATGCCGCAGTGCCGACGAAGGTTCGGGAGGCGATTCGGATCGTCGAGAGCGACGGCTGGTATCAAGTGAGCTCGACCGGAAGCCATCGGCAGTTCAAGCATCCGACGAAAACCGGCCGCGTTACGATTGCAGGCAAACCGAGCGACGATCTTGCTCCCGGAACGATGAACAGCATCCTCAAACAAGCGGGGCTGAAATGAACGTGCACCGATTCCTCATCATCATCGAAGAAGCGGGCGAGAACTACTCCGCGTATTCGCCGGACCTTCCTGGTTGCGTGGCCACTGGTCCGACCCGGGAAGAAACCGAAAAAACGATGTACGAAGCGATTCAGATGCACATCGAAGGGCTTCGTGAAGATGGTCTGCCGATTCCGGAGTCGACAGCGTTCGCGGAGTACGTCGTCGTCGGCGCCACTTCGTAAAGGATCATTGACCTAACCTTTCCGACTCCTCCGCGTATAGTGCCGCAACATCGTTCGGAAGGAGCCATTCGTGAGACGATTCGTTTTCGCGGCGGCCATGCTGGCCGCCTGTTCGCTTTTTGCCGCGGACGAGCCGAAGAAAGACGCGGGCAAGGACGCCAAGCCGGCCGCCGCCGCGGCGGAGAAGCCGCCCGAGCCGGCCAAGTTCGTCAAGCAGCACAAGATCAAGATCAACGGCAACGACTTCGCCTACACCACCACCGCCGAGGAGATCTTCCTCAAGGACGGCGACGGCAAGAACACCGCGAGCTTCTTCACCATCGCCTACACGAAGGACGGCGTCGCTCATGCCGAGGACCGCCCCGTCGCGTTCATCTTCAACGGCGGTCCCGGCTCCGCCTCGGTGTGGCTGCACTTCGGCCTGGTCGGGCCGCGCATCATCGACATCCCGAGCGACGCCAAGGACCCGGGCGCGCCACCGTACAAGCTGCGCGACAACGCCAGCACCATCCTCCGCGCCACCGACCTCGTCTTCGTCGATCCCGTCGGCACCGGCTACAGCCACGCCATGGGCGACAAGAAGAACGAAGACTTCTGGGGCTACGACGAGGACGCCGACTCGGTGGCGGAGTTCATCCGCACCTTCATCACCCAGCACGACCGCTGGAACTCCCCCAAATACATCCTCGGCGAGAGCTACGGCGGCATCCGCTCGTCCATGCTCGTGCCGCGCCTGCAGGGCAACATGAACGTCGGCCTGAACGGCGTCATCCTGATCTCGCCGGCGATCAACATGGGCACGCTGCCGTTCGTCGTGCAGGGCAACGACCTCACCTACGCCACGCACCTTCCCGCGCTGGCCGCCTCCGCGTACTACCACCACAAGGTTCCGAACCAGGAGCAGTGGAAGGACCGCGAGACCTTCCTGCGCGACGTCGAGAAGTTCGCCGGCACGGAGTACCTCGCGGCGCTCTTCCAGGGCGACAAGCTTTCGAAGGCGGACAAGGACCGCATCGCCGAGCAGATGCACCGCTACATCGGCGTGTCGAAGGAGTACATCGTCCGCAGCGACCTGCGCGTCTACGCCATCCGCTTCATCAAGGAGCTGCTGCGCGACGAGGGCAAGTCGATCGGCCTCCTGGACGGCCGCTACGCGCAGGACGAGCTCGACCTCGTGGCCGAGTTTCCGGACAGCGATCCGTTCAGCGCCAAGACCGGTCCGATCTACATCTCCACGTTCCAGGGGTATCTCAAGAACGACCTCGGCGTGGACTGGACGAAGCCGTACCACCCGCAGAGCGGCGAGGCCAATCAGAAGTGGAAGCGCCCCGCGAACCGCCGCGGCGCGTTCTCCGGCTTCGTCGACGTGACCGGAAATCTGGCGCAGGGGACGAAGGACAACGAGGCCCTGCGCGTGTTCGCCGCGGCCGGCTACGACGACCTGACGACGTCGTACTTCGCCACGCGCTACATGCTCGAGCACAGCGGCATCGACACGAAGCGGATGACGATCAAGACCTACGACGGCGGGCACATGATGTATCTGTACCGGCCGTCGCTGGAGGCGCTGTCGAACGACATCGTGTCGTTCATCGAAGGGAAGTAGCGCGGCGCGGCGACCCGGCGATGTGGAGTGCGGCGGCCATGCCGCCGCTCTGACAGCGCCGGCATGGCCGGCGCACTCCACATCCGGCCGCCGGCCAGGAGATGAAGGTGCCGGCCGTCGCCGCCGTCGAGGCTGACGAGAAGGCCGCGCGCGGTGCCGGCAAAGGCACGCACGCCGGCGAGGATCTGCGTCCATGCTTTGCCGTCGATCGACTTCAGCAGCGCGCCGCTTTGATCGCGTAGAACGCTCCGTTGGCGATGAACAGCTCGTCGACGTCGTCGAACGGCACAGCGTCGCTCGTTTGCCAACTGCTGCCGGCGCACCGGGCAGGGGTCCCAAGGCGGTGAACGGCGCGAGCGTCTCGAGCGGTGCGCGGAGCATGCCGCGCGAGGTGTTGACGTAGAGAAAGCCGCCGCCGATGGCGACGTTCGTCGACGGCGCGGCGAGGAGCGGGATCCAATACGGTCCGCCGGTCGGATTCATGAAGAGGCCGTTCGACGTGGCGGCGAAGAGCCGTCCCGTCGCCGGCCGTTCGCGATCGAGGTCCACGTCGCGCCGCCGTCCATCGAGCGGCGCACGCGCGTGCCGAGGGACTCGTAGACGATGCCGGCGTTCTCCGGATCGACGGCGATCTGGCCGACGCCGCTGCTCTGCGCCGCAAACGTGGCGCCGCCGTCACCGGAGCGGTAGAGCGTGCCGTTCGCGACGGCGTAGACGACGTTCGCGCGAACCGCCATCGCCGCGGGTGTCGTAGAGGGGAAGTGCGTGGTGAAGACGAGAGCGAGTAGGAATGGGGTCATGAGGGATCATTTGCGGGCGGCGCGGCGTCGCACCACGCGCAGCACGGCATCGAACTCGCCGGTCGCATACGTCGGATCGAGATAAACGTGAATGTGTGTGCCGTCGCGATCGATGACATAGCCTGCGATGGCTTTTTCGGAAAGCCCGCCGAGCTCCGAGCTCCACGTTTTTCCTCCGTCGGTCGAATGCAACAGCGCGTCGAGCCAGACGGAGTCTTCGTCGAGAGGGTCGACGGCGATGGCGCGGTCGTAGGGGGCATTGCGAAGCGTTCGCCACGTGTTGCCGCCGTCGTCGCTCCGCTGAAAATTGGGAGCGTTGTACGGCCAAAGCGGATCGGGAGCGGTGCGGTAGAGCGTGGATGGACGCGACGGCGCCACGACGACGCGATTGGTCCTGAGGGCGTCGAGCCGGCGCCACGACGTTCCTCCATCGGTCGAGACGAAGAGGCCTGCCGTCCCGCCGGCATAAACCACATCGGCTCGCGTCGGATCGACAGCGATGTCCGATGCGGCAATCTCGGGGACCTGATGCCATCCGTGGCCGCCGTCGTACGAAACAAAGAGGCCGCTCACGCCCGCGGCATAGAGGACACCGCGGCGCAGCGGACTGGCCACGAGCCGGAACACGATGCCGAACTCCAGCGGCAGCGTCTCCCAAGAGCCGGTCGCCGCCGCGTAGTGCCACAGCGCCCTCACCCCCGGCGCGCTGCCGAGCGCGTAGAGATCTCCGGCGCCGTCGACGGCGGGTTGGAGGAGCGTCGTCTTTCCATCGCCGCCGATCGCCTCCCAACGCGCTCCGCTGTCGCTGCTTCGCCACGCAGCGGGACCGACCGCGTAGAGAGTTCCGCTGCGGTTCGGATCGACCGCCAGTCCGACGACCTTCGGCGCGTCGCCCGGCAAGGAACCGAGCGGCATGAACGATCCGAGGTTCGTCAGCGGCGCACGGTAGCTCCCCGCCGCCGCACGGAGGTAAAGAAAGGGAGGGGCGATGATGATGCGGCGCGCATCGTCCGGAGCGCCGGCGACGCGCTGCCACGACGCCGTTCGATCGTCGCTGACGAACAGTCCGGTCGTGGTGATGAGGAAGACGCGCCCGCTCTCCTCGTCGAGGGCGAGATCGCGCGGCGTCCCGTCAGCCGCGGCCCGCTGCCACGATTTCCCTTCGTCCGTGCTGATCAGGACGGCGGCCTCGCTGTCGTTGATGCCGTGAACGACGAGGCCGACGGCGTAGCGCACGTCGGGATTCCGCGGGCTGCCGGCGATGGCGCCCGGAAACGTTCCGGTCGACGGGATGATCTCGTATTGATAGAAAGGGTAGACCTTCTCGGTCAGCGGATCGACGCCCATGCCGCCGACGCAGAGACCCGGCGGCACGAGATTGCCGCTCCACGACTGCGCGCGATCGTCGGAGCGGAACACGCCGCCGCCGGTGTGATCGCGGTAGCAGGTGCTGGCCACGAAGAGGGTCCGCTTGGGCGTGACGACAAGCTGCCTCGGAGTCGGCGTGAAGCTCGGAAAGCCGTCGCTGTGCG
The DNA here is from genome assembly GCA_036522835.1 of Thermoanaerobaculia bacterium. GTDB lineage: Bacteria > Acidobacteriota > Thermoanaerobaculia > Gp7-AA8 > Gp7-AA8 > DATDFB01. The sequence goes on along the minus strand of DATDFB010000290.1, from coordinate 2,185 downwards.
TCGTCCAGGTCGCGCCGCCGTCCTCGGAGCGCCGCACAAACCCCTGCGCGGTGTCGTAGAGCAGGTTCGGATCGACCGGATCGACAGCGAGGTATGAGTCGACGTCGCTCCGCGCCGCGAACGTGGCGCCGCCGTCCGTGGAGCGGTAAAGCTCGCCGTGCGCGACTTCGTAGACGATGTTCGCGTCGGCCGGCGAGACCAGCAGCGCGTCGGGGCGCGGCGCCCCCACCGTGGGGAAGTGCGTGGTGAAGACGAGGGCGAGGAGGAACGAGGTCACGAGACTATGTACGAATCTCGATCCTCGATCATCGCTTTCAATCGGCGTTGCTTTTCGGTGACGAACCAGCGCATGTGCCGCGTGACGAAGAGGGCGTCGGCGATACGGCCGAGGATGCCGAGGGGCGAGCGCCACGTGACGACGTCGCGCATGACCGTGCCCCTCACCCGGCCTTCGGCCACCCTCTCCCCGCTCGCGGGGAGAGGGACGGGGTGAGGGACGCCATCCTCCCAAAACTCGTGCAGGTGGTGCAGCCCGCGCAGCGCGGTGCGGACGCCTTCGTCGACGTAGCGCCGCGGCGGGTCCATCTCCGTGATGCGCACGGTGATGCGCTGCCGCACGCCGAGGTGACGGCCTTCGAAGGTCAGAAGATCGCCGAGCTCGAGCAGGCCCTCCGTGCGCCCCGGCGCGACCACGCGCTCGCCCGTGAACGCCGACGACGCCGCGTGCGCGCCGACGTCGCGGGCCAGATCGAAGACGGCTTCGATCGGCGCGGCGATGCGGGTCTCGATGGTGATGGTGGGCATGATCAGGTGACGGGTGACAGGTGACGGGTCACAGGTGTCGAGCCGGTCGCAATGCCGCACCTGTCACCTGTGACCCGTGACCCGTCACCTATTTCCCAACGAAATTCGCCGCCCGCTTCTCCAGGAACGCGCGCATCCCTTCGTTCGTGTCCTCCGTCGCGCACAGCAGGCCGAAGAGCGTGGCCTCGAGGAGCTGTCCCTCCTCGCTCGGCATCTCGCTGCCGATGACGACGGCCTCGATCGCCGCGCGGATGGCCAGCGGCGCGCGCGAAGCGATCTTCTTCGCCAGCTCTTCGCACGCCGGCAGCAGTTGATCGAGCGGCACGACGCGGTTCACGAGCCCGATGCGCGCCGCTTCGTCGGCCTTCACGCGCTCGCCGCTGCAAATGAGCTCCAGCGCGCGCCCTTTGCCGAGGAGGCGCGTCAGCCGCTGCGTTCCGCCGTACCCCGGAATGATCCCCAGCGTCACCTCGGGCAGTCCGAGCTGTGCGTTCTCCGAGGCGATGCGGATGTGGCAGGCCAGCGCCAGCTCGCAGCCGCCGCCCAGGGCGAAGCCGTTGATCGCGGCGATCACCGGCTTGGGGAAGCGCTCGATGAAATTGAACACGTTCTGTCCGCGCGCCGACGTCTCCTTGCCGCTGATCGGCGTCTGCGCGGCCAGCTCGTTGATGTCCGCGCCGGCCACGAACGCTTTTTCGCCCGCGCCGGTGACGATCACGGCGCGGACACCGTCGTCGTCGCGCGCCATCTGGAAGACGCGGTGAAGCTCCTGCACCGTCGCCGCGTTCAGCGCGTTCAGCACCTTCGGGCGGTCGATGGTGAGGCGCAGAATGCCGCCGGCTACTTCGACTCTGACGTTCTCGTAATCCATCGTCATCTCCTGTCGAACGGCACCGGCTTGCCGGACGCGTAGTCGTAGAAGCCGCCGCCCGATTTGCGGCCGTAGCGGCCCGCCAGCACCATCTTCTTGAGCAGCGCCGGGGAGGCGAAGCGCTTCTCGCGGTACTCCTCGAACATCACGTCGGTGATGTAGTACGTGGTGTCGAGGCCGACGAAGTCGAGGAGCGTGAACGGTCCCATCGGGTAGCCGCAGCCGAGCTGCATCGCTTTGTCGATGTCCTCGATCGAGCCGACGCCTTCCTCGTACGCGCGGATCGCGTCGAGGATGTAGGGGACGAGCAGACGATTGACGATGAAGCCGGAGTTGTCGCGACAGCTCACCGGCTCTTTGCCGAGTGACTTCGCGAATTCGAATGCGGTGTTGAACGACTCCTCGCTGGTGAGGATCGTCTTCACCACTTCGACGAGCTTCATCAGCGGCACGGGGTTGAAGAAGTGGAGCGCGAGCACATGTCCCGGACGCTTGGTGGCCGCGGCCATC
>DATDFB010000289.1:0-23949 GCA_036522835.1 Thermoanaerobaculia bacterium | reverse complement strand
GACGCGGCGTTTCGACCGTCGGCTTCGTCGGGGCGGGTTGCTGGACGGGCTGCGGCGGTGCGGCCGGCGCGGGCAGTGGCGGTGCCGGCGTCGCCGTCGTTCCCGCGGTCGTTTTCTTCTGCGGCCTCAGGCCCGAAAGCGTATCGGCCACCATCTTGTCTACGTCGTCCGTCGGCTTCATCGCTGTTTTCCTGGCTCCGCTCGGCGCCCCCTCTTCGAGAAGGTCGCCGAAGATTTCGTTCGAGGTGAGGCCGGCGCCGGTGGCCGGCGAGGAGGCCTTGACGCCGAGCATCTGCTGCACTTTGCCGAGGAACTCGCTCTCGCTGTATGGCTTGGGAAGGATGTCGGAGGCGCCCATGCGCACCGCATCCTGCTTCGGGCTCTTGCCGTTGTAGCCGGAGACGGTGAGGAGAATCGGCGTCGTGGCAAGCGTGTTGCGGTTGCGGATGGCGCGGATCAGCTCCGGAGTGCTCACTTTCGGAACAACGGAGGAGAGGACGATGAGCCGCGGAGTGTCCCCCTCGATCGCGCGCAGCGCTTCCTCGCCGTCCTTGGCAAAGAACGGTGTGAACGGCTGGCCGGCCAGAGCCTGCCTCACGCGGTCGGTATAGCGAGGCTCGTACTCGACAACGAGAATGTTTTCAGGCATGTAGGTTAGGGCTCACGAGGAATGGGCGATATTTTGGCACAAAACTATGCTTGACGCTGCCCTTTCGGTTTCGCATACTACGCCGGCACCTGCGTGCGGCGATCCTGAAAGAACAATAGAGCGGGCGTAACGAGATTGATTCTCCGCCCCGATCGCCGGTTTCCCCCGAAGGTGAAGCAAACCCTAGGGTTTTCGAGTACCGCATGACACCTGAGAATCGTGAACCGCGGAAGCGGCGCCGCCGCAGACGGCGTACGCATAGCGGCGCCGCAGACGGCGACGCGCAACCGCAGAACAACAACGGGAACGGAATGCCACAACCAGGAAACGATCAGCAATTTGGTGGAGGGGGCGGAGGCAGACGGCGGCGCCGCCGCTCGCGAAGTCGGCGCCATGGCGGCGGGGGCGGGGGCGGCGGAGCGATGGCTCCGGAGACGCCGCTTCCGATCGATCTTCCCGCCGGCGAGACGATGCCGGTCAGCGGCGTCCTCTGGGTCAAGCCCAACGGCACCGGCCTCCTCGTCCAACCCTCCAACAACTACGTCCCCCAGCAGACCGACGCCATCGTCCCCCGCTCCACGGTGGAGAAGCTCCACCTCCAGCAGGGACTGATGCTCAGCGGCAGCGCCCGCCGCGCCGGGAACAACCTCGAGTTCGTCGCTCTCGATCAGATCGAAGGGATGCCGATCGAGGAGTACCGCGAGTCGCGCCGTCCCTTCTCCGAGCTCATCTCCATCGATCCGAACCAGATGTTCAAGCTGGAGACGGAGTCGGAGCGGCTGACCACGCGCGTGCTCGATCTCCTCTCGCCGATCGGCATGGGGCAGCGCTGCCTCGTCGTCGCGCCGCCGAAGGCGGGAAAGACGACGCTGCTCAAAGACATCGCCCACGGGATCAACCGCAATCATCCGGACGTGCTGCTCATCGTGCTCCTCGTCGATGAGCGCCCCGAGGAGGTCACCGACTTCCGGCGCTCCGTGGAGAACGGCGAAGTCATCGCCTCGAGCTCCGACGAGACGGCCGAGAATCACATCCTCATCGCCGAGGTCGTGCTCGAGCGCGCGCGGCGTCTGGTGGAGATGAAGAAGGACGTCGTGATCCTCTGCGACTCCATCACGCGCATGTCCCGCGCGTACAACAACGAGCAGCGCGGCTCCGGCAAAATCCTCTCCGGCGGCATCGACGCGCGGACGATGGAGAAGCCGCGGCGCTTTTTCGGCGCGGCGCGCAACGCCGAGGATTGGGGATCGCTCACCATCGTGGCCACGGCGCTGGTCGACACCGGCTCGCGCATGGACGAAGTGATCTTCCAGGAGTTCAAGGGCACGGGCAACACGGAGATCGTCCTCGACCGCGGCCTCTTCGAGCGCCGCATCTTCCCCGCCATCAACATCGCCCAGACCGGAACGCGCAAGGAGGAGAAGCTCCTCCCGCCGACGGTGCTGCCGAAGGTGCACACGCTGCGGCGCGCCCTGGCCGGGACGGATCCGATGAACGCGATGAAGATGCTCTTGGAGCGGCTGCAGAAGTTTTCGACGAACGAGGCCTTCCTCAAGAGCTTCTGACGTGGAGTGCGGCGGCCACGCCGCCGCTCACTCCAAATTTCCGTCGCCGTCATCCGGTTTTCCGAATCACGCGTCTCGTCCGTTTTTTTCACACGAACTAGCTTGTCCAGCGCGTCCGACTACGCTAAGGTAGCGCATCGCAAAACGGTCCGCTGTCCCATCCCGACAGCTCATAAATCCAGGAGGCTTGTATGTTCGTTCGCCGTTGTAACGTGTTCGGCCTCGCGCTGGTCGTGTGTGCGTTGGTCTTCGCCACCACACCGCTCTTCGCGCAGGTCACCACCGGCACGATCGCCGGTACGGTCGTATCGGACGCTGACAACTCCGCGCTTCCGGGCGTGACGGTTGAAGCAGTCCACACTCCCACCGGAACTCGCTACCAGACCGTGTCGGGTGCGAATGGCCGGTTCACCATCCCGAACGTCCGCGTCGGCGGCCCCTACCAGGTCACCGGATCGCTGGAGGGATTCAAGCCGAGCGAGGTGAGAGGGGTGCAGGTGGCCCTCGGCGAAAGCTCCGAGGTGCCGGTGCGCATGAAGCTCGCGGCGGTGTCGGAGACCGTGACCGTCACCGCCAAGCAGGACGAGATCATCAACCCGAACCACACGGGCTCGACCTCGTCGGTCTCGACGAGGGAAATCGAGACCCTTCCGACGGTGAACCGTCAGCTGCAGGACTTCGCGCGGACGAACCCGTACGTCGTCACCAGCCTCACCGGCGACGGCACGTTCATGAACATCGCCGGCCGCAACAACCGCTACAACACCATCCAGCTCGACGGCGCGGTGAACAACGACCTGTTCGGCCTCTCCGCGTCGGGCACCCCCGGCGGCGGGTCGGGCACGCAGCCGTTCTCCCTTGACGCCATCTCGCAGATCCAGGTGGCGGTCTCGCCGTACGACGTGCGGCAGGGCGGCTTCACCGGCGGCGGCATCAACGCCGTGACCCGCTCCGGAACGAACTCCCTCGAGGGCTCCGTGTTCGGCACGAAGCGCAATCCGAACTACGTCGGCGTCGGCCCGAGCAACGTCAAAGTCGGGAACTTCAAGCAGACGCAGTGGGGCGGCCGCGTCGGCGGACCGCTGATGAAAGACAAGCTTTTCTACTTCTTCAGCGGCGAGACGAACAACCGCAACGACCCGAACGGCACCTCCGCCGACGGCTCGACCGGCACCATCTACAACAACCTCAACCCCGACGCCGCGGCCGTGCGCGACTTCATGATCAGCAAGTACGGCTACGATCCGGGCGGACTGGGCGACCTGGTGATCAACACCAAGAGCCGGCTGTTCCTGGGCAAGCTCGATTCGAACGTGGGCAATTCCACCAATCTGAGCCTGCGCCACAACTACGTCAACGCCAATCAGGACAACCAGCCGTCGAGCTTCACGCGCACGACCACGCGCTGGTACTTCCCGACCAACATCTACCAGTTCCCGAGCAAGACGAATTCGACGGTCCTGCAGGTGAACAGCGTCGTCTCCTCGAACATGTTCAACGAGGGCCGCATCAACATCACCCGGGTCCGCGAGAACCGCGAGACGCCGGTGATCTTCCCGACCGTGGAGATCGGCCCGCCGGCCGGCTCGGGCGGTGAGCGCAACAGCGTCATGCAGCTCGGCACGGAGCGCTTCTCCGGCGCGAACGCGTTGAATCAGAACATCAACGAGTTCACCGACGACTTCACCATGACTCGCGGGAAGCACACCCTCACGCTCGGCACGCACAACGAGCGCTTCAGCTTCAGCAACCTCTTCATCCAGGACTTCTACGGCTACTACCACTTCGCCAACTTCGCGGCCCTGCAGGCCGGCACGCCGGACATCTACCGCATCGGCTTCGCCACCGGAGCCGATCCGCGCCGTCCGACGGCCTTCCACGCCGCGCAGTACAGCCTCTACGCGTCGGATCAGTTCCAGGTCCTTCCCGGCGTGAACCTGACCTTCGGCCTGCGCGCGGACAAGCCGCAGTTCAATACGACGCCGTCGTTCAACCCCGCGGTGCAGAGCGCCATCGGCTTCTCCACCTCGGCGGTTCCGTCCACGAGCGTCACCTTCGAGCCGCGCGTCGGATTCAACTGGGACATCGGCAACGCCGGCAAGCAGCAGCTCCGCGGCGGCATCGGCGTCTTCCAGGGCCGCACGCCCTTCGTCTGGATCTCGAACAACTACGGCAACACGGGCATCGAGCAGCAGCTCCTCGGCTGCATCGCCACGGCCTGCACGCCGCCGGCGTTCAATCCCGACCCGAACACCCAGCCCCGCAACCTCGGCTCGGGAGCGGTGCAGGACATCGCCCTCTCCGATCCGGACTTCCGCTTCCCGCGCGTCCTCCGGGCCACGCTCGGCTACGACCGCGAGCTGTTCTGGGGCATTCGCGCCAGCGCCGAAGTGCTCTGGTCGAAGAACCAGGAAGACATCTTCTACGAGAACGTGAACAAGACGCAGACCGGGACGAGCGTGCTCGACGGCCGGCCGACCTACGCCTCGATCTCCTCGAGCATCGGCAACGCCTACTTCCTCACCAACACCTCCAAGGGCAACGAGACCATGGAGTCGCTGGTGCTCAACAAGTCCTACCGCAACCTCACCTTCAACGGCACCTACGCGCACCAGAACGCCAAGTCGATCGGTGAAGGGAACTCCAGCACGGCCAGCTCGCAATGGCAGTTCGGCTTCATCAACCGCGGCGACATCTTCAATCCCGAGCTCTCGACCTCCTCGTATCAGGTCAAGCACCGCTTCAGCTTCTCCACCACGTACAACCTGGTCACCGGTCCCCTCACGCACAGCTTCGGCGCGTTCTTCACCGCGCAGTCGGGCCAGCCGTACTCGCTGATCATGGGCGGCGATCCGAACAGGGACGGTTCGGGCAACAACGACCTGCTCTATATCCCGACCGACTTCATCCTCTGCCCGTCGACCTCGAACGGCGCGCCCACCGCGGCCGCGCCCTGCCGGACCTCGGCCGGCGTGACGCAGAACGCGCTCAACAACAGCCTCTTCACGAACTTCCTCGACTCCGTCGGCCTTGGCAACGCGGCCGGGACCACGCCGAAGCGCAACTCCATCTATCAGCCGTGGACCCGCCGCCTCGACTTCCACTACGAGCTCGGCCTCCCGCCGGTGAACCGCTTCCGCGTGCTCGTTCAGGCCGACATCCTGAACCTCCTCAACCTCATGGACCGCGAGTTCGGCGTGGAGCGGTTCGTCACCAATCAGACGTACAACGCCGTGACCTTCTCGGGGATCGACCCGACCACGAACAAGCCGGTGTACCGCGAGACCGCCGCCGGCCGCCTGACCCCGGGCAATCAGTACTCGACCGGGAACATCGCCTCGCGCTGGCAGGGACGCCTCGGCCTGCGCGTGAACTTCTGAGCCTCGCCACACGCTTTGACGAAGAGGGCCACCGCAAGGTGGCCCTCTTCATTCGTAGGGGCGCACAGCGTGCGCCGTCGGCCGCCGGGCGCACGCTGTGCGCCCCTACCGATCGGCTATGCTCTCGCGCGCCATGAAGCGCGCATTCGCCCTCCTCTTTTTTCTTGCCGCCGCCTCCGCCGCCGCGCCGCCGAAGCTCGTCGTGGTCATCTCCATCGACCAGTTTCCGTCGTATTACCTGACGCGCTTCGCCGACGTCCTCGGCGACGACGGCTTCAAACGCCTCGAGCGCGAGGGGACGTGGTTCGTCGACGCCGCCTATCCCTACGCGACGACGTTCACCGGGCCGGGGCACGCCTCGATCGGCACCGGCCACACGCCGGCGGAGAGCGGCATCGTCGGCAACAACTGGTACGACCGCACCGCGCACGCGCCGATGTACTGCGCGGAAGATTCGCGCGTCGAGCCGATCTTCACGGTGCCGGCCGGCGCGAAGACGCGCGACTCGAACCGCATGTCGCCGCTCAACCTCGACGCCGCCGGCCTGGGCGACCGCCTGCAGGAGCACGACGGAGCGTCGAAGGTCTACTCGGTCTCGCTCAAGGACCGCGCGGCGATTCTGATGGGCGGGCGGAAGGCGTGGGGCGCGTTCTGGTTCGAGCCGAAGGCGGGCTTTACCACCACGACGTACTACCGCCACCGCCTCGAGCCGCTGCTGCGCGACTTCAACAAGACGCTCGCCGCGCGCGTGAAGGCGCATCCGAAGTGGACGCTCGACCCGCGCACACGCAACGCGCATGTGACCGATCCGGAATCGCTGCGCAATCTCAAGAGCGACCGCTACGGCCTCGGCACGTCGTTCGATCACCCGATCGGCAGCATCGAGGCGCTGACGTCGACGCCGTTCGGCAACGAGCTCGTGCTCGACTTCGCGCGGCAGATCATCAAGCGCGAGAAGCTCGGCGCCGACGCGCATCCCGACCTTCTCTTCGTCAGCCTCTCCTCCAATGACTACCTCGGCCACTTCTTCGGCCCCGACTCATGGGAAGCGGCCGACGCGGTGGTGCGCACCGACCGCCAAATCGCCGCGTTCCTCCGCGGCCTCGGCGACGGCGTCACCGTAGCGTTGACGGCCGACCATGGCGTCCAGTCGATCCCGTCCATCGCGAAGATCAAGGACCCGTCCGCGCCGGCCGGCGTGGTCGACTTCAACAACGCGCAGTCGCCGGGCCGCGTGGCCATCGAGACGATCGTCGGGCAGAACGCCATCTTCTGGTTCGAGGAGCCGGCGTTCTACCTGCAGTACCCGCCGAACGCGGACGCGGAGGCGCTCAAGCGCGCCGTGCGCGACGCAGCGAAGACGATCGAGGGGGTGAGCGACGCTTTCACGAATTCGGAGCTGATGCTGCCCGAGGGAGCGGGCGAGTCGGCGGAGAAGAAGGCCATGCGCTTATCGTTCCGCGCCGACCGCTCCGGCGACGTGCTGGTGACGCTGAAGCGCGGCTACATCTGGAAGTCGAGCATCGCCGCGACGCACGGCCAGCCCGTGCCCGACGACCAGCGCGTCCCGGTCATCTTCTGGGGCAAAGGCATCGTGCACGGCGACGAGCCGTGCCGCACGCGCACGTCGTCGCCGCTCGACATCGCGCGCACCCTCGGGAAGGTGCTGGGCGTGGATGCGGGCGGGGCGCACAGTAATGATTTGCAGTGCGCGCGGCAGTAGCCCGAAGTTCCTTCTCCCCGCTCGCGGGGAGAAGGTGCCGCGAAGCGGTGGATGAGGAGCGCAAGCTTCCCATCTCGAGCCCCTCACCCGGCCTTCGGCCACCCTCTCCCCGCTGACGCGGGGCGAGGGACCTGAAGCCTACGGATTGATCTCGATCTTCTCGAGCGTCGTCACGGCCGTCTTCGTGCCGTTCGCGAAGTTCTCCTCGCTGAACGGGAAGAGCAGGCCGTCGACGCTCCTCCAGTCCGCGTACGACGTGGCGAACTCGATCCCCTCGCCTTTGCCCACCGAGCGCATCACGCGGTTCGTCTTCGCGTCGACCTCCAGCGTCACCGTGAGCCCCGGCGCCAGCGTCACCTCGAGCGTGCGATCGGCCGCTTTCACGGCGGCGCGATGGTCGAGCAGCAACAGCGGAATCGCCAGCCGCGCCGCCTGCAGGCGCATGGCCGCGAGGCCCATGCCGCTCGCTTCCTTGCCGTTCTGCGTGCCGCGGTCGCCCTCGACGATGCGCGTCTCCTTCCCCGTCGGATAGACCACTTCGAAGGTCAGCTTGTCGGGGCGCGCCCAGAGCCGCGTCACCGCGCCCGGCGCGGGACGCATCGGCGACGACACGGTGCCGCTCTGCCGGAACGACGTCACCTTGTTCCACGCCTCCGCGCCGCCGTAGGCCTTGACGACGTCGTCGACGAGATCGGCGGAGGCAGTCGTTGCGGCGAAGAGAAGGAGGGCGAAGAGCGCGCGCTTCATGCGCGGCATCTTACGCGACGACGCGGCCGGCGAGGTTGCGCCGTGACCGGAGTCACGAAAGAACTGTGACAGTACGGACTAATGTCCGCAGCGGTCAGGGGAGTCGGCCGTAAGAAAGGAGCTCGATTGCTCAAGAAAGCTCTCGTCATCTCAGGTTTGCTCACGCTCGTCGCCTTCACGGGCGTCAACAACGTGCCGCCCGCGCAGGCTGCCTGCTTTTATCCTCACGGCCGCACCACCGAGTATTGGGCCTGGGTCAGCAACTCCGATCCGAACGATGTCTGGTGCGCCGATCCGCCGCTGATCAGTCCCCCGTTCCAGAACTACTACCACTGGGAGCAGATCGGCGAACATACCGTCGACTGCGACGGCACGATCTACGAGTGGGGAATCACCAGCGGCAACGACGCTTACGGTCACAATTGCGGCACGTACTCGAAGAACACCTACTTCTTCCAGTGCGATCCGATCTGCGAATGATCGCCTCCCCCTCCACCCGCTAGCTCGCCGCGGCCGCTCCCCTGACGCTACGCGACCACGCTGCCGACGACGTCGTACGGATGCGCGTCGGTGATCTCCACGCGCGCGAAGGCCGGCAGCGCCTTCGGCAGGAGCTCGATGCCGTCGTTGATCAAGAGCCGGCCGTCGATCTCCGGCGCCTGCCCGACGAAGCGCCCTTCGAGCAGGTGCTCGGTCTCCTCGCAGACGCCGGTGACGAGCGCCTCGAAGGTCTGCCCGACGCGCGCCTCGTTGCGCGCCAGCGCGATCTTCTGCTGCAGCTCCATGAGCTTGTCGCGGCGCCGCTCCGCGGTCTTGCGCGTCGGCGTGTCGTCCATCCTCGCCGCCAGCGTGTGGTCCTCGGGCGAGTAGACGAACGCGCCCATGTTGTCGAACCGCGCCCATTCGACGAAGTCGTACAACTCGCCGAAGTCGCGCGGCGTCTCGCCGGGGTGGCCGGTGATGAAGGTCGTGCGCAGGGTGATGTCCGGTGCGAGGTCGCGCATCCTGGCGATCATGTCGCGGTACTCGCGCGGCGAGCCGGGACGGCGCATGCGCCCGAGGACGTTGGCGGTGACGTGCTGGAGCGGGATGTCGCAGTACGACGCGAAGCGCGGCTCGCGGCCCATGAGCTCAAAGAGCGACCAGTCGAGCGAGCCGGGGTAGGCGTACAAGAAGCGAATCCAGCGGAAGCCGGTGTCGTCGAGCAGCGCGCGCACAAGGCTGGTGAGGCCGTTCGCGACGCCGAGGTCTTCGCCGTAGCGCGTCGTGTCCTGCGCGACGAGGCAGAGCTCCTTCACGCCCTGCGCTTCGAGCGCCTGCGCCTCGCGCACGAGCGAGGCGATGGAGCGCGAGCGAAACTTCCCGCGCATCTGCGGGATCGCGCAGAAGGTGCACGGGTTCGAGCACCCCTCGGAGACTTTGAGGTACGCGTGCGCGGTGCCGTGCGTCAGCACACGCGGCAGGTCCTCGTACAGCCGCACCGACATCTTCCGCCGCACCGGCGCCGCGTCGTCGCCGGCGACGCCGGTCACCGCCGAGGTGATCTTTTCCAGATGATCGAGCCCGACGAAGGCGTCGATCTCCGGAATGGCCTGCTGCAGATCGGTGCGGTACTTCTGCACCATGCAGCCGGAGACGATCAGCCGCTCCACCCCCCGCCCCTTCCGCTCGGCCACTTCGAGGATGGTGTCGATCGACTCCTGCTTCGCCGCGTCGATGAAGCCGCAGGTGTTGACGATGACGACGTCGGCCTCGTCGAGGTCGTTGGTGATCTCGACCTCGGACTCCTGCCGCAACTGCCCCAGCATGATCTCGGCATCGACGAGATTCTTGGGGCAGCCGAGGGAGATCATCCCCACGCGGCGGAGGGGGGTCGTGACGTCACTGCTCATGGAGTTGTGGGTAACGGATGGGCGGGGGCGGCTATTCTGGGTCGGCGCCCCAGACAAGGGTCAAATCAACGGTCGCGGCGGGAAAGGGCTCGGCATGCACGATGCCGGCGCCGGTGAAGACGTCAATGATCGTCCATTTGCCGTCATCCAGCCGCATCACCTCGAACGTGCGCGCATCGGTGTCGATATACCACGCCCACGAAACACCGTAGCGGGCGTACGTCGCCAGTTTCTTCGCACGGTCGACTCGGGCTGTCGAGGGCGACAAAACTTCGCATGTCCAGTCCGGTACGACATCGAAGACATGCGACTTCGGCACGGCCGGCATTCGCTCGCGACGCCATCCGCCGACATCTGGCACGACTGCATGAGGACCGAGATGTACCTCCGGTTCGCCGATGATCCACCAGCCGCCCGGAACTCGGCCAATCCCGTAAACGCCGCGGATCACCGCAAGGATCTCTGATGCCGCATTCCCGTGCGTTCCCCGCGGCCGCGGCCACGTGTAGAGCTCCCCGTCGATCAGCTCCGCGACCATGTTCTCGGGGGCGCGAAGCACGTCTTCGTACGTGGCGTGCTCCTTGATCCGCGCGGCCATGGAACGATTCTAGCCCACCCACCGCCCCGGGCGAGGCCGCAGGTGACGTGCTGCGAACGGCTATTCTGGGTCGGCGCCCCAGACGAGCGCGAGATTGATCTCGGCGGCGGGGAATGGCTCGGCGTGCACGACTTGGGACTCGGTGAAGACGTTCACGATGGCCCACCGGCCGTCGTCTGAGCGCATCACCTCGAACGTCCGCGCGTCCGTATCGACATACCACGCCCACGTGACGCCATACCGCGCGTAGTGGGCCAGCTTCTTCCCACGATCGATGCGTGCCGTCGAAGGCGAGAGAATCTCACACACCCAGTCCGGCGCGACGTCGAAAATGTGCGAGTCCGGCAATTGCGGCATCCGTTCGCGACGCCAGCCAGCGATGTCCGGCACAACGGCGTGAGGCCCGAGGTGCACTTCGGGTTCGCCGATGATCCACCAGCCGCCGGGATTTCGTCCGATGCCGTGAGTGCTGTTGGTCGCGGCGAGAATGACTGACTGTGCATGGCCATGCCGGGCGCGCGGCCGCGGCCACGTGTAGAGCTCCCCGTCGATCAGCTCCGCGACCATGTTCTCCGGCGCGCGAAGCACGTCTTCGTACGTCGCCTGCTCCTTGATCCGCGCGGCCATGGAACGATTCTAGCCCACCCGCCACACCGCGCCCGCCGCCCCGAAGAGCGTGACGTGCTTGTGCAGCCCCACGTTCATCGCGCTCGCGTTGAGCAGCACGACCTCGTCGTCGCGCGTGGCGGGAGCGAGGGGGAGGCCGAGGCCGCGGGTGACGTGCTCGATGGTGCGGTTGTGCAGCGCCACGATCGTGTCGGAGACCGGCTTCTCCGGATTGACTTCGTGCGTCGCCGCGAGGGCCTCGCCGCGCACGGCGTAGACCTTCAGGCCGTGATTGCGCAGCCACTGCAGCGCGGCCACGAGCGTGACGATGTGCCAGTTGCGGTGGCGGCGATAGACGCGGGCGATCTCGCGGTTGCGCTCGCCCGAGGGCTTGTAGACGTTCGGCTGGATCTCCCAGATCAGCGCCACGCCGTTCGCCGCGTCGAGCGTGCCGCTGGTCTCCCCCACCGAACCGGGCAGCGTGTGCTGCTGCCCCTCGGCCAATCCAATGGCGATGGCATCGTCGAGATCCGAGGCCACGAAGTCGAACGAGATCGTCTCCTGCCGCCCGCCGAAGTGCGCGTTGCGCCCTTGCACGAGGATTCCGTCCGGCACCCGCTGATCGTCTTCGAGCAGCCCCGCGACCTCGGGATGCAGATCGCCGAGCGGAATGGCCGCTCCGGAGACGCGCCCCTCGAACGCGCGCGGATGGTAGAGACTCGGCGTCGGAATGCCGTCGGCCCAGCGTGGATGATTACGCCGCAGATAGCGCTCCACGACGCGCGCGCGGATGGGCGCGCAATCCTCGGGTCGCAGCGATGCCGGCGAGTCGACCTTCTCCGCGATGTCGCCGAACACCTCCAGCGCCTCGTCGCCCATCGCGACGTAGAGGTCGTAGAGCACGTCCTTCGTATCGGCCGCAATGCCGAAGTCGTCGAAGACGCGGGCGATGTGGTCGGGGAAGGGCATTGATTAGGTTGTTAGGTTCTTGAGTTCTTAGGTTCTTAGGTTTACCCGTACGCCAAACTTAAGAACTTAAGAACCTAAGAACTTAAGAACCCTCACGCCGCAAGCTTCACCCGCGCCGCATCCAACAACCGCTGCACGTCGCCCACGCACGCGATATCGGCCAGCCCCAGGCGGATGTCCTTCCCGTGCGCGATTCCCTTCGAGAACCAGCCGATCACCGTGCGCGCTTTGTGCAGCTTCCACTTGTCGGGCTGCGGCGCGCCGTCGATCTTGGCGAGGTAGCGCTGCATGGCGTCGATGCGGCGGTCGACTTCGTCGGTCGCGCCGCCCATGGCGATATCGCGGAAGATGAACGGATTGTGCAGCGCGGCGCGGCCGATCATCACCCCGTCGACGCCGGTCTGCTCGAACATGCGCATCGCGTCGGCGGGTGTCTTCACGTCGCCGTTGCCGAACACCGGGATGCCCAGCTCGCTCTTCACGTAGGCGATGTAGCCCCAGTCGCTCGCGCCGGTGTAGGCCTCGTTGCGCGTGCGGCCGTGAATGGCGATCGAGGCCACTCCGATCTCCTCGAAGCGCTTGAGCAGCGGCAGCACGTCGTCGCTCTCCCACCCCTTGCGCACCTTCACCGTTACCGGGATCTTCACGCGGCGGCGGATCTTCTCGACCACGCGCGAGGCCTTGTCGAAGTCCTTGAGCATCGCCGAGCCGGCGCCGCTCCTGACGATCTTCTTCACCGGGCAGCCCATGTTGATGTCGACGATGTCGACGCCCTGCTCCTCGACGATGGCCGCGGCGTCGTCCATGCGGTCGGGATCGCCGCCGTAGATCTGGATGGCCACGGGGCGCTCGCTCTCGGCGAACGCGAGCATCTGATGGCTGCGGTCGTTCTGGCGCGTCAGCCCCTCGCTCGACACAAACTCCGACACGACCAGCCCAACCCCGCCGAGCTCTTTGATGAGCGAGCGGTAGTACGTGTCCGTGACCTCGGCCATCGGCGCGAGCGCCAGCGGCGGATCGATCCGCACGCTGCCGATGTGGAAGGGCGCTTTCATTGCTCGGTCATCAACTCGTCCGCCGCCGCGAATGTTCCGCCAAACGGCACGTAAAGAACAGCTTGACCGTCTCCGCCTCCAGCGCGTCGCGCTCGTCGTAGGGATCGAAATTCACGACGTCGACCACCTCCAGCCCCCCCTCGCGCAGCGCCGCGCGGAGGTCGCTCTTCGACCAGGCCCGCTGCTCGTGCTCCTCGCGGATCTCCACGCGCCGCCCGCGCACGTTCGCCCAGCCGCTCACGAGCGCGTGCGCCAGGCGCTCGCGCTTGCGGTACATCGTGTCGATCTCCAGCCGGTAATCCGCGCCGCTGGCGACGAACGGCTCCGTCGAGCCCCACACCTCGGGGTAGATGTCCGGATGGTTGACGTCGAAGAGAAAGAGCGACTCGGCCGACATGCGCGCGCGCACGGCCCGAAACGCAGCCACGAGATCGCCGCGGTCTTTGAGGTGATTGAGGCTGTCGTAGAGACAGGTGATGCGCGCGAACGTCCGCCGCAGCGGCAGCGCGCGCATGTCCGCGCAGACGAGGCGCCGCACGCGCGTGCGGGCGATGCGCAGCATCGGCACGGAGAGGTCGACGCCGACGCTGCGGAAGCCGCGCCGGGCGAAGAGCTCCATGGCGTAGCCGGTGCCGCAGGCGACGTCGAGGTGCGTCTTCTCCGCCGGCGGCCGCTCCTCGAGCGACTGCACCAGAAGGCGCTGCACGGCGCGGAAGAACCGCCGCCCCAGCGCCTGGTCGTACGCGTATGCGAACGCGCCGTACGACTCACTGCCCATTCACGTACGCGACGGCGCGCTCGAGCACTTCGTCCTTTCCCGCCTGCAGGCCGGCGATGGTCGGCTCGACTTTGATGTCGGGCTGAATGCCGACGCGCTGCAGTTGCCGCCCGTCGGCGTGCCGCACGTCGTGTCCGCTGAAGCGCACGAGCAGTCCGCCCGGCAGCCAGAAGTTCGTGATGTCGCCGTTCGCGCCGGCGGTGGGCGTGCCGACGAACGTCGCCCCCGCGGCCTGCTCGAAGAAGAGGCAGGAGTGCTCGGCTTGGCTGATGGCGCGGCTGTCGATCAGCACGACGACCTTGCCGGTGTAGAGCGGCTTGGTCGTCGCCGGCAGGGCCTGATCGAAGTAGAGCCCGCTCGCGGCCATCTCCTCCTCCGCCGCGCCGGTGATCTGCGCCCGGCGGAACGACGCGCCGATCGCCGCCTTGCGCGTGTTGATGCGCGGCGCGATCGACCACGCCGTCCCTCGCGGATAGCCGCGCATGTCGAGGATCAGCGCCTTCGTCTTCATCAGCGCGTCGAACATGGCGTCGACCTGCGCGTTCGTCAGGCGCCGCAGATCGACGTAGCCGATGTTGCCGTCGAGCGCGCGGTACGGCAGCTCCTTCGGCTCCGGGAAATCGAGCTCCGTGATGCGCGGCACGGCCACGGTGCGCGTCACGCCGTCCTTGCCGCGGATGTCGAGCCGCGCGGCCGATCCCGACATTCCGCGCAGCGCGTTCTGCGCGGCGCGGTTCAGGCGCGCCTCCTCGGTCGACGCCGTGAGGTACTTCCACAGCTTCTGGATGCGCGCCTCGATCGGCTCGCCGTCGACGCTGACGACCACGTCGCCGATCGACACCGGCGCGGTCGGGTCGTACTTGTCGACGACGGCGTAGGCGTTCTCGACGCGGCGGATCTGGAACGGCACCGTCGCCGGCGGGAAGAAGTGCGCGATCGCCTGCAGCGGCCCGACGCCGACGTGCCCGTCATAGATGTGCGCCGTCATCTCCAGGACCGCTCCGGTGTAGGCGTCGGCGCCGCCGGCCTCTTCGAAGCGCGGGATGAATTCGCGCAGCACGGCGTCCCAGTCGCCGATGAGATGCTTGTACGGGTAGAAGTAGTGGATGACGCTCCAAATGCGGAACGCGGCCAGGAGGCGGTACGGGAGATCGGGATTCTTCATCTCCTCGTACGGCGCATCGACGATGGGGAGAGGCATGAGTGCCTGTCCTCCATCGAACGTGGACGTGCGGATCTGGGCGGCGTAGCCGTCGCCGAGGTCGATGCGGAGGGCCGCGGCGGCGTCGTTCGTCGGGGAGGGCGATATCAGCTTCGCTTTCCGGGCGCGGACGAGCGCCATCGCGAACGCCGGCAGCGGCGACAGGCCGTCGGTCACGATGGTGATCCGCTTCGGCGCCGTCCTCACCGCAGCCATCGGTTTACTGGCCACGAGCGTGAGCGCGGAGTAATAGCCGCCGCTCGTGTCCCCCGCCTGCGGATCGAAGCCGGAGAAGAACGTCATCCAGCGGCCGGGCACCGGCACGGGCTCCGTCGACCACGGCATCACGCCAAACTCGAAGAATGCGGCGGGCGCGGGGTCGAGCATGGTCAGGTTGAGCCGGACGGCGTCCGCCTTCGCCACGGCGGCGGCGATCTCCTCGTCGCGCGTCCAGAGGGCCATGACGTCGTGCGCGGCGAGGAAAGGCCCGGCGTCGATGACGAGCGTGCCGTGCTCGTCGTGCATCAGCGGCGCGTCGGGGTTGGGCTTCTCCGTCCGCGGCGGCACGACGCGCGTCACCGGATCGCCGATCTCTTCGAGCATGGCCTCGATGGCCGACGCGAGCTGCGCGGGCGTCGCCGCCGCGCGCACCGCGGGGATCGCGCTCACGAGCGCGCCGTCCCAATCGATCTTGCGCATCATCATCGCCGGGTGCGCGTACTTCGCCGCGGCCCAGACGCGGCAGAGTTTTTCGAGCCGCGCGGTGCGGGCGTCGTCGGCGAAGGCGGTGGCGGTGAAGAACAGCGCGACTGCGATCAGCCGGCGGACCATCGATAGAAGCCTTCTCCCGATTTTTTCCCGAGCTTCCCTTGCGCGACGAGATCCCGGAGCAGTTGCGGCGGCTCGAAGCGCGGCCCCAGGCTCGCCGCCAGCACCTCGGCGATGCCGAGGCGGACGTCGAGGCCGACCAGGTCGGTCAAGCGCAGCGGCCCCATCGGATGGTTGTAGCCGAGCTCCATGGCCCGGTCGATGTCCTCGGCGCTGGCCACGCCTTCCTCGAGCATGCGGATCGCTTCGAGGCCGATGGCGACGCCGAGCCGCGAGGTGGCGAAGCCGGGCGAGTCGTGGACGACGATCGGCAGCTTCCCCATTTTCTCCGCGACGCCGCGCACCTCGGCGATCGTGTCGTCCGAGGTGCGCTCGCCGCGGACGATCTCGATGAGCTTCATGACGTGCGGCGGATTGAAGAAGTGCATGCCGACGAAGCGGTCGCGCCGCTCGACGGCGTCGGCGAGCTGCGCGATCGGGATGGAGGACGTGTTCGAGGCGAGGATCGTCTCCTCACCGCAGAAGAGATCGGCCTGGGAGAAGAGGTTCCGCTTGAGGTCGACGTCCTCGGGGACGGCCTCGACGATGAGGTCCGCCAGCCGCGTCGCCTCTTCGAGCTCCGCGGCCAGCTGCACGCGCGCGATCGCGGCGCTGGCGTCGGCGGCGCTGACTTTCCCCTTCTCCACGCCCTTGAGCAACGTGGCGTCGATGGCGGCGCGCGCCGCGTCGAGCGCGGCGGCGTCGGCATCGTGGATGACGGTGTCGTAGCCGGCCAGCGCCGCGAGGTAGGCGATGCCGCGCCCCATCGTTCCCGTGCCGATGACCGCGATCTGCCGGATCATGGCGGGCGAGTTTATCGCTTCAGGTGGGATTCACGTCGTGCCATTCGATCCAGGAATCCCGAGCTCCTCACGGAGCCGCGCCACGAGCGCGCGGCTGACCGCGACGTCTTTCCGCCAAGTGGCATTCGTCGGATCGAGCGCGGACAACCGTTCATCGATGGCAAGACTCTCTTCCGCAAGCGGCAGCGCCCTTTGTGGCTCGCCCTGCTGTTTGAGGAGCTCGGCCAACCTCCTTAGATTCCAAGAGAGGTCGCGCTGCCAAAGTGCGTTGGAGGGATCGGCCTCCGTAAGCCGTCGTATCATGGCCAGCGACTCTCGGTGAGCCGCCAAAGCTCCGGCCAGATCGCCCTGGTTGCGGAGCACGTCGCCAATCTTGTTGTGGCTCACGCTCAGGTCGCTCTGCCAAACCGCGTTGGAGGGATCGGCCTCGGTCAGACGTCGTCTCACGGCCAGCGACTCTCGGTAAGCTGCCAAAGCTCCGGCCAGATCGCCCTGAGCGCGGAGCACGTTACCGATTCTTTCGTGGCTCACGCTCAGGTCGCGCTGCCAGCCGACATTAGAGGGATCGGACTCGGCCAGCCGTCGTCTCCGAGCTAACGACTCTTGAAAAGCTGCCAGAGCTCCGGCGAGATCGCCCTGCTCGTGGAGCACGTCACCCACTTTGTTGTGGCTCACGCTCAGGTCGCGCTGCCAAAGCGCGTTGGAGGGATCGATCTCGGCCAGCCGTCGTCTCAGACTAAGCGACTCTCGGTAAGCTGCCAAAGCTCCGGGCAGGTCGCCCTGATCGCGGAGCACGTCACCAATCTTGTTGTGGCTCACACTCAAGTCGCGCTGCCAATCCGTGTTGGAGGGATCGGCCTCGGCCAGCCGTCGTCTCACAACGATCGACTCTCGGTAAGCTGCCAAAGCTCCGGCCAGATCGCCCTGATCTCGAAGCACGCCACCAATCTTGTTGTGGCTCACGCTCAGGTCGCTCTGCCAAAGCGCGTTGGCGGGATCGGACTCGGCCAGCTGTCGTATCAGAGCCAGCGACTCTCGGTAAGCTGCCGAAGCTCCGGGCAGATCGCCCTGATCGCGAAGCAGATTGCCTTGAAGGCCGAGCACAACCGAACGTTCGCGCGCCCACTCAGGTTGCTCGATCTTCGCTGCCGGGAAGCGGGAAAGCCAGTCAACAACTGCAGTGATGCTCGTCTTCACCAGGTCCAGGCGCCCGAGCTCCACCAGGCGATCACGCACGTCGTACAGGAGCGAGTTTGCCATCCGAATCCAGAGCCGCTGATCCTCGTCCGTGCGTAGCAAAGCCGAGGCATGTTCGAGCAATCGACCGAACAACCGCGCATTTTCAACGTCGAACGACTCGAGAGTTTTTTTGAGATCGCCGATCAGCCAATCGGCCAGACGTTCCCGGATCGATCCCTCGGACCCGGTTTCCTGGCGCGCGAAGCGGTATCCGAGGACGTGTGTGAACTGCCACTGGTCGGCTTCCGCGGACCTCTGCAACAGTCCGCGGCGAACCAACGCCTTCAGCGCATCGCGTGCGTGCGCGCTTCGATCGCCCAAGGCCGCCGCCATGGCGGCGAGAGGGAAGGGCGCGCGCGCCAGCAACCCCGCCGCGGCGAGGACCTGGCGCGCATCGTCGTCGAGGCCGCGCACACTCCGGTCGAAAAGCCATTGCAGCGTGTGCTCCGCTTCGGTCGGATCGCTGAGCTTCGGAAGGCCGCCCGATTCCCAGTCGTCCGCGAGGCGTGCGGGATCGTCGTCGCCGCGCGCGAGGAGGTTTCCCGCCCACGTCAGCCCGAGCGGATGGCCTTCCAGCAAGGAGAGGACGCGCTCGCGCACCTTCCCGGTCACTCGACCGTGTGTCAGCGAGTCGAGCAGCGCTCCGGCGTCGTCCGGATGGAGCGCTTCCTTCAATTCCACCGTCTCGCTGGGCACGGCCTGGTCGCTGGTGCGCGTCAGCAGCAACCGCTGATTCTGTGGCGAGAGCACGCTGCACAACTCGCGGAGGTCGTCCGCTTCCTCGCCACCTTCAATGATGATCAGCGCGCGACGCGCGCGGCAGGCCTCCGTTGCGCGCTCGCGGGCCGGCGACTTCTCCATGAAGGCCGGACCTCCCAGCGCGTTGGCGAGGGTGTTCCAGGCCGGCTCGGCGCGGCCGCGATAGGTGTAGAGATCGAGCAGGACGACGCCGTCGGGGAACGGGCTGGCGGCGAGGCGTTCCTCCGCCTCGCCGACGACCGCGCGAACTGCCTCGGCAGCCAACGCGGTCTTCCCCAGTCCCGCGGGGCCGACGACCGCGCTGTTCTTACCGGCGCGGAGGCGTTCGGTGAGCTGCCGCAGCTCCGTCTGACGGCCGAAGTGTTTTTCGGCGCGCGGCGGCAATTCACATGGAACGCGCGGGTCGTCTCTCGCGACGCGATCGACTTCCACGATCACCCGCTGTTCGATCGGTATCGCTGCTGCCGGCGGCGCCGCGAGCTTGGAGGCGCGCGGCACGAGCACGTGCTCCCGGAGCAGCGTGCGGACCGCGCCGCACACGTGCGCCTCGGCATCGCGCGGCTTGGCGATCGAGAGGTGGTCCTCATCCAAGGCCACGGCGTCGTCGCCCACGCCGCACTGCGCCGAGGTGGGGTTGACGATCGTCAGGACGCCGCTCACGGCGCGTCTCTCGTAATACGTTTTCGTCTCGATCCCGAGCCTGACCGCGTTGCGCCGGTACCAGTCGTACAGATCGATGAGGTGGGCGTCGTGAGCGCGAAGGTCTTCGATGCTCACCGTCGCGCCGAACACGCTGTGAAAGGCGTCGATCAACGAGGCCAGCGCGGCTCCGCCGTGCGGCGTGGCCAGGAAGAGAATCGCGCGCGTGTTGGCGGCCAATTGATGCATTTTCGAATCGGCGGGCTGGTCGTCGGCTCTTCTGAGAATGTGCTTGACGAGAAGTCCGCCGAGGCTGTGGCAGACGAAGAGGAGCGGCCGCTGGCCGAGTCCTCTCTGCACCATGAGGTCGAGCGCTTCGAGCGCACGCTCGGGAAGGGCCATGCTGTGACCGGCGTCGCGCGTACCGCTGAACAAGAAACGGGTCCACTTCGTCGGGCTGGCGGCGTATCCGAGAGACCAAACGCCGACCTGCGGAAACTCGCGGCCAAGCCAGTGCGGCCACGAAGTCGACTCGTCCTTGCCGTGCCGCCAGGTGCCGAAGGCGTCGCCGCCGAGGCCGTGAACGAAAACGACGTCGGCCTGGCGCGCGGCGTTGTCACAGCCGGAAACGGGATGCAGGCGGCTCAATGGAGACCCTGCGCGCGAGTGTATCGCTTCAGGAGGCCTTGCAAACTCACATCGCGGGCTGACGATCCAAGAACCAGCGCTTCCATCCTCAGCGTGCACGCTGAATTTGCCAGGAAGAACGCTGACAACCGAAGCAAGTTTGCCGAGATCCTCAGCGAGTTTGCTGAGATCCCCAGCTAGTTTCCTGAGATTCTCAGCGAGTTTGCTGAGATCCTCAGCGAGTTTGCTGAGATCCCCGGCTAGTTTCCTGAGATTCTCAGCGAGTTTGCTGAGATCCTCGGCGAGTTTGCTGAGATCCCCAGCTAGTTTCCTGAGATTCTCAGCGAGTTTGCTGAGATCCTCGGCGAGTTTGCTGAGATCCTCAGCGAGTTTGCTGAGATTCCCGGCTCGTTTCCTGAGATCCTCGGCGAGCTCTGTAAGATCGCCAGCGAGGGCGGCGAGTTTACCGCTTCAGGTGCGCGTCGAAGAAGCCGTGAACGGTTTGCGCCGTCTGCGCGAGCTGCCGACGGCCGTCGACGCCAAGGAGCGCGCGGAAGAGGCGGCTCTTCAGAATCGCGCCGTCATCGCTGAAGGCGAAATGATTCGCGTGCGGGAGAACGACGACCGGCTTCCGGAGCGACTGGATCTCCGCTCTGATGCGCTCGCTGCCGGGCTCGTTGCGGTGATCGCTCACTAAAAACAGGAACGGTTTGGCGATGCCGTGCTGCGCGACGTCGCCGAGGAGGAGGCCATCGACGTCGATGCCGGCGGCGCAGCGCGGATCGTGCGCGCAAAACTGCGCCGCCTGCGAGCCGCCGAAGGAGTGGCCGAAGATGCCGACGTGACCGCCGAGGCGACCGGCAACGACTTCGATGTCGGAGATCCAAAGCGCCAGGAGGCGGTTGTAGCAGCCGGTGTCCGCACAGAGCTCGGGATTCCGGCTGGCGCGGTCGCGCGCGTCGATGCCGGCGACGACGTAGCCGTGGCTGGCCAGGTCTTCGAGAAGCGTCGTGTAATTGACGGCCGGCGCGGAGGCGCCGCCGCGAAAGATCACCACCGGATACGAGCCCGGCCGCCGTGGCGCATTCGCGAAACTGTGGCAGCGCACCTTCGCCCAATCGTGCGTGACGAAGCGGAGCGGACCGCCGCCGAGGCGCGCGCGCATCGCAGCCGGGGCGTACTCGGCGCGCTCGCCGCGCGGTGCCGCCGGATACCAGATCCAGGCGATCACGTCGTGCCACTCTTCGATCGAGCGGCCGACCGGGAACGGCCCCGTCGGCGCGGGGAGCTCGACCGGCAGCTCGCGCTCGATCCAGAGCGCGAGCACGGCCAGGATGGCCACCAGCGCGAGGCTGGCCAGAACGCGGCGCAAAGCGCTTTACAGGATAAACCTACACCGCCCGCATCGCCAACTTCAGAATCTCGCGGTGCGTGAAGTAGTTCACCGCCGGATCGTCGAGGTGGAAGGTGTAGGTGAACTTCTCCTCGTTGTCGGCAACGAAGGTGAAGCGGTAGTAGCGCGACTCGGCGCCGTCGATCAGCTCCTTCACGTTCGCGCCCTGGCCGTTGTCGGGGTCGACGCGCAGCACGCGGTAGAGTTTGTGCGCGCTGATCGGAAGATCGTCGGGCGGATAGTGGATGAACTGGATCGCGTAGATCTGCTTCGGATCGATGTCGCGCTCGGGGTACTGCTCGGCCTCGCCGCCGGCGCCGGTGAACCACGACTCCTCTTCCTTGAACAGCACCAGGCTCGCCGAGCTCTCGGTCATCGGCATGATCCCGCGGTCGAGATGGATGTGCTGCTCGGGGTCGCTGGCGTCGCGGAGCTGCGTCAGGAGATCGATCATGTACTGCAGCCCATCGCGCGTGCCGGTGAAGGCCACCTCGTCGTCTTCGTCGGAGATCCAGACGTCGAGCCAGGCGTTCTTCGGCAGCTTGACGCGGCTCTCCAGCGTGTCGAAGGAGACCGGGGCAAAGCCGAGGCGCTTGGCCGCGGCCTTGAGGAAATCGTTGCAGTGCGGGTCCTCGACCAGGTTCTGACGCGCGTAGTCGATGGCCGCCTCGTGCGCCTGCTTGCGCCCGAAGTCGTGCGTCAGGTCGAAGGGGCGAATGATTTGTTCGAGGATTTGCGTGTACCGCTCGGCTGGACGTGACATGAATCGGCCACCAGAAACCGGTACGAATCTACCATATTCCACAGCAACTTAGCCGCTGCTCCGGTCGCGCGTTTTCCAATCCTTGTCCATGTCCGCGAGGAAGCTGGCCAGGTCGTCGGCGTGCTCCTCCTCGACGGCCAGAATCGTCTCCAGCATCCGCCGCGTGGTGACGTCCTTGTCGCCGACGTAGCGGATCATCTCGTTGTAGGAGTCGATGGCCACGCGCTCGGCGACGAGGTCCTCTTTGATCATGTCGAGGAGCGTCGTCCCTTCCACGTACTCGGAGTGGCTCCGCGACAGCAGCCCCTCGGGGGAGAAATTCGGCGCGCCGCCGAGCTGGATGATGCGCGCGGCGATCTGGTCGGCGTGCCCCTGCTCCTCGTTCGCGTGCGTGAGGAACTCCTGCGCGATCGGGTCGGCGTGGATCCCCTGGGCCATGAAGTAGTGCCGCTTGTAGCGCAGCACGCAGACGATCTCCGTCGCCAGCGCCTCGTTGAGCAGCTTGATCACCGTGTCGCGGTCGGCGCGGTAGGCGTCCGTCACCGCCCCCTCTTCGATGTGTTGCCGGGCCCGCCGGCGAAGCTCCTGGACGTCGGTCAAAAACGGCTTCTCTGTCATGCTGAGGCTCCTTGCAAGAAACGCTACCGGTCGGCGCCGAAGCGCGTTTCCGAGGCGTCGTATGTGCGGCCGCGCCACTCCAGCTCGCGGCGGATGCCGGTGTACCACAGCGAGCGGAAAAAAATCACCAGCCAGAACACCGCCATCAGCGGATGGCCGAAGATGGCGTAGAGAATCGGGTACCGCAGCGCGCCGAAGATGACGACGCGGACGACGCTGATCAGCACGACCGTGGCGATCGCAAACGGATCGCCGGTGAAGACGAGCGCGTACGGCAAGAGGCCGATCCCGCTGTTGAGGATGACGAAGGGGATGGCCAGGAGGTAGCTGCGGTTGACGACGGCGAAGGCGTTCTTGGTGAAGCCGCGGAGGATCTCGCCGCCGCCGTGATACATGCGGACCGACACCAGCGCCTCCGCGCGCACGGCCTCGGTCACCGCGCCGTTGCGGCGGAGGAGGCGCGCCAGGCCGACGTCGTCGACGACCGCGTCTTTGAGCGCGGCGTGGCCGCCGCAGCGCTCGTAGGCGTCGCGGCGCACGAGGTTCCCGGTGCCGGCGCCGACGGCGAGGACGACGAGGCGCGTGCGGTTCGAGAGCCACGCCGGCATCAGCGCGAAGGCAAACATCGCCAGCGCGGGCATGGCGATGTTCTCCCAGAAGCCGTGCATCTCGAAGTGCGGCAGGAGCGCCAGCATGGCGATGCCGGGCTCGCGCTCGATGTGCGCGACCGCGGCGGCGAGCGCGCCCGGCGCGTAGCGGACGTCGGCGTCGACGAAGAGCAGGAGCTCCCCGCGCGCGGCGCGGCTCCCCTGCTCGAGGGCCCACGGTTTTCCGAGCCACCCCGGCGGCGTCTCCTCGCCGGAGATCACGACGAGGCGGGGATCGCCGATGGAGCGGGCGATGTCGCCCGTGCCGTCGCTCGAGCGGTCGTCGACCAGGATGACTTCGAAGTTCTCGTAGTCCTGCGCGAGAAACGCGCGCAGCGTCCGCTCGATGGCACGTGCCTCGTTCCGCGCGGGAATGACGATCGAAACGAATGGAGGGCGCACGCCGTGCGCCCCTACCGGTAGGGGCGCAC
>DATDFB010000288.1:0-9229 GCA_036522835.1 Thermoanaerobaculia bacterium | reverse complement strand
TTCAACGTCCGTATCCCATGGCACGTATCTCGCCGTACCATGCGCAGAGTGCGTCCCTTCGACGAAGACGATACCGACGATCTCGATCGCACGCTGGCCATGCGCCGTGTGCCCGACCCGGCTACGTTCGTCGACAAGCGCGCCACGCAGGAGCGGCGGCAGTCGTCGAACTGGCGAATTCTCGCCGTCACCATCGTCACCATCGCCGTTTTGTACCTGGCGAAACCGGTCGTCGTCCCGGTGGCGCTGGCCATCCTCTTTGCCTTCCTTCTGAGCCCGATCGTCTCCATCCTGGAGCGCACCTTCCTCCGCCGCACCGGCGCCATCGTGCTGTCGCTCGGCATCGCCGTCGCGGGGATCGGGCTGGGAGGGTGGTGGATCTACCAGCAGTTCAACGCCGTGGGGAAAGAGTTCACGGAGAGCGCGGCCTTGCGCCGCGTCGAGCAGCGGCTGGCCTTCCTCCGCCGCAGTTCCGGCGGCCTGGCCATCTTCGAGCGCTTCCAGCGCACGCTGCAGCGGGTCACAGAGCCGGCCCAGCCGGCGGAGAAGCCGCTGGCGGTGCGCGTCATCGAAGAGACGAACATGCGCCAGCGCTACAAAGAGCTCGCGCCGACGATCGAGGGCGTGGCGTCGATCTTCCTCGTCATCGTCCTGGTCTTTTTCCTGCTGCAGGACCGCGAGCAGTTGCGCGACAAAATGCTGCGCCTGGCCGGGCGCGCACACCTCACGGTGACGACGCAGGCGATCGGCGAGACGTCCGAGCGGATCAGCCGGTATCTGCTCACCTTTGCCTTGCTCAACCTCGGCTTCGGCACGCTCATCACCCTCGGCCTGCTGCTCCTCGGCGTTCCGCACGCGCTGCTGTGGGGCGTCATCGCCGGCCTGATGCGCTTCGTGCCGTACGTCGGCGCGATCCTGAGCGCCGCGCTGCCGACGTTCCTCGCCCTGGCGGTCTTTCCGAACTGGTACGTTCCGCTGGCGGTCCTCGGTCTTTTCGTGCTGAGCGATCAGCTGATCGGCGGCTTCGTCGAGCCGATCGTCGTCGGCCACCGCGTCGGCATCTCCCCGATCGCGCTCCTCGTCTCGGCGATTTTCTGGGGCTGGCTGTGGGGCCCGGTCGGCCTACTCCTGGCCACGCCGATCTCCGTCTGCCTCACCGTCGGCGGCGAGTTCATCCCGGCGCTGCGCATCTTCTCGATCATGTTCGGCGCCGAGGATCCGCTGGAGGGGTATCTCAGCTTCTACAACCGGCTGCTCCTGCGCGACCGCACCGGCGCCATCGCCATCGCCGACCGCCACGCCGAGACCGACACGATGGAGGAGATGTTCACCGATCTCTTCATCCCCACGTTGACGTTCGCGCAGGAGGAGCTCGACCGCAAGCGCATCACGCCCGCGCACGACCACTTCATCAAGGACGTGATCCGCGAGCTGATTATCCGCTTCGGCGACCGCAACGCCGGCACGCCCGATCCGGAGCGGCACATCGTGGCCGTCTCGGTGGCCGGCGAGCGCCTCTCGCTCGGCACGCTGATGCTCACGCAGCTCCTGCGCGAAGAGGGCTTCTCCATCGACTACTTCACCGACTTGCCGGACCAGGAGCTCATCGCGTTCATCAACGAGGTGCGCCCCGAGGCCGTGTTCGTGTCGTGCACGAATGCGGACCACCTCGAGGCCGGGTACATGCTCCTGCAGCTCATCGCCGGCAACTTCCCCGACCTGATGATCGTGGCCGGCGGCTCCGCGTTCGCGCGCGAGCGGCAGAAGACCCTCGCCGCCGGCGCGACGTACGTGCCGTCGTCGCTGGCCGAGGCGAAAGAGGATTTTCTGTCGCGGCGGAAGGCGGCCCGGAAGCGGACCGGGCGCTCCATCACCTTCAGCGGAACGCGCTTCCGCGTGCCGCCGCCGGCGTGAGCGTCACTGGCGAACGCGCGCGACCGCGGCATCGCTCATCGCGCCGCCGCCCGTGAGCAGATTCGCCAGCGCCGACTTGAGCCACTCCAGTTTGGCGTGCAGCCCGCTGCCGTCCGACTTCCGCGACGCCGCCGTTTCGGGAGCCTCGTAGAACGGATTGTCGAGGAGGATGTTGCCGTCGACGCGAACGTGGGGGTGCGTTGCCAGGCAATGGTCCAGCGTCGCCGGCGGAAGCCGGTCGCGGTTGTAGAGACAGAGGCCGAGCGCGCGCGACGACGGATAGAACGCGTTGAGGCGCGCTTCGTACTCGGCGATTCGCTCCGAGCCGTCCGCCTCGTCGAGGAGCCACGACATGTCGCCCGCGGCACAGAGTCCCTCGAAGCCGGCGTCGAGCGCGTCTTTGACCGCTGCGTGGAGCATGTGAATCATCGTGTCGGGATCGAAAGAGCCGCCTTTCAGATGGCCCTCGTGCTTCGTGATCAGGAGAAGCGCGCCGCGCGCCTCTTCCCGCTCCACGTCGATGCCGGCGGCGCGCAACCCCGCGCGGAACTCGTCCGGCGTGTGCTCGCAGCAGACGTAGAGGCATCGCTCGCCGCGGCTCAGCCCGCCGCGGATGTAGTCGATGGCCGCCGTGAGTTGTTCATCGCGATTCGAATAAAGCGTGCAGACATGATCGCCCTGCTGATATTGCATGCGCATGACCGCGCATAGTGCAGGATGAGGGCCAATCAGCCCGGCGGCCAGCCGAAGTTGCGCCCGCCCAAAAGATGGAAGTGGATGTGGAACACCGTCTGCCCGGCGGCCTCGCCGTTGTTGGCCACGACGCGGTAGCCATCCGACTCGAGGTGGAGGTTGCGGGCGATCTGGGCGACGCGGTGAAGGGTCATGCCGACGACCGGGGCCTCGCTCTCGTCGAGCGTGTCGAGCGAGGCGATGTGCCGGCGCGGGACGACGAGGACGTGCGTCGGCGCCTGCGGGTTGATGTCGTGGAAAGCGACGGCGACGTCGTCCTCGAACACCTTCTTCGCCGGGATCTCGCCGGCGACGATGCGGCAGAAGAGGCAACGGTCATTTCCGGCCATGGCGCGCGGATGATACGACGACGCGCGGGATGCCGGCGAGGTCGGGGATGGCTTCGTCGACCTGCAGTTGCGCGGCTTGGCCGTAGCCCACTTCGAGAATGCACGGGGTTCCGCTCGCCAGCAGCCGCTCGATGACCTCCGTGCCGCGCGGTCCCGGCGTCAGCGCGCCGCGGGGTTCGTAGTCCCGGACCTCCGTCTGCAGTGTGTCGATGTCGCCGGCGGGGATGTAGGGCGGATTGGAGACGATGAAGTCGATGGCGTTCACCGCTGCAAGCAGATCGCTTGCGGCGAGATCGACGCGCGCACCGAGGCGGTCGCGATTGCGCTTCGCCACCGCGAGCGCGGCGACGGAGTTGTCGACGCCGAGCACGCGCAGGTCCGGCCGCTCCAGCGCCAGCGTCACGGCGATGCAGCCGCTGCCGGTGCCGACGTCCACCACGCGCGCGCCGCGTGGCACGCGCGCGATGGCCTGCTCGACGAGGATCTCCGTCTCCGGCCGCGGGATCAGCACGCGCTCATCGACGAGAAACTCGCGGCCGTAAAAGTCGCAGCGGCCGCGGATGTACTGCAGCGGCTCGCCCGCGCGGCGCCGCCGCAGTTGCTCCTCGACGATGCCGTCCGCAACCTCGGCGTCGCCGTGCGCGAAGAGCCACGCCACCGAGCGGCCGAGGGCGTCGGCAAGGAGGAGGTCGGCGTCGCGCGGGTCGACGCCGCGGTGGCGCGCGCGGAGCTCAGCAATCCGTGTCATTCCGAGCGCAGCGAGGAACCCCCGTCTTCGTCGCACGGGATCCTTCGCCGTCTTGCGCGGCTCAGGATGACACGATGGGGTAGGTCAACTCCAGAAACACATCCTCGAGCGCCCGCTCGCTCTTCAACGCCGCCGTCGTCCCGGTGGCCACGATCCGCCCGCGATTGATGATGGCGATCCGGTCGCACACCGCCTCGGCCACCGACATGGTGTGCGTCGTCAGAAACACCGTCTTCCCTTCGTCCGCCAGCCGCCGCATCAGCAGCTTCACCTGCTTCTGCGCCAGCGCGTCGAGGCCCACCATCGGCTCGTCGATGATCAGCACCTCCGGGTCGTGCACGAGCGCCGAGACGATCACCAGCTTCTGCTTCATCCCGTGCGAGAGATTTTCGATGCGCGCGTCGATCCAGTCGTGGAGGTCGAAGTAGCGCAGCAGCTCCACCCCGCGCGCCTCGCACGAACGCCAATCTTTTCGATACAGATCGGCGACGAAGTGCAGGAGCTCGCGCCCGGTCAGTTTTTCGTACAGATACGGCCGGTCGGGGACGTAGCCGGTGATCGCCTTCGCCGCGACGCCGATGTCGTGGCCGCCGATGCGCACCACGCCCGCGCTCGGCAGCGACAACCCCGCCAGAATGCGGATGGTCGTCGTCTTTCCCGCGCCGTTCGGGCCGAGGAAGCCGAAGATCTCGCCGCGGGCCACGTCGAGCGAGACGTCGTCGACGGCGGTGAAGTCTCCGTAGCGCTTGGTGAGGTGCTGTATCTCGATCACGCGCACGCTATGATCGCACCCGTCGCTTAAACCTTCTCGTGGTGGGATTCGTACACGACCATGGCTGAACGTGAGCAGCTCGACGACCGCGCGCTCGTGGCGCGGATCCTCGAGGGCGATCGGGACCGTTTCACGGAGCTGGTGAGACGCTACGAGAAGCGCCTCGTCAACTACGTCTATCGGATCACCCACCGCTACGAAGACGCTCACGACCTGGCCCAGGAAATCTTCGTGAAAGTCTATCTGGCGCTGGATCGATACGATCCGAAGTATCAGTTTTCGACGTGGCTGTTCCGCATCGCGCAGAACGCCTCGATCGACGCCTTGCGCAAAAAATCGATCGCCGAGGTGTCGATGTCGAGGACCGTGGGCGACGAGGAGGGAAAAGAGCGAGAATTCGCCGACGGCGGCGTGTCGCCGTACCGGGCCATGAAGAACAAGCAGCTCAGCGCGGCCATCGACCAGGCGGTGCTCAACCTGCCGCCCGATTATCGCGAGCTCATCCAGCTCCGCCACTTCGCGGAGCTGTCGTACGAAGAGATCGCCACGATGAAGAAGCTCCCCCTCGGCACGGTGAAGAACAAGCTCTTCCGGGCTCGAAACCTGCTGAAGGACGTGCTCGGCGAATTCGTGGAACCGCTATGAACGACGCCTGTCAGCGTTACCTGGAAAATCCGGAGGCGAATCCGGAGCACGCGAAGGAATGCGCCGAATGCCGCGCGCTCTTCGATGCTCTCGCGATCTCCATGGAGGACAGGCGCTCTCGCCTGTCCCTCGACGAGCTCCCGCTCGCGCCGTGGGAAGGCGCGAAGCACCGTCCATGGGGCCTTGTGGCCGCCGCGGCCATCTTCGTGGTCGCGCTCACCGTCGTCTTCTTCGCCGTCGCCGGCGCATCGCCGCTCAGCGTCCTCTCGTCGGAGATGTCGCGCCTGGAGATGATGCGGGAGATTTTCCGCCTCGCCTCGGCCGCCGTGCGCACCGCGCCGCTGACGTGGCAGGTCACGATCGGCGTGCTCTTCGTTGTCGTCAACACCATCCTCGTGCTGCTGCTGCGGCGCGCGCCGCGAGGGATCGATGCGTAGCCGCCGCGTCCTCGTGCTCCTGACCGCGATCGCCGCGACGCTCGTCACCGCGCTCCTGGCCGCGCCGAGCGCCGTGCCGCACCACGGCGGCGGCGGCAACGTCGTCGTCTTCGGCCGCAACGCCACGATCGACCATCCGGTGCACGGCGACGTGCAGGTTTACCGCGGCGCCGCCACGGTGCGCGATCGCGTCGACGGCGATCTCCTCGTCTTCGGCGACGGCGTGGCCTTCGAAGGGAACGGCCGCGTCCTCGGCGACGTGATTCTCGCCGGCGGCGCGGTCAAGAACGGCGACGGCCGCATCGGCGGCCGCCTCTACACGCCGGCGACGATCGAAGGAGCGATGGCGATGATGACGCGCACCGCCGTGATCGTCTCGCTGCTCCTGGCCTGGATGATCGTGGCGATCGTGGTGACGCTGATGAACGGGCGCGAGGTGCGCTTCTCCTCGGTCGAGGTGCGCACCAGTCCGCTGCACTGTTTCGCCCTCGGCCTCGTGGCCGTGACGAGCTTCGTCCTGACGGCGATCGTCTTCAGCTATCTCGTCCCGTATCTCATTGGCATTCCGCTCCTCTTCGCGCTGGCGGTATTCGCGGTGCTGACGAAGATCTACGGCACGGTGGCGCTTTTCCACGCCGTCGGCACGCTCGTGGCCGGGGCCCGCACGCGCGAGCAGCTCGCGCGGCGCCGCTGGCTCCGCGGCGACCTGGCCATGGTGGTGATCGGCGTGCTGGTGCTCGGCGCGCTGCGCCTCATCCCCCTCGTCGGCCCGATGATCTGGGCCTTCGCCAGCGTCTTCGGCATCGGCGTGGCCCTGGCCACGAAGTTCGGCCGCCGCGAGCCGTGGTTCCTGGCGTGGGCGCCGGTGGAGGCGCGGGCGGCGCGCTGATCAGTGCCGCACGGCGCGCGGCTTGCCGGCGGCGACGATGTTCGCCACGCGGATGGCGTGATTGTCGGAGTCGGCGATCGCCAGCCGCCCATCGGGCAGGAGAGCGATGCCGATCGGACCCGAAAAGCGCGCCGCGGCGCCGAAGCCGTTCACGTTGCCGGTGCGCAGTCCGGCGCCGCCCACGGTCGTGACGTCGCCGGACGGCGTGACGCGGCGGATGACGGCGTTCCCGGCGTCGGCGACGTAGAGATCGCCGCGCGCATCGAGCGCGATCGCGAACGGCTCGTTGAAGACGGCCGCCGTTCCGATGGCGTCGCGCCAGCCGGACTGCCCGTTGCCTGCGAATTTGCTCGCCACGCCGTCGGGCGTGATCCTGTCGATGACGCCGTTGAATCCCTCGGCAACGTACAAAGCTCCGGCCGGGTCGATGGCGATCGACGTCACCGAGCCGAGGCTCTTTGCGAACGTCGTCACCACGCCGTCGGGAGCGATCTTGCGGACCGCGCCGTTGAACGTGTCGGCGACGTAGATCGTGCCGCTGCCGTCGACCGCGACGCCGTGCGGGTTGTTGAACGTCGCCGACGTTCCGACGCCGTTGGAGAAGCCGAGCGTGCCGCTCCGGCCGGCGATCGTCGTGACGATGCCCTGCGCCGTCACGCGGAGAATCGTATGGTCGCCGGTGTCGGCGACGACGATGCTGCCGTCGCGGCGGTCGACGGCAATGCCACGCGGCTCCGCGAAGCCGTCGGCGACCGCTGTCACCGCGCCCGTGGGCGCGAGCTTCTTGAGCGCGCTCGTGGAGTCGACGACGTAGACGTTGCCGGCGGAGTCGGCGGCGACGGAAAGCGGAAACGTGAGCTCCCCCGCCGTGGGTGCCAGGCCGGCGAATGTCGTCACGTCGCGCGACGGCGTCATGCGCCGGATCGCTTGATTGAATTCGTCGGCGATGAAAAGGCTCCCGGCGCCGTCGAAGGCGATGCCGGCCGGCCCGAGGAAGCGGGCGCTGTCTCCGCTGCCGTCGACGAGCGGCGACGCCGTGACGCTGCCGGCGAGCCGCGTGACCGTGCCGTCCGGAGCGACGCGGCAAATGCGGTTCGTGTAGTAGTCGCTGGCGGCGAGGGTGCCGTTTGCGTCGACGGCCAGGCCGCGTGAGCCGACGATGCCGGCGCCGGGCTTCACCAGCGGCGTCGCCGTGCCGCCGGCCGGCCATTTGTAGATCGTGTCGTTCCGGAATCCGGCGACGTAGAGCGTTCCGCCGGCGTCGACGGCGATCGCCGCCGGCCCGGCCGCCGCGAACGTACCCAGCGTCGTCACCGCGCCGCCGGACGTGACGCGCACGACCGCATCGGCATCGGTATCGGCGACGTAGATCGTGCCGTCGGAGGCGACGGCGATGCCGAGCGGATGGTGAAGGCCGGCGGCGAGCGTGCCGACCACGCCGTCCGGCGTGATCTTGCGGATCGTCGAGTTGAACGTATCGGCGACGTAGACGACGTTCGTCGCCCGGTCGACCGCAACGGCCGCCGGAAAGTTGAAAAGGCCCGGCTTCCCGTCCGCGTTGCCGGCGAGATGCGGCGTGCCGGCGAACGTCGTCACGTCGCCGTTCGGGGCGATCTTGCGGATGACTTGATTGGAGGAGTCGGCGACGAAGACGTTCCCCGCGGCGTCGGCGGCGACGCCGACTGGATCGGAGAAACGCGCCGCGGTGCCGCGCGCGTCGAGGTAGCCGCCGCCGTTCGTGGTGCCGGCGAGCGTGGAGACGCTGAGCACCTGCGCTGAGAGCGCCGGTGCGATCGCGATCGGCAGGATGAACAGGAGCCGCCGCACGTCAGCGGATTGTAGAGGTTCTCGATGGATGGGCGTGAAAGACAACTAAAAGAGTCTAAAATGGTCTTATGCGCCCGATCAAAATTGCGGCGCTGGGTCTGTATACCCAATTCGATGTCGTTAGTAAGTGCTCCAGCCCCAGTAGGTTGGGCCGATGAACATCGGCTTGCTGCTGGCCCGGGCGGCGGAGCGCGCCGGGAAGACGAAGGCCGATCTGTCTCGGACGACAGGCATCGACGCCGGCACGATCGGCGATCTTTTCGCCGGCAAGATCGAGAACCCCGAATGGAAGACCGTCGAGAAGCTCGTCGCGGCGATCGGGACGACGTGGGGCGACCTGTTCGAAGAGCCGCGGTTGCCGCTTTCGGAGGACGACGTCGTCGTCGCCACTGCAAGTCGCGAGCTCCTCAACCGGCTCATCGCGAACTCGGAGGCGGCGAACGAGCTCACCGGCCGGAAGGGCCCGTCGCCGAAGCCGCGAAAGCCGCGGAAGACGAAGTCCTTCGAAGAGATCCGGGATCCCGCCGAGTTGAAGGGCGGCGTCGACGAAGTCGAGTACCTGCCGCAAGAGCACATTCCCGGCCGCTACGTCTTCGGCGGAGCGTATCGGGCCTACCGCGTGCTGACGGATGCGATGGTGCGCGCGAAGATCGGCGAGAGGTCGATCGTCTACGTCATGCGGCCGACGCAAGATCTCGACGCCGCGGACGGCAAGATCGCCGTAGTCGATGTGAATGGCACGCTGTTGCTCAAGCGCATCGACCGCCACGGCAAGGAGACGTGGCTGATCAGCGAGCACCCGCGCTACGACAAGATTCAATTGGTCTATCGCAGGAGCATCAAGTCGGTCGCGCTGGTGGTGACGGCTCCGTCTTAAATATTCTCCACGATCGCCTGGGCGAACTCGCTCGTCTT
>DATDFB010000287.1:0-9114 GCA_036522835.1 Thermoanaerobaculia bacterium | reverse complement strand
CCAACTCGGAGTCCTGCTGCATGGCGGCGAACGAGAGATCTACGGCGATCAAGCGTACTGGAAAGAAGATCTGCGACGACACTTCACCGAGGCGGGCGTGAGGTACCGCGTGAATCGCCGCGGTCATTACAAGCGACCACTGACCGATCATCAGCGCTGGATCAACCGAACGCGTTCGCGTACCCGGGCGCGTGGCGAACATGCGTTCCGGATCGTCAAACGGCTGTGGGGGTTCGCGAAAGTCCGCTACCGCGGCCTGATGAAAAACACTGTCCGGGCGTTCGTCACCTTCGCCCTGGCCAACCTGTATCTGGTCCGCAAACAGCTGTTGCCGAAGGAGAGGTGTGTTTGCTGAACGCCGAACAACGGATCGCAACTCGTTCTGCTGCTCCGATCAACGTCAGAAGTGTCGCTCAAAATAGCTCTGCAGCCCGCGACATATTCTCTTGCGTCACTTCTGCAGAACTTCCTTAGTTTCTGGCCATAGCGTCAAACCTAAGAACCTAAGAACCTAAGAACCTAAGAACTAAGAACCAAGAACTAAGAACCAAGAACTCACTTCCCCTTCCCCCTCATCTCCTTCGCCATCTTCAAATGATCCTGAATGATGGGAAGCACCTTCGCGGCCCACGCCTTGAGGTCGGGATCCTGGGCGCTCTTCGAGGCCTTGTCGAACTCCGCGACGTCCTTCTCGTGGTCCTTGACCATCGCGTCGGTGTACTCCTTGTCGAAGTCCTTGCCGCTGAGCTTGGAGAGCTTGTCCGCCTCCGCCTTCTGCTCGTCGTTGACGTCGGCCGGCAGGGCGATGCCCTTCGTTTGCGCGAGCTGTTTGAGCTCGTCGAGGGCCTTGCCGTGGTCGTTGACCATGCGGTTGCCGAAGTTCTTGACGTCGGGCGAGGTTCCCTTCGTCGAGGCCATCGTTCCGCCGTTGACCTCGGCCATGTTGCCCTGCGCGGCCTTCATGGCAAAGTCCTTGTCGTCGGCGCTGAGCGTGCTGACGGACGTGCCGGTGGTGCTCGTCGTCGACGACGTGTCGGTCATCGACGTCGACGTGGTCGACGTCGAGGTGTTCTCGGTGTTCTCCGTCTTCGTACAGGCGGCGAGAAACAGAGCGGCTGCGGCGAGGATGATCAACGCATAATTTTTCATGGCGCGCAAACGCGCTGCACGAAGTCCGCCAACCGCTCGTACTCGCCAAAATCGTTGTAAAGCTGCGCGGAGACGCGCAGGACGCGCTGCGGCCAGCGCGGGAAGTTCTGCACCGGCACCTCGAACCCGGCGGCGACGAGCTCATCGTGCAGCGCATCGCCGAACGGCGTCGGCGGCTTCGTCGCCGGCGGGAGGGGGAAGGCGGCCATGGAGCCGAGCATGGAATCGGGCGCGGGGTGGGGGATGCCGAGGCGATCGCAGATCACGTCGCGCGCGCGCAGGGCGAGCTCGCGGTTGCGGCGCATGACCTCGGGCCATCCGCCGTCGACGATCGACGCGAAGAACTGCAGCGCCGCCGGCACGGAGAGCCACGCCGTCGGATCGAACGTGCCGGTCCAGTCGAATTCGAGATGGAAGCGGCTGCGGTCGCGGCGCTCCGCGCTCGCGCCGTGGCTGATCACCGCCGGGCGCACTTCGTAGCGCCGGTTCGGGTGGACGAAGAGGAAGGCGGCGCCTTTCGGCGCGGAGACCCATTTGTGCAAGTTGCCGGTGTAGAAGGCGACGCCCATTGCGCGCAGGTCGAGCGGCAGCATGCCCGGCGCGTGCGCGCCGTCGATGAGCGTGTCGACGCCGCGCGCCTGCAGCTCCGCCACGATGCGCTCGACCGGGAAGACGAGGGCGGTCAGGCTGGTGATGTGGTCGATGAGCAGCAGGCGCGTGCGCGCGGTGACTTTCTCGAGCACGCGCTCGACGACGACGTCGGGCGAGTCGATCGGGAACGGGATCTCGGCGGTCACGACCTTCGCGCCGTTGAGCACCGCCGCGAAGTCGAGGGCGTTGCGCGAGGCGGTGTACTCGTGCGTGGTGACGAGGAGCTCGTCGTGCTCGTCGAGGTCGAGCGAGCGCAGGACGGAATTGACGCCGGTGGTGGCGTTGGGGACGAAGGCGATGTCGTTGGGCCCGGCGCCGACGAACTCCGCGAGCGCGGCGCGCGCGGCGTCGAGGCGCGGCTCGATCTCCCGGGCCAGGAAGCGCACCGGCTCGCGCTCCATCTCCTCGCGCAGCGCGCTCTGCACCGCCAGCACCGCGCGCGGCGTGGCGCCGAAGGAGCCGTGATTGAGAAAGGCGATGTTCGGGTCGAGGAGCCAATGTTCTTTCATGTGATTCTCTTGATGCCCTCGCGCAAGATTTCGGGATCGGTCAGCAGCGACACGACGAAGTAGCCGTCGCGGTCGAAGTCGAAGAAGTAGCCGGGTTGGACGAGCACGCCGTGCCGTTCGAGCGCGTCGATGGCGAAGTCCTCATCGGTCATCGTCGCCGGAACGCGGATCACCGCCGTCCACCCTCCCTCGGGCTCGAGCAGTTGGGCGTGCGGCTTGTCCACCAACACGTCCCTTAACACGCCAAGACTGGCGCGCGTTCGCGCGCGAATCGCTTCGCGGATCTGCGCGCCGAGGCGCAGCAGGTCCGGGAGGGCGGCCTGCACGGGCGTGGACACGGAGAGGAAGTTGTCGGCGATGAGCTCGAGCGCTTGCATCGCCCTCGAATCGCGCACGCGGATCCATCCGAGCTTGTAGTGCGGCAGGCCGCACGATTTCGATAGGCCGCCGAGGGTGAAATCTCCGATCGACATTCGGGACGAGTGGCGCCCCTCACCCGGCCTTCGGCCACCCTCTCCCCGCGGGCGGGGAGAGGGGTCGTCGTCAAAGGCGTACTCGTGAAAGACCTCGTCGCTGATGATCGGAATTCCGAGGTCGAGCGGCTCGCGCACGTAGGAGCCGGTCGGATTGTTCGGGTTGACGACGATGAGCGCCTTCGCGCCGGGCGGCACGCGCGCGGCGTCGAGCTCCCAGCGCCCGTGCCACTCCATCGGGAAATGCCGCAG
Organism: Thermoanaerobaculia bacterium; assembly: GCA_036522835.1. Taxonomy (GTDB): domain Bacteria; phylum Acidobacteriota; class Thermoanaerobaculia; order Gp7-AA8; family Gp7-AA8; genus DATDFB01. Next base: position 6,080 of record DATDFB010000287.1, on the reverse strand, counting down.
CGCGATGAGCTCCAGCGCGGCGAGGTGCTCGAGCAGCGGATACGACGGCACCGGCGTGGCGACGGCGTCGCCGGGGTCGCAGAGGAGCTTGAAGAGGAACGAGTAGGCCTCGCTCGTCGAGGCGGTGATCGCGACCTCGTCGTACGGGCATCCGAGGTGCTGCGCGATTGCGTCTCGTGCAACGGGAAGCCCGAGCGGCTCCGGCTCGTATGGCGCGCGCGCGGCCCGCGCCATCGCCTCGGAGAGTTCATCGAGCGGGTAGGGAAGGCCGGCCTTCGTCGGATTCGAATTCGTCAGATCGAGCAGCGCGCCGCGGTGCTGCGCGCGCGCAATCGAGAGGCGGTTCGGCGGCGCGGACCAGTGCGCGCGGCGGGAGAACACGCGCGTATGGTATGTGGAGTGCGGCGGCCATGCCGCCGCTATTGCGAGACAGCGGCGGCATGGCCGCCGCACTCCAGAGGATCGAGCTTCGCCTTCGGATCGGCGGCGGCTTGGTTGAACGCTGCCTGCGCGCCGGCGCAATCGCCCTTCGCGGCGAGGACGCGTGCGAGCGTATCGAGCACGAGATATGAATCCGGCCCGTTGATCGACGCGGCCTTGCGCGCGAACGTCTCCGCCTCGTCGAGCCGCTTCTGCTGGTAGAGCAGCCAGGCCAGGTTGTTCATGGCGTCGCGCGACTTCGGGTCGACGTCGAGCGCCTTGCGGAAGTCCTCCTCCGCCTCGCCGCGCCGGCTGAGCTGCACGTTCGCATTGCCGAGGTTCGTCCAGAGGAGCGCCGAGCCGGGGTGACGGGAGAGGAGATCGCGGTACGACTGCGCCGCCGCGGCGTAGTCGCCCTTTTCCTCGAGCACCACGGCGGCGCGGAGCTGCTCGGTCAGCTCGTCGCGCGGATGAATCAGAATCGCGGCGTGCCCGCCGCCCGCCCACGGCTTCTCCAGCTTGGCGAACGTCGTCCAGCGGCCTTGGCGGTCGCCCCATTGCGTGCGGATGAGGCCGCGCTCGCGGTCGATGCCGTCGACGACGACGTAGTGGAAGAAGTCGAGGTGCTTGCCGACGGAGTCGATGACGCGCAGCATCAGGATCACCGGCCGTCCGGCGGCGAGCTCCGCTTCGACGTTCTCCGCCGTCCCGGTGACGAGTTGCGCGTCGAAGCCGCGCTTGCGCGCCGCGACGAGCATGTCGATCGACAGCACGCCGCCGCGCGTCTTCGGCAGCGACGCGTCCCATTCCTGCATCGACGTGGCGTCGCCATAGTGCTGCAGCACGGTCGACAGCGACCCGGCGCCGCACGACTCGATGCCCCACTTCTGCATCGGCACGTTCGGGATGACTTGCGCGGCGGGGCTGGCCGGCTGCGTGCGCGGCGTCATCGTCACGCACGCGGTGAGCGCGAGAAAAGCGGTAGGGGCGCACAGAGTGCGCCCCACGGAAAAAAGGCGAGACCGCATCGTCACGTCAGGGCGATGACCAGCACCAGCGCGGCGATGGCGCCGAGGGCCACCCACAGCCACTCCTGGCTGGTCAGGCCGGCGGCCTGGAGCTGGTCGAGGTTCTGCGCGAGCTGATGCAGATCCTGCGGCGAGAGCTGGGCCAGCTTCTGGTCGACCTGCTGGCGGGTCAAGCCGCGGGCCTCGAGGGCCTTGGCCACTTCGTCGTGGCTCAGGACGTCGCGCACGACGGCGATGTCGGCGGCGCGCTGATCGAGGCTCTGATTCGCCGCCGTCTTCGACGGCACCGGTCCGGCGAAGACCGGAACGGCCGCGAGGGCGACGAGCAGGACGAGGACAACGAAGATCGAACGCTTCACAAAATCCTCCTTTTACGTCAACTGAGAGCCACGATCAGGATGATGACGGCCAGCGCGCCGATGCCGATCCAGTACCACTCCTGCCGCGTCAGGCCGGCGGCCTGGAGCTGGTCGAGGTTCTGCGCGAGCTGATGCAGATCCTGCGGCGAGAGCTGGGCCAGCTTCTGGTCGACCTGGGCGCGGGTGAAGCCGCGGGCCTCGAGCGCCTTGGCCACTTCGTCGTGGCTGATGACGTCGCGCACGACGGCGATGTCGGCCGCGCGCTGATCGAGGCTCTGATTGGCCGCCGTCTTCGACGGTACCGGACCGGCGAACACCGGCACGGCCGCCAATGCGGTCACGAGGACGAGAACGATGAAGATGAGTCGCTTCGACACTTGAACAACCTCCTTTACTCTCCGGCGCTCCCGGCGGACCGCGCTCGCGGCGCGCCTGCGACGGCAATCCCGTCCACCGAGCAGAGCAAGACGCGGACCACCGGCCGCGGGGGAGTGCTGGGTGCTGAGTGCTGAGTGCTGTGTGGGGCGTCGCATCCGGCAACGGCGCTGCGTCAGGCGCAGCTTACACAGCACTCAGCACTCAGCACTCAGCACTTCCGCGCGGAACTGTTACGATTCGCAGCTCTGTTGATCCGTCAATGATCCGCTTCGAACAAATCCTGGAGAAAGTCGAGAGCTACAAGCCGGACTTCGATCAGGAGCTGCTCGAGCGCGCCTACATCTTCTCCGCCCGCGAGCACCGCGGACAGGTGCGCAGCTCGGGCGAGCCGTATCTCGTCCATCCGCTGCAGGTCGCCTACATCCTCGCCGAGATGCGCCTCGACGAGACCTCCATCGCCGTCGGGCTCCTCCACGACGTCCTCGAGGACACGCTCACCACGAAGGAGACGCTCCAACAGATGTTCGGCGACGACGTGGCGGAGCTCGTCGACGGCGTCACCAAGATCTCGCGCTACGCCTACGTCTCGAAGGAAGAGCAGCAGGCCGAGACGTTCCGGAAGATGCTCCTGGCCATGGTGAGCGACCTCCGCGTCGTCCTGGTCAAGCTCGCCGACCGGCTCCACAACATGCGCACGCTGCAGTTCCTGGCCGAGGAGAAGCGGGTGGCCATCGCCAAAGAGACGATGGAGATCTACGCCCCCATCGCCAACCGCCTCGGCATGGGACGGCTCAAGAGCGAGCTCGAGGACCTCTCCTTCCACTACATGCATCCGAAAGAGTCGGAGGAGCTGGAGAAGTCGGTCAACGAGCGCGTGGCCGTGTCGGGCGAGCTCGTCGACCGCGTCAAGGCCACCATCACGAAGAAGCTCCGCGACAACGACATCGCCGGCGACGTGAACGGCCGCGTCAAGTCGATGTACTCGATCTGGCAGAAGCTGCGAAGGCAGGGCATCGACATCGGCCAGCTCTACGACTACCTCGCCTTCCGCATCATCACCCCCTCGGTCAAGGACTGCTACGCGGCCCTGGGCATCATCCATCAGACATGGCGGCCCGTCCCCGGACGGATCAAGGACTACATCGCCATGCCGAAGCCGAACTTCTACCAGTCGCTGCACACCACCGTGGTGGCGGAGAAGGGGCAGCCGTTCGAGGTGCAGATCCGGACCAAGGACATGGACCTCATCGCCGAGCAGGGCATCGCCGCGCACTGGAAGTACAAGGAAGGGCGCGTCGGGGCGTCGACCGACGACTCGAGCTTCCTCTGGCTGCGGCAGCTCGTGGAGTGGCAGCAGGAGATCAAGGATCCGCGGGTGTTCATGCACTCGCTGAAGATCGATCTCTACCCGGACGAGGTCTACACTTTCACGCCGAAGGGCGACGTCTTCGCCTTTCCGCGCGGTGCGACGCCGCTCGACTTCGCCTATCGGATCCACACGGACGTCGGCCACCGCTGCGTCGGCGCGCGCCTCAACGGCAAGCTCGTGCCGCTGCGGACGCCGCTGACGAACGGCGACATCGTCGAGATCATCACCGGGGCGACGCAGACGCCCTCCCGCGAGTGGCTGAACATGGTCGTGACCTCGCGGGCGCGGCACAAGATCCGGCACTGGCTCAACACCGAGCAGAAGCACCGCTCCATCGAGCTGGGGCGGAAGCTCATCGAGAAGGAAGCGAAGCGGCTCAAGGTGCAGTGGCGGAAGCTGATCACCGAGAACGCCCTCGACGGCGTGCTCCACGAGTATGGCCTCTCGAAGCTCGACGACCTCTACGCCGACGTTGGGTACGGCAAGGTCACGCCGCGGACGATTGTGGAGCGCTTCGTCCCGACGGACGAGCCGAGTGAGAGCGAAGGGGTCATTCAGCGCGCCGTACGCAAGATTTTCCCCTTCACCGGTTCATCGACCGCAATCAAGGTGAAGGGCTACGACGACCTCATGACCTACCTGGCGAAGTGTTGCAACCCGCTGCCGGGCGAGATGATCGTCGGCTACGTCACACGCGGCAAGGGCGTGGCCGTGCACAGCGCGAACTGTCCGAACATCAAGAACTTGATGTTCAACCAGGACCGGCAGATCACCGTGGAGTGGGCCGATCAGCGCCAGAGCCAGTTCCAGGTCGAGCTGGAGATCCTGATGGAGGACCGCCAGGGAATCCTGGCCCGGGTGATCAACACGATCTCCAACATGAAGACGAACATCCGTCAGATGGAGACGCGGACGGGGGAGGGGAAGGCCACGACGGAGCTGGTTTTGGAAATCGCCGACCTCAAGCACCTGGAGAGGGTGACGCGGTCGATCGGGGCGGTGGATGGGGTGATGAACGTGGCCCGGAAGTACAACATCCGCCACGCCACGGCGTGATGGAGGACAGGCACTCTTGCCTGTCCCCCGCCCAAGGACAGGCAAGAGTGCCTGTCCTCCATTGAATCAGCGCGCGGCCTTCTGAACCTTGCCCGAGCGGATGCAGCGGGTGCACACGTTGATCCGGCGCACGCTCCCCTCCACCACGGCGCGGACGCGCTGCAGATTCGGCATCCAGCGGCGGGGGCTCACGTTGTGAGCGTGGCTCACCTTGTTTCCGAATACCGGCGTCTTGCCGCAGACTTCGCACATTTTGGCCATGACTTCACTCCCTCAAATAACGCGAATGAGCGCGAGATTGTACATTGATACGTAAAGAGTTGACACCGCTATTTAAAGGTTGTAATTTCGCAACACTTCTAACCCACGTAGAGCCAGCGAGAAGTCAGTGAGATGGATGGGGTGAGCGGTGTTCTTCTCAAAGAGCAAAAACGTCGTCGGCCTTGATGTCGGTTCATCGGCCGTGAAGCTGGTCGAGCTGAAGGAGAAGAAGGGCGGCACGTACCAGCTCCTCAAGATGGGGATCGAGCGGCTCTCGCCCGAAGCCATCGTCGACGGCTCGATCATGGACTCCTCCCTCGTGGTGGAGACGATCTCGCGGCTGAACACCGACAAATCGATCAAGAATTCCAACTACGCCACCTCCCTCTCCGGCCACTCCGTGATCATCAAAAAGATCACCCTGCCGGCCATGTCCGCCGAGGAGCTGGCCGAGTCGATCCAGTGGGAAGCCGAGCAGTACATCCCCTTCGACATCAATGATGTCAACCTCGACTACGTTCCCCTTTCGGCCGCCGGCACGGGCGACAACATCGACGTGATCCTCGTGGCCGTGAAGAAGGAGAAGATCAACGACTACACGTCGGTGATCAGCCAGACCGGCAAGGTGCCGGTGCTCGTCGACGTCGACGCCTTCGCTCTGCAGAACTGCTACGAGATGAACTACGCGCTGGACGACGGCAAGGTCCTGGCTCTGGTCAACGTCGGCGCGTCGGTGACGAACGTGAACGTCCTCTCCGGCGGCACGTCGCTGTTCTGGCGCGACATCACCTTCGGCGGCAACCAGTACACCGACGCCATCCAGCGCGAGCTCAGCCTCTCGTTCGAGCAGGCCGAGGAGCTGAAGAAGGGGCACCCGGTCGGCGACTACACCATCCAGCAGGTCATCCCCATCCTCAACTCCGTCTCCGAGGACTTCGCCGGAGAGCTGCGCAAGACCCTCGACTTCTTCACCGCCACCTCGGGGGCGGACCGCGTCGATGAGATCGTTCTCGCCGGCGGCGGCTCGGGCGTTCTGAACCTCGACGCCATCCTGCGCGACAAGTTCGGCATCGCCGTCGGCATCATGAACCCGTTCCAGAAGATCAGCGTCGACGAGAAAGAATTCAACCCCGAGGAGTTGGCCGAGATTGGACCGAGCATGGCCATCGCCGTCGGTCTCGCCATCAGGAAGTTGGGGGACGCTTGATA
>DATDFB010000286.1:0-34109 GCA_036522835.1 Thermoanaerobaculia bacterium | reverse complement strand
TTCACGCCGAGCGAGCGGGTGGCGATGGTGTGGGAGATTACGAAAAACGCGTGGGCGTTCAAGGACCCGAACTGGCGTGAATCGGAATTTCGTCGAGATGTTGTGCGCATTATCCGACGCGGGCGCTGAGTACCTCGTCGTCGGTGCGTACGCCCTCGCGGCACATGGTCACCCGCGGGCGACCGACGACCTCGACATCTGGGTTCGCGCATCGGCCGAAAATGCGCCGCGAGTGCGTCGAGCGATCGAAGTCTTCGGTATGCCGGTGGAGAAGATCTCCGTCGAGGAGCTTGCTGCAACGGGTCTCGTTCTGCAGTTCGGTTTTCCGCCCGAGCGCATTGACCTGATGACGTCCGTGAACGGCGTCCTGTTCGACGAGGCATGGCCGCGCCGTATCACGGTCAATGTCGAGGGAAGGGAGCACCCGGTCATTGGGAAGGAAGATTTCATCCGGAACAAGCGAGCGGCGGGTCGGCCGCAGGATCTGATCGACGCGAATGTGATCGCAAAAAAGCTCTGATCACCAGTCGGCCGGCCGCCGGTTGTGAAAGAAGCCGCTGCTCGGCCCACCGAGCCGGGAGCGTCGGTCGGCGACGCCGCATCGGCAGTTTTGAAAAGAGCTTGACATTTTCAGACGCGAAGTGCAGATTGTTTGTTCGAGAAGGTGCCAGTTCCCGCTCGGAGGTGTGTTGTGCATGAAGTTGAACCGCGAACGGAGATCGCGGTGGTGAGGAACTGGAATGTTGAAATCGTCCGCGGCTCTCAAGGTCACAACACTCATTCCACTCAAGGATAACGATGGCAACCTTTTCGATTTGTCGATATGGACTTGGTGGAATGAACGTCTCACGTCGCTCGTGGCAGGGTTCACGGATTTGGGCGTCGTGACCGGTTGGTGGCGAGGCTACGCGGATCAGAACCAGGTGTTCGTCATCATCGTCAGGACCATGAAGGAAGTCGATGTGATTCGTCAGCTCTTGCGTGAAGCGCGGATACGCTTCAGGCAGGAGGCCATGTACCTCGAGTATCACCGCATCTACTTTGAAGAAGTTCGCTGAATTGCATGTCAAGAGCCAGTGCCGAACCTTCGGGAATCGAACTGACGCAAGAGGAACACGAGTTTCTGCAGCGCGCCCGTGGTCTCTTTCGCCAGAATGCCGATTGGCTGGAATTCGAGGGCTTCGCTTTTGGCACTCGATCGCCGATTTTTTCGCGGAACCGTTCCCACCGCGACGTTCTTCAGCATCCATTGTATGTAGCGCTGAGAGATATGTGGCTCGAGCTCGGCGTGCGTCAGGGCCGCATCGCCGCCGAGAAAGGAGACAACACACATGCCGCGCGGGGGAAGACGCGAGGGCGCCGGTAGGCCGCCGACCGCTGCGACACCGCGGCAAGTCGTCACGCTGCGGTTGCCCGTGCATCTGGTCACCGGTGCTCACCGCCGCGCAGCGCTCGAAGGCGTCAGCGTCACTCGGTGGATCGAAATCGCGATCGAGCGTCGTCTAAAGCGTGCGGCGGCGAGACCGCCGCTCTGACAGCGGCGGCATGGCCGCCGCACTCCACACTCTTACGCCGCGGCGTCGGCCGTGGGCGTCCACTTCGTCTCGTCCACCTTCATCTTCCTGGCGAAGATGCGCTTGAGGAGGGACAGCACGCCCGTCCGCCACAGCACGTAGCCGGGGTAGCCGGTGATGACGGAGAACTCGCCGAACTTCAGGTGCCGCAGGCCCTGCTGGATGAGCCAGGGGATGCGCACGAGGGCGATGAGGACCGGGTAGGACGGCTGCGGCTCGTTGTACGCGCGCACGTTCTGCAACCACTTCTCGAAGAGCTTGCGGGGCGGCTTCCAGACCATCAGCACGTAGAGCAGCACGTTTGCCCACGTCGGGCGGAGCGCGGTGTAGTTCTCGTTGATCTGCTCGACGTCGAAGCCGCCGTCGAGCATCTGCTTCTCGAGCGTCGTGTTCGGGATGACGCGCAGGGAGAAGATGTTGAGCGTGAAGGGGCGGGCCATGCGATAGACCAGCTCCAGCGTGGCCACAACGTCTTCGCGCGTCTCGACGGGGTTGTCGACGATCATGTCGTACGACGGGTTGATCTGGTACGGCGCGAACTCGGAGAGCACGGCGCAGGCCTGCTCGATGCGGTGTACGGGCGTGGGGCGCTTGTAGAACTTGAGGATGCGGTCGCTGCCGCTCTGGATGCCCATGCGCACGCGGTTCATGCCCGCCCACGTCAGGAGCTCGACCTTCTCGCGCTGCACGTAGGTCGGGATGACGCCGTAGATGCAGAAGGAGAGGCCGACCTGCTCGCGCCACTGCGTGGCGAAGTCGGTGAGCTCGGGCATGCGGATGGCCATGAAGCTGTCGTCGTAGAAGAGCACCGTGCGCAGATAGGGATGCACCTCGCGCGCGCGCTGCACCTCGCCGATGATGAATGACGGGTCGGGGTGGCGGATCTTGCGGTACTCCGCGTCGTTGGCGATGAAGACGGTGTTGCCGCAGTAGGTGCAGTGCAGCGGGCAGCCGATGGACCACACCGCGGGATACGCCAGGCCGTTGTTGCCGAGGTAGTCGCCGCGGGTGACCTGGCGAAAGCCGTGGCCGGGCTGGTAGATCCGCTCCTCGCCGCCGTACTTCGGAAACGGCAGCGCCCCGAGCTCCTGCGAGGTCATGAGCGGCCGGAAGGGATTGCGCGTGACGGCGCCGCCGTTAGTGCGGTCCTTGAACCAGAAGTTCTGGATGTTGGTGTAGTCGCGCCCGCCGCGATAGGCGTCGAGCCACTCCTCGAAGGCGAGCTCCCCCTCGCCGGTGCAGATGGCGTCGACGTCCGCCTTGACGGCATCCTCGGGATAGATGATGGGATGAATGCCGCCCCACATCGTGTAGGCGTGCGGGTTGATCTCGCGGACCCGCGTGGCCAGGGCCTTGGTGAGGTCGGCGTAGCCGGTCATCGAGGAGAAGGCGACGACGTCGGCACCGGCGATGCCGTGGGCGATCTCGTCGATCTCGGCGTCGCCGAAGCTGCGCGTCTCCCCCATCTTGCGGACGAACGACTTCCACAGCGAGCGGTAGCGCTGCGTGCCGACGTAGAAGACGTTCGTCTCCGCGTTGAGCTTCTCGACGTACGCCGCGATCTTGCGGAAGCCGGTGGCGGTGATGCCGTCCTCGAGGGAGACGAGGTTTATGCGCATGGTGCTTGTGCGGTAACAATGATAAGGGGTTGCAATTCCGAGGGGACAGGTCACAGGGAACGGGGGACAGGTGGTGTTCTCGCGACGATTACCACCTGTGCCCTGTTCCCCGTGACCCGTGACCTATTGTGCGGGGATATACGTCGGCGCCTGCGTCGTCTGATCGATCACCGACCCGTACGCGGTCACGCGGCCGTCGCCGTCGATCACCTTCACGCTGATGCGGGCGTTGTAGGTGTTGCCGAGGCCGAGGCTGCTGATGATCGGGAACTGCTTCGACTCGAACGGCGCGAGCGGCACGAGCGCCTTCGGCTGCACTTTCGAGTCCGGCAGGAAGATCGATACCTCGGCCGTGGCCGGCTTGCCGGTCGTCTCGACGATGCCGAAGTTCGTGCGGTAGCGCACCGAGTCCTCGACCTGCACGAGCTGCAGGGCGCGGTCGCCGGTGCCGATGGTGTCGGACGGCGTGACGGCGGCGATGAATTGCCCGAGCGTGCCGTTCGCGGTCTGGTCGTACGTGCGAGCGCTGACGACGAGCGGCGCGCTCGCCGTCGTCGTCACGTGCAGCGTGCCGCCGGCGTTCGTGACCCCGAACGTGGCGTGCAGCAGGTCGTCGAGCGCGGCCACTTGGCCGGGGGCGACGGTGATGGTCTTGGTGCTGCTGTTGCCGCCGCCGAGCGGGTAGAACGTCAGCGTGACCGTCTGCGCCGAGGTGCCGCCGTTGAAGATGCGGACGTCGCTGCGCCAACTGGCGTTGCCGCTCTCGAGGTCGGCCACGCCGGGGACGACGAAGCGGCTCGCGCCGGCGCCGAGCGGCACGGCGGAGACGAGGATCGGATCGCCGCTCTTCGAGTCGACCACCGAGGCGTACGCCGTGACCTTGCCGTCGCCGCTGAACGGCTTCACCTCGATGTGGCCGTTCGTCAGGTTGTTGATGCCGGCGGCGGCGAGGAAGCCGTTGAGCTGCTGCTGCTGGCCGGCCTTGAGTGCCAGCGGGAAGTCGAGGAGCTTCGCGCCGCCGCCGTCGAAGACGGTGACGTTCGCGTTCGTCGCTTTGCCCGCGGCTTCGACGATGCCGAGGTTCGTGCGGTAGTCGGCGGATTGGGCGATCTGCTGCAGCGAGAGCGCGGCGCCGCCGGTGCCGACGAAGTTCGCGAACGGCACGGCGGGGATGAACTGCCCGAGCGTGCCGGTGGCGGCCGACTGCGTGTTGTAGGTGCGGCTGGAGACGACGGCGGTCGTGGAGACGGAGATCTTGGTGTTGGGCTCCGGAGGCTGGATGAAGAGCATGCCGTTCGTCGAGTCGCCGAGCGAGCCGACGCCGAACCAGTTGCGGACGATGTCGTCGAGGGCGGTGGTGGCGCCGGCGTCGACGGTGATGGTCGTCTGCTTGAGCGGCGTCGTGGCGTCGCCGGTGCCGGGGTTGAACGTCAGCGTGAACTTCTGCGGCGTCGCGGCCACGTTGGCGATGCGGATGTCGCTGCGCCAATCGGAGTTGAGCCCCGCCAGGTGGCCGACCGAGGGGATGACCAGCGCGTTCGCGCCGAGCTGCGGCAGCGCCGCCGGCTTCACCGGCGTCGTCAGACTGACCGAGACCGGCACCGAAACGCTCGACGTCGCCTGCGCGCCGAAGCGCGAGATGGTGCTGTTGCCGAAGACCACGATGATCGTGCCCATCCACGTGCCGTTCGGCAGCGACGACGGATCGATCGTGATCGTCAGGTCGATCCCTTGCGGGCCGATGAAGCCGGACGTCGGGAAGACCGAGATCCAGGGGCGGTCGGCCGAGGCGAGGAACGACGTCGTGCCGCCGGGGAGGCCGGGAATGTGGAGCTGGAACGTGATCGGCATCGTGCTTCCGGCGGGGGCGTTCACGCTCGGGCCGAGCGCGTTCGGCGCGGGCGGCGGGATGACGACGACGCTGACCGTCGGCGAGAACGGGCTCACGTCGCCGCAGGCCGACTTGGCGCGGACGCGGTAGAAGAACGCCGTCGGGATGCCGACGTTTTTGGTGAACGCCTTCGACGTGCCGGGGAGCGACGTGCGCTGCGGACTCGAGAACGTCGGCTCGAGCGCCTCGTCGAGGTCGTAGCCGACGCTCAAGTCAACCGCGTCCCACGACACGGTGAAGGTCTGCCCGGTCGTCGCTTCGCCGACGACGCTCGGGACCGGCGCGGCCGGCGGGCCGCAGACCGTGAAGGAGAACTGCGGCGAGCCTTGCGGCGCGCACTGCGCGTTCGGTGGATTGGCGATGACGCTCCAGGTGAACGGGCCGGAGGGGAGGGTGACGCTGGCCGACGTCAGCGGCGTGGTGATCGGCGCGGGGGCGCCGGCGCCGCTCACGGTCACGGTGTAGCTGATGGCGTTCGGCACGGCGGTCCACGACAGCGTCACCGGCGAGGCGACGGTGGCGTTGTTCGCCGGCGCGGTGAGGCTCGGGCCGTGCGTCGGGCAGACCGTCGGCTTCTGCGTCGCCACCGTGACGGTTGCCGAGTTGTTGTTCGGGTTCGGATCGGTGGCGGAGCTCGTGGCCGAGGCGGTGTTGGAGAACGCGCCGCGCACGCCTTGGTCGACGTGGTACTTCGACGTAATCGCCACCGACGCGCCGGCGGCGAGCGTTCCGAGATTGCAGGGGTACGGCGTCGTGCAGCCGCCGCTGTTGGAGAGGAACGTCGTGCCGACCGGCGTCGGATCGCTGACGACGACGTTCTGCGCGGCGTTCGGGCCGCCGTTGGAGACGACGATCGTGAACGTTGCCACCGTATTCTCCGGCGCGTTCGTCGGGCCGCGCTTCGTGACCTTGAGGTCGGCGGTGAGCGTGCCGGAGAGCGACGTCGTCGCCGTGGAGACGTTGTTCGTGGCGTTGGCGTCGAAGGTCGAGCTGCTCACCGTGGCGGTGTTGGAGATCGTCGTGCCGGCGAAGTTCGGCGGGACGTTGTACGTCGTGGTGATCACGGCGATCTGCGACGGGTTGAGCGTGCCGAGGGCGCACGGGTACGTCCCCGTGCAGGCGCCGCTGTTCCCCACGAACGTGAGGCCGGTCGGCGTCGGATCGTCGACGAAGACGTTCGCCGCGGCGAGCGGGCCGTTGTTCTTGACCGTGACGGTGTAGACGACGTTGGAGCCGACCGTGGTCGTGGCCGGGCCGCTCTTCACGACCTGCACGTCGGCCTGCGCGGTGACGGGCGTGATGACCGTCGAGCTGTCGTTGCTGCCGTTCGCGTCGACGGCGGCGGAGCTGACGGTGGCGGTGTTGGTGATCGATGTGCTGGCGTAGCCGACCGGGACGTTGAACGTCGCAACGATCGTCGCCGACTGCCCGGCGTTGAGCGTGCCGACGTTGCAGGGGAAGGCGGCCGTGCAGGCGCCGCTGTTCGAGGCGAAGGTGAGGCCGGGCGGCGTCGGATCGCTGACCGTGACGTTCGCCGCGGCGGAGGGCCCGAGGTTCGTGACGGTGATGTTGTAGACGACGGGCGCGCCGGGGGTGGCCGACGGCGGGCCGCTCTTGTTGATGGCCAGGTCGCTCTGCTGCGAGATCGCCACCGTCGCGGCGGAGGTGTTGTCGCCGGTGTTCGGATCGTTGATGTCGGAGGAGATCGTGGCGGTGTTGACGACCGTCGCGCCGGTGTAGCTCGCCGGGACGGTGTACGTCGAGACGATCGAGCCCGACTGGTTCGCGGCGAGCGTGCCGACGTTGCAGGGGAAGGGCGTCGTGCAGGCGCCGCTGTTGGAGACGAAGGCGACGCCGACGGGCGTCGGGTCGCTGATCGTCGTGTTCGTCGCGGCCGAGGGGCCGCCGTTCGTGAAGTTGATCGTGAAGCTGATTGTGGCGCCCGGCGCGGCCGTCGCCGGTCCGGTCTTGTTGATCGACAGGTCCGCCTGCGGGCCGACGTTCGTCGTGGCGCTGGCGGTGTTGTCGGAGGTGTCGGGATCGGTCGTCGTCGAGCTGACGGTGGCGGTATTCGTCACGTTGCCGGTGAACGGCGGCGTGGTGTTGTACGTCGCGGTGAACGACACGCTCTGGCCGAAGTTGAGCGTGCCGAGCGCGCAGGGGAACGTCCCCGAGCAAGGGGCGCTGTTGGAGATGAAGTTGAGGTTCGCGGGCGTCGGGTCGGAGACGACGACGCTCGACGCGGCCTGCGGGCCGTTGTTCGTCACCTGGATCGTGTAGGTGATGTTCTGTCCCGTGACGGCGCCGGCCGGGCCGGTCTTGGTGATCTTCAGGTTGGCCGTCGGCGCGACGACGGCGGTGAGCTGCAGTGCCGCCGGCGTGTAGTTCGCGGCGATCGAGCCGGTCGGCGGATAGGTGGGGAGGTTCTTGACCGCGAAGTCGCCGCTGCGCGAGGCGAAGGTGACGGCGTCCCAGGTCGTGCCGTTCGCGGGCGCGTAGGAGCTCAGGAGCGCCACGTTGAGCGTGCCGTCGAGCGTGACGGCGCCGCCGACGGCGAGCTGGTCGAACGCCACAGGGGAGGCCAGCTCGATGTTCAGCGTGCCGCCGGAGCCTTGCGTGTAGTTGCCCGAGATATTGATCGTGCCGGTGTTGCCGCTGCCGTTCGGCGCGACGGTGGCGTCGTTCTGCACGTCGCCGGTGATCGTGCCGGCGCCGTCGAGCGTGCCGCCCTGCAGCATCATGGTGAGGTCGGTCTTGATGCCGCCGGCGCCGAGCGTGGTCGTGCCGGCCGTCTGCGTGTAGCCGTTGACGAAGTGCATCGTGCCGCTCTGCGCGAGCACGGTGCCGTCGGTGGTGAAGGCCGGCTCGATGTCGTTCGCGCCGCTGCCGGCGCTCTTCTTCCACGTGCCGTCGTTCGTGATCGCGCTGGGCCCAAGGACGACGTTCGGGCGCGGAGCGTCGCCGATGATGATGAAGCCGACTTTGATCGGCTGGTCGTCCTTGATGTTGAACGTGCCGGTGTTGAGGATCGAGGCGCCGCCGAAGAGCTGGAGGTAGTTGCCGCTCGCCGGCGTGGCGGTGTAGTTGACCGTGCCGTCGTTCTGGAAGGTGATCGCGCTGAGGTCGCAGACGGCGTTCGCGGCGTCGATCGCCAGCGTGGCGCCGCCGTCGACGTAGAACGTGCCGCCGGAGGAGCTGCCGATCGTGCCCGCGGACCACGTCCCGCTGCCGGTCATGTCGAAGGAGGTGCCGACGTCGAGCGAGCCGCCGTCGAGGAGGAAGCCGGTAGTGACGCCGGAGTCGATGAAGACCGACGCGCCGGTGATCGACGTCGTCCCCGTCACGTCGTAGCCGCCGAAGATCGACGCGGAGCCGCTCGGAAACGACACGACGCCGTCGCCGCCGATGAAGGAGCCACCGGTGAAGCTGGAGCTCGACGTGCTGAAGGCGAGCGTGCCGAACGGCGCCAGGGCGAAGAAGCCTCCGCTGTGCGTGCCGCCGCCGGCGAAGTCGAGCGTGCCGGAGGAGGCAAAGACGGTGGAGGCGTTGTTCGAAGGGGCGAGGATCTGCATCGTGCCCGCGCCGCCGCTCTTGCTCATGAAGCCGTTCGGGGCGTTGTTGAACGCGGTGCCGGTGCCGTCGGTGGTGATGGAGCCGTCGCTCTGGAAATCGAAGTTGCCGTAGTTCGTGAAGACGGCGTAGTTCATCAGGGCCAGCGGATTCGCCGGCGAGATGAAGGTGGTGGTGCCGTAGGCGTTGAAGGTGCGGCCGTCGAGGGTCATGGTCCCGGCCGATCCATCGAACACCGCAATCCCCGTCCCCGCCACCTCGGTGCCGCCGCTGCCGGTGATCGTGCCGCCGCTCCAGGTGAACGGGCCGGCCACGGAGAGGAAGCCGGCGCCGGTGAGGACGCCGGAGGACATGTTGAAGTTGTCGGGCGAGGTGACGCCGCCGATGGAGAGCGTGCCGCCGGTGATGGAGAGCGTGCCGCCGCCGCTGACGGTGCCGTTCGGCGTCATCGTGTACGTGCCGCTCGGGAACTCCAGCGTGCCGCTGACGTTGAACGGGCCGTCGCCGTTGCCGCCGCCGGCCAGCGAAAGGGTTCCGCTGTTCGCGTAGACGGTGCCGCCGGCGAGAACGTTGAAGGCGGTGTTGAAGGTGAACGCGGTGCCGTTCATCTGCACGGAGCCGGCGTTGTTGACGGTGCCGCTGCCGGTGGCGGTGCCGTCGTTGACGTTGATCTGCCCGCCGCTCTGGATGTCGACGGTTCCGCTGGTGACGTCGAGGGACGAGCCGCTGTCGAAGGTGAGGTTGCCGCCATTGGCGACGACGAAGCTGCCGCCGCTGACGCGCAGCGTGGCGCCACTGGCGATCGTGCCGTTGCCGGCGAGAGTGAGCTGCCCGCCGCTCTGGACGTCGATGACGCAGCCGTTGCAGGCGAGGTTGAGGCCGGCGATCGGGTTGGGGATGACGCTGTTGACGATGATGGTCGTCGGCGAGGCGTTGGTGTCGGAGGCGGTGTCGCCGGTGCTGCAGCCGGGGAAGCCGCCGGGAGGCGTCCAGAGCGCGCCGCTGGTGGTGGTCCAGTTCGCGGCCGGCGGCGGGGCGCTGGAGGTGACGCTGTACGCGGTGTTGGGAGTGCACACGATGGAGATCGTGGCGGCGCCAATCGCCGTGGCGACGATCAGCGTCAGCAACGCCGAGGCGACGAAAATCGGACGGCGGAGAAGGAGCATCCCGGGGCCTCCCGCAGCGGTTTTATTTGAAGGGCGCTTAGCCTACCACGCGAGAAGGAGGCGCGCGGCCCGCTCGACGTCCGCTTCGCTCGGAAGGAATTCCTCTTCCAGCGGCGGCGAGTACGGCACGGGCGTGTCGAGGGCGCCGACGATGCGTACGGGCGCGTCGAGGTACTCGAAGGCTTCTTCCTGGATGATGGCGGCGATGGACTCGCCGACGGAGCCGGTGCGCGTGTCCTCGTGGACGATGAGGACGCGGTTGCACTGCCGCGCCGCGGCCAGGATGGCGTTTTTGTCGAGAGGGGCGATGGTTCTCAGATCGAGGACCGCTGCTTCGACGCCGTCGTTCGCGAGCGTCTCCGCGACGCGCATGGCCACGTGGACGTAGGCGCCGTAGCTGACGATGGCGAGGTCCCGGCCGGCGCGCCGCAGCGCGGCTTTGCCGATCGGCAGCGGCTCCGGCGCGTCGTCGGCGATGAGCTGCCGGACGCGCGGGTCGCGGTAGAGGGCGATGTGCTCGTAGTAGAGGACGGGATCGGGGTCGTCGACGGCGGCGGCCATGAGGGCGCGCGCGTCGTGCGGGGTCGACGGCGTGACGATCTTCAGGCCCGGCACGCGGTAGAACCACGCCTCGGTGTTCTGGGAGTGATACGGCCCGGCGTGGCGCAGGCCGCCCCACGGCATGCGCAGGACCATGGGCACGGATGCGCCCCAGCGATAGCGGAGCTTGGCGGCGTTGTTGACGAGCTGGTTGAAGCCGGTGGCGACGAAGTCGTTGAATTGGATCTCTCCAATGGGCCGGAGCCCCGCGAGCGCCGCGCCGACGCAGACGCCGATGGTCGAGCCCTCGGAGAGAACCGAGTTGAGGATGCGATCGCCGAATTCGTTCAGCAACGGCCGCAGAAGCAGGAAGGCGTTGCCGTACTTGCCGCCGACGTCTTCGCCGTAGACGAAGACGCGGGGATCGCGCCGCAGGGCGTCGCCGACGCCGAGCATGACGGCTTCGAGGAAGGTTTTGCCTTTGGGATCGAACGGGGGAGCGTCTTCGACGGGTTCGGGCGCACGCTGTGCGCCCCTACCGGCGATTTCCAACACTTCGACGCGCACGCGCGGCGGCTCGTCCGCGAGCACGCCTTGGCCCGCGAGCGCTGCCTCCGGCCACGGCGCGTCGATGACGGCGCGGGCCTGCTCCTCGACGAGCTCCTCCGCCTCGCGCTTCCAGCGATCGAGGTCGCCCTCGTCGACGACTCCCTCGGACTCTAGCTTCGCGGCGTACGTGGCGATCGGATCTTTGCGCGACCAGAATTCGTATAGCGCGCGGTCGGCGTATCCGCCGTCGGAGAGCTGCGGGTACGACCACGACGGCTGCGGGTCGCGGCCGAGGTAGAGCATGTCGTCGTGATGGGCGTGGCCGCACATGCGCATGGCCACGAGCTCGACGAGCGTGGGACCCAAGCCGCCGCGCGCCCGCTCCGCCGCCCAGGTGAACGCCGCCGCGATGGCGTCGGGGTCGGTGCCGTCGATGGTGATGCCGGGGACGCCGTAGCCCGCGGCCTTGTCGGCGAAGACGCGGACCGCCGACTGATCGCAGAGCGGCGTGGCCAGCGCGGTCTGGTTGTTCTGGACGCAGAAGATGGCCGGGAGCTTGCGCGCGGCGCAGGCGTTGATGGCCTCGTGCCACTCGCCGAGCGAGGTGGCGCCTTCGCCGATGAAGGAGACGGCCACGCGGTCTTCCTTGCGCATGGCAAAGGCCATGGCGATGCCGGCGATGGTGAGCGCCGGCGCGCCGAGGGGGGCCATGGCGGGGAGGATGCCGTGCTCCCAGTCGCCGACGTGGAGGTCCTTGCCGTTCATCGGCGGCCCGGCCTTTCCCATCTGCGCGCTCAGCACCATGCGCACGGTCTCGGCGGTGTCGTGCTTGGCGAGGACGGCGCCGAGATCGCGGATCATCGGGGAGATGACGTCGTCCGGTCTCAGTCTGATGACGGCGGCGGCGATCGCTTCCTGTCCGAGGGATCGAAAGCCTTTGCCTTGAAACCCAGCGCTGCCGTACCGCACCTCGCCGCCGGTGAAGAACTGCTTGAGGCGGTTGTCGGTGGCGCGGGTGAGGAGCATGCCGCGGAGGATTTGCCGTCTTTCCTCGGCGGTGAGGGAGGCGGCAATGGCCTCGCGCCGCAGAAACCCGTCGGCTGCGTCGACGACCTCTTCGATTGCCGCTTGCAGCCGTTCCCCCACCCCCACGCCCGGCGTCGTCTCCGGCACTTCGCCGCGGAGCTTCTGCGCTGCGGTGGCGTCGGGCGTGAGCGAGTCGGAGAGGGTCTGCGGGAGGAGCCGCCGCAGCGGCGCTCGCAAGGCGTCGATGGCCGCATCGCTGCGCTCGTCGACGCCGTCTCCGCCGATGGCCATGTCGAGCGCGGCGACGGCCGGCCGGAGGGCGAAGGGATAGCGCTCGGCGACGAAGGAGGCGAAGCGCGCGAGCAGCCCGGCGCGCGTGCGCACGGGAGCGTCGGTGGCGGTCATGCGGGGATGGTAACGTCTTCGTAGAGGGCGTCAACCGCGATGGTCAGCGGAACTCCGGTGAGGGCGAAGGTCTCGCCCTGGCGGTAGTGCTGTGATTGCCAAGTGTCGCCTTCGCGCCAGCGGTGCTCGACGTCGATTTGGTATTGGTCGATTAAGAGGAAATCGCGTAGTGACGGAATCGTCGAATAGTGCGCGAATTTCTTGCCGCGATCGAATTCGTCCGTCCACTCCGAGGGGACTTCGATCAACAGCGCCGGGTTCGTTACCGTGTCCCGAACGTGGGGCACGAGATCCAGCTTTCCGCGCACGACCATGACGTCGGCATAGCTGTACAGGCCGGAAGGCGTCGCAAGGCGCAGACGCGAGAAGTACATCTGGTATTCGTCCGGCAGCGTGCGAAGCAGGTCGAGCAGGTTGTTCGTGATGTGGCTTTTTTCGAGGGAGCTGCCGGACATCGCGAAGACGTCGCCCTCGACGTATTGCAGCCGAAACTCCGAGCGCATTTCGTCGAGGATCAGGTACTCCTCCAGCGGGTAGTGCATCAACGCCACGCGTCCATGCTACCTCGGCGGACGAGCCACTCCACGATCATCTCCTCCCCCCAATACTCGCACCGCCACGGATAGGTTCCGGCAATGAATCCCGTGTGTCCGCCGCATGGCGTCGTGCGGAACTCCACCGCCTCCGACGCCGCCGCCCGCGCTCTCTCCAGCGCCTCGCGGGGGAGGAACGGATCGTCCTCCGCATTGAGGATCAGCGTCGGCGTCTTGATGCGGGGGAGGAACTGCAGGGAGCTCGATTTCGCGTAGTAGTCGTCCGCCGAGGCGAAGCCGTGGATCGGGGCGGTCGCGGCGTTGTCGAACTCGACGAAGTTTCTTGCGCGGAGGAGGGCGGCGAGGTCGATGCGGCCGCGCATCTCGGGATGGCGGGCCAGAAGTGCGATCACCTTGCGCTTCATCGTGCGCATGAAGCGTGCGGTGTAGAGGCGGTTGATGTGGCGCGCGCCCGCCGAGAGATCAAACGGCACCGAGAACGCGGCGGCGGCGGCGACAATCCGTTGGTCGGGATTCTCGCCGAGCCACTTCAGCAGCACGTTGCCGCCCAGCGACGCGCCGATGGCGACGAGAGGCGTTGTGGCGAGGCGGCGGGCCACGAAGTCGAAGTCGCCGGTCTCGCCCGAGTGGTAGAAGCGCGGTCGCCGGTTCGGCATCTCGCGGCCGCGGGCGTCGAGCGCGCAGGAGCGGAAGTTCATCGCCGTTGCGGCGAAGCCGCGGCGGCGAATCGCGGCGAAGAGGCCTTGCATGTAGACGGAGTTCGAGCTCCCTTCGAGGCCGTGCAGCAGAATGAATCGCGGCGAGGGATTGCCGTCGAGGTGATCGAGCACGAGCTCGTCGCCGTCGGGCGTCTCGACGATCTCGCGGCGCAGCCGCGCGGCGCGCCGCGGCCGGACGATGCGGCCCCAGATCGTCTGCAGGTGCGGCCCGCGCAGGAACCAGGCCGGCTTGAAGTCGGTCACTTGCGGTGCCACCAGACCATCCCGTTCTCTTCGTACTGCGGCGCGAAGTGCGTCTGCAAGTATTGCCACACCAACGGCGCGCGCACCTCGTTGGCGACGTTGTCGAGCCCGTCGGCGGCGCTCTTCGGCACGAGCGCGGCGCGCACGGCGGGGTTGCCGTCGATGGCGGCGATGACCGCGCGCTGCCGCGCCTCCGGCTCGTACCACGACGGGCCGAGCTGGCGCAGCGGGCAGTCGCGCTCGAGGAGGAAGTAGAGCATCGGCCGGTTGGTGAAGTCGACGTAGGTCTCGACGGGGCCGAGCGACTGGGCGACGAACTTCCGCGCCGTCTCGACGGTGCGCGCGTCGTCGCGGCTGAACCAGGCGCCGCGCGCGCGCGGGACGTCGTCGATGGTGACGAGGGTGGCGTCGAGCGGACCATCGGTGGTGCGCACCCAGCCGTCGACGGCCATGTGGATCGTCAACTGCCCGAGCATCAGCAGCGCGAGGAACGCGAGCGGCGCGTAGCGGCTGCGCATCCGCCAGAGCGTCCAGGCCGCGGCGGCGAGGAGCGGCGCGACGGCGAATTGGAAGTGGAGGTGATGCCGCGCCGCGTACGACATGCCGCCGGCGACGATCCAGACGGCGATGAGGAGCAGCGGCTCGATGCGCCGCCGCGCGCGCATGGTGACGCCGGCGCCGGCGAAGATTGCGGCGCACGCCCAGACGACGTACATGGTGGCGCCGCGGTCGAAGAACGCCACCAGGACCTCGGGGAAGTGCCGGTAGGTCTGGAACGCGGCCGGTGCGGTAAACGGCGTCATGGTGGAGACGGGGCCGAGCGTCAGGACTTCGAAGAGCGTGGTGGTGACGAAGGAGCCGGCGATGCCGAGCGCTCCGAAAACGAGGAAGAGCGGGACGGCGGCGCAGGCGATGCCGATGGCGGCGTTGCGCAATGCTCGGACAGCGGCGGCATGGCCGCCGCACTCCACACGGAGGATCGCGACGATGAGGGTGAGGGTCGTGTAGAGGCCGAAGTCGAGGCTCGTCAGCAGACACACGACGGTGCCGAAGCCGGCGGCGACGAAGAGCGACGGCCGCCGCAATCGCGCCGCCGCGGCGAGGAGGGCGAGAGTGAAGAGCTGCGGGACGACGCGGCTCGTCGTCGGGATCGTTCCCATGATCGCGGCGAGGAAAAATCCCAAGAAACCGCCCTCGGCCGAGCCGGTCGCGGCGGCGGTGAGCGCGTAGACACCGACGGCGTTCAAAGAGCCGAAGACGAGGCGCGACTTCAAGGCGTTGCCGAGCGTGGCGCCGCGCATGCGCATCGAGACGTAGTCGAGCAGACCGTCCTCGACGAAGCCGTGCGCCGGGATGATGTCGCGGTACGGGCGCTCGCCGCGCAGCATCTCCCCCGCGGGGACGATGCCGTGCGCGTCCTCGAACAGGTTCACGCGCGGCTTCCCCTCGGCGACGATGAGGTTCGTCGCGGCGAGGTACGAGTAGCTCGCGATCGGGTAGATCAAGAAGGCGAGGATCGCGGCGGCGCGACGCTCGTTCTTGATGCGCACGAGAAACGGCGTGCCGAGGGCGATGAGGAGCGGCAGCCAGCCGAAGTGGGCCTGCTTGCCGAAGAAGAAGGTTTGGAAAATGAGAGCGAGCGGTGAGACGAGGAACGATAGCGGCTGGACGAAATACCGGACGACGACGACGAGCGCGGCAGCGACGAGCAGCGCCTTCTCGACTGACAAAAACGGGGCGACGTCGATCAGCGCCAGGAAGACCGTCAGCGTCGTCGGGATGAGGATGACGTCGCGGCGGGTGAATTTCGGCTCGGGGAGAACGAAGCCGGCGATCGGGACGGCCAGCGTCCAAACGAGATTTTGATCGATGAGCGCGAGCCAGAGGGCGGCGAACATGGAGAGGATCGGGAGGATGGCGCCCCTCACCCGGCGCTCCGCGCCACCCTCTCCCCGCGGGGCGGGGAGAGGGAGGAAGCGGGCGAGAAAGGCGAAGACGACCGGCAGCAGCATCAACCCGGCGATGAAGTGCATCGGCGCATTGGCGTCGAGGCCGTGCGCGGTGGCCCAGCCGGGGAGCTGGCCGGGTTGGGGGGGGCGGGTCCAGTGCGGCAGCAGGGCGATGGCGACGGCGAAGCCCCAGGCGGCCGCGGCAACGCGCAGCAACACGCTATTCGTGCTTGGAGAAAACCAGCGTCGCATTCGTCCCGCCGAAGCCGAACGAGTTCGAGAGCACGTGGCGCACTGGCTTCGGGCGGGCCTGATTCGGCACGTAGTCGAGATCGCAGTCGGGATCGGGCGTCTCGTAGTTGATCGTCGGCGGCAGCACGTCTTCCTTCACCACCAGCGCCGCGATGGCCGCCTCGAGCCCGCCGGCGGCGCCGAGGAGGTGGCCGGTCATCGACTTCGTCGAGCTGACGGAGAGCTTGTAGGCGTGCTCGCCGAAGACGCCCTTGATCGCCAGCGTCTCCGCTTTGTCGCCGAGCGGCGTCGACGTGCCGTGCGCGTTGATGTAGTCAATGTCGGTCGTCTGCAGGCCGGAGTCCTTCAGCGCGCGGCGCATGACGTTGATCATCCCGCTGCCGTCCTCCGCGGGCGAGGTGATGTGATACGCGTCGCTGGACATGCCGTAGCCGGTCAGCTCGCAGTAGATCTTCGCGCCGCGGGCGATGGCGCGCTCGCGCTCCTCGAGCAGCAGGACGCCGGCGCCCTCGCCCATGACGAAGCCGTCGCGGTTGAGGTCCCACGGGCGCGAGGCGTGCCGCGGATCGTCGTTGCGCGTCGAGAGCGCGCGCATGGCCGCGAAGCCGCCGACTGCCAATGGCGTGACCACCGCCTCGGTGCCGCCCGCGAACATCACGTCAGCCTCGTCGCGCTGGATGATCTTGAACGCGTCGCCGATGGCGTGCGCGCCGGTGGCGCACGCCGTGGCCGGCGCGGAGCTCGGCCCTTTGCAGTTGAAGCGGATGGAGATATGCCCCGAGGCGAGATTCACGATGAGGCCGGGGATGAAGAAGGGCGAGATGCGGCCCGGCCCGCGGTCGAGCAGCTTCTTGTGCGTCTCTTCGATCAGCGGCAGGCCGCCGATGCCGGAGCCGATGATCACGCCCAGCCGCTCGTTGTCGCACGCGCCGGTGTCGAGGCCGGCGTCGTCGACGGCCATCTGCGCCGCGGCCACGGCGTAGTGGATGAACGTGTCGGACTTCTTGACCTCTTTCTTCTCGATCCACTGCTCGGGATCGAAGCCCCGGACCTCGCCGGCGATCTTGCAGGCGTAGTCGGTGGCGTCGAATTTCGTGATGGTGTCGACGCCGGACTTTCCTTCGAGGAGGCCGCGCCAGGTCGGCTCGTTGCCGATGCCCAGCGGCGAAATCATCCCGATCCCGGTTACGACGACGCGGCGTTTTTGCATGTGCGGTGGATGGGAGCGCGGAGGGCACGGGCCCGAGAGCCCGTGCCGGCAGGATTACGAGGTTTTGGCGCGCTTTTCGATGTAGTCGACGGCGTCCCTGACTCTGCGGATCTTCTCCGCCTCGTCGTCCGAGATCTCCACGCCGAACTCTTCCTCGAAGGCCATGATCAACTCGACGGTGTCGAGCGAGTCCGCGCCAAGGTCTTCGACGAACGAGGCGTCCGGCGCCACTTCGTCGGCGTCGACGCCAAGCTGCTCGACGATGATGGATTTGACCCTTTCCTCAACGGATGACATCGATGTCTTCCTCCAGTGCAGATTTCCCGGGACCCTGTCGCCTGATGCAGAACGCCTTTTAGCACAAAAAACGGAGAAAATGGCGCTGTGAGAAAGCTCCTCTTCATCGTCCTCGCGCTGGCCGCGATCTGGATCGGCGGCCGCTACGTTCTGCAGCGCGGCGAGGTGCGCGCCACGATCGTGATGCACGACGCGGGCACGCTGCGCGCCGGCGATCCCGTGGTCGAGAACGGCGTGGCGGTCGGACGCGTGACGAAGATCGCGCATCTCGACGGCGACGACGCGATCTCGATCCGCGTCGCGCGCGGTCACGGCCGGGCCGTCGTCAGCGACTCGCTCTTCGCCGTCGACGGACGCCGGCTCGTGGTCAGCAACACGTTCGCCCTGGGCGCCCCTGTCGCCGACGGCGCCGTGCTGCGCGCGCGCGACAGCGGCATGGCCCAGTGGCTGGCGCGGCACGGCGGCGCGCTCGCGCCGATGATGGCCAAGGCGAAGAGCGCCACCGACACGAAGGTCGACGAAGTGCGCGCCAGCGTGGCCAAGATGGAGGACGAGCTGCGCCGCTCGAACCACCTCGACGAGGCGAAGGCGCTGCGGGCGAAGTTCGAGAAGTGGGTGGCCGAGGTGCGGCGCTGAGCGAGAAGAAGACCTTCACGTACGAGGAAGCCTCGAAGCTCCTGCCGGAAGTGCAGCGGCTCACGAGCGAGGCCGTGGCGGAGTGCGAGGACCTCTCCGAGAGCGAGGCCGCCGAGGCGCAGCGCATCCTCACGCAGTGGGCGCAGTCGATCCTCGCGCTCGGCGTCGAAGTCAAAGGACTCTGGCTCGTTGATTTCGATTGCGGCGTCGGCTACTACTGCTGGCGCTACCCCGAGCCGTCTCTGCAGTTCTTCCACGGCTACGAAGAGGGATTTGGCGGACGCGTTCCGATGGTTTAACGGCGCGCATGCTCAAAGCCGTCGCCTTCGATCTCTGGGAAACGCTCATCACCGACACGCCGGAGCAGTCGCGCCGCCAGGAGCGGCTGCGCCTGCAGCGGATGACCGACATCCTCGACGGCCGCGCCACGCCGGACCGCATCGAGCACGCCTACCGCGCGCTGTGGCACCGTTGCCACGAGCTCTACTGGTCGGCCGACGTCGACGTGCCGTGCCGGCGGCAGATCGAGCACTTCGCCGAGGCGATGGAGATGGAGCTCGACGCGGCCACGGTGGAGGCGCTCGAGGAGGTCTACGCGCGCGCGGCCGTCGACGAGCTGCCCTCGATCGTCGACGGCGCACCCGAGGTGCTCGAAGAGCTGAAGGAGCGCGGGTATCGCGTCGGCTTGATCAGCAACACCGGCCGCACGCCCGGCTCGGCGCTGCGCGACGTGCTCGCGGAGCTCCGGCTCGCGCGGCACATCGACGCGATGGTCTTCTCGAACGAGCACGGCGCCTGTAAGCCGCAGCCCTCGATCTTTGCCGCGCTGCGCGACGGCCTCGGTGTCGACTACGCGGAGACCATGTTCGTCGGCGACAACCTCTACGTCGACGTCCACGGCGCGCAGCGCTGCGGCATGCGCGCGGTGCACTTCATCCCCTCCGTGCGCGGCACCGCGGTGGCGCCGCACGTCGAGCATGGGTTGGAGATCGTGCCGGATGCGACGATTCGGGATTTGCGGGAGCTGCTCGATGTCGAGGTCCTTCTCCCCGCGCGCGGGGAGAAGGTGCGGCGAAGCCGCGGATGAGGGGAGCCACGCGGGAAGCATGCGCCCCCTCACCCGGCGCTGCGCGCCACCCTCTCCCCGCAAGCGGGGCGAGGGGAATACTCAGCCTTTCCCGCTGAGTTGCGCCGAATAACTTATCGCGTCCACCCATGACCTCGGCTAGCACGGCTGCCCTCTCCGCCGGCGTACTCCGGGGAAACTCCATCGAATCCAAGGAGCCTCGCTTGAAGCACTCGAGGGTGTACTGGTCCACGTGTGTGTTGATGCTGGCCGCCGCCGTCGCACAGGCGACGACGATCATCCTTCCGACCGATGAGCAGCTCGTAGCGAAGTCCCCCGTCATCGTCGAAGCCACCGTCGTCAGCTCCGCCGCTGTCGACCGCGGCGGCAAGATCTGGACCGAGACGACGCTCGCGGTCACGCGCGCGCTCAAAGGCGACGCCGCGGGCAACATCGTCGTCGCGGAGGTCGGCGGCATCGCCGGCAACAAGATCACGAAGATCTTCGGCGCGCCGGAGTACGTCACGGGCGAGCACGTGCTCGCCTTCCTCACGAGGACGCCGCGCGGCGACTACCAGACCGTCGACCTCTATGTCGGCAAGTTCGCCGAGCAGGAGACGCTCGCGGGCGAGCGCCTGTGGGTGCGCCATGACGAGACCGCCGACGCCGCGCTTCTCGGCGCCGACTTCCAGCCGGTGCACGCGCGCAACGTGCAGCGCCGCGCCGACGGCTTCGAGCGCTTCATCGCCGCGCGCGTGGCCGGCAAGAGCGCGCCGCAGAACTACGGCGTGGAGAATCCGGTCACGGCCGCTCCGCGTCCGACGGGGCGATTCCAATCGAACTTCACGCTCATCTCCGATCCCACCGTCTATCGCTGGTTCGCCTTCCAGAACGGGCAGACCGTGCGCTGGTTCAGCTCCGGCTCGCAGACCGGCTACAGCGGCGGCGGCGTGAACGAGATCAATACGGCCATGAACGCCTGGACCGGCTACGCGTCCGCGCTCATCCGCTACAGCTACGCCGGCGCGGAGAGCGGCGCGCCGAAGCCGATCGACCAGAACAACGGCGTCAACGAGATTCTCTTCAACGATCCGTTCCAGGAGATCTCCGGCACGTTCACCGGCTCCGGCGTGGTCGGCGTGGGCGGCTTCAACGGCATCTCCGGCGCGAGCAGTTGGACGGGGCCGTTCGACGCCGACGCGCAGCACCGCGCGATCAACTACACGGCCTACAACATCACCGAGGCGGGGCTGACGATTCAGGATGGCGTGAGCCCGTCGACCGGCGTGCCGAGCAGCGAGCTCGCCGAGATCGTCTGCCACGAGTTCGGCCACACCTTGGGCCTGGGCCACAGCAGCGACAGCACCGCGCTGATGTACCCGACCGTCACCGGCCGCGGCGCCTCGCTGCGCACCGACGACCAGAACGCCGCGCGCTGGCTCTATCCGAACGGCAGCGCCCCTCCGCCCCCGCCGCCGGCCGTTCCGGCCGCGCCGTCGGGCCTCACCGCCACGCCGAGCGGTACGAACGTCATCCTCGGATGGAACGACAACGCCACGAACGAGACCGGCGAGTCGGTCTACTACGCGATCGGCAACGGCAGCTTCACGAAAGTGACGGATCTGGCCGCGAGCACGCGCAGCGTCACGCTCACCGGCTTCGCGCCGGGCACGTATCGCTTCTACGTCACGGCATTCAACTCCGCGGGCGAGTCGCAGGCGTCGAACACCGCCTCGGCGACGATCGCCTCGCAGACGCTCACGGCGTCGTTCAGCGTCGCGCCGCCCGCCGGCATCGCCAACAGCACCGTCTTCACCTTCACCGACCAGTCCACCGGCACGGTCACGTCGCGGTCGTGGAACTTCGGCGACGGCGCCACGTCGACCGCCGCAGCGCCGACGCACATGTACACCGCGCCGGGGCAGTACACGGTGACGCTCACGGTGAGCAACAGCGGCGGCTCGTCGCAGACGTCGCGCGTCCTCAGCGTGGCCCAGGCGGTGGTGGCGAACTTCAGTTTCTCGCCGGCGAATCCGATTGCCGGGCAGCCGGTCCAGTTCACCGATCAGTCGGTGGGCAGCCCGACGTCGTGGTCGTGGGACTTCGGCGACGGCACCACGGCCTTCGTGCAGAATCCGGCGAAGGTCTACGGCAGCGCCGGCACGTACGCGGTGCGGCTGACGGTGATCGGCGGCGGGACGACGAACACGACGACGCGCAACGTTGCGGTGGCGGCGCCGGCGCCGGTGATCCCGCCCGTGAGCGCGGCGTTCGACTTCACGCCGTCGTCGCCGCAAATCGGCGACACGGTGAGCTTCTTCGACCGCTCGACGGGTTCGCCGGCGACGTGGTTCTGGTCGTTCGGCGACGGCGGCAGCTCCTCGGCGCAGAATCCGACGCACGCGTTCGCGCTGCCGGGCACGTACACCGTGACGCTCGCCGCGTACAACGCCGTCTCCTCGAGTCTCTCGACGCACCAGATCGTGGTGGCGCAGCCGGCGGCGTTCCGCTCGCTCGTCTCCGCCGCGGCGCAGACGAACGGCGCGGGCGGCTCGGTGTGGCGCACGGAGCTGACGCTCTTCAACGCCGGCAACGAGCCGGCCTACGGGCAGTTCATCTTCCTCCCGAGCGCCGGCGGCAGCGTGCAGGCGCGGCCGCTCTACCTGGTCGGGAAGCAGTCGGTGACGTACGCGAACGCGCTCCTGGAGCTCTTCGGCATGTCCAGCGGCGCGGGCGCGCTGGCGATCGAAGCGCAGAGCGCGACGTCGACGCCGAACCTGAAGATCACCAGCCGCACGTTCACGACGGGCAGCACGGGCACGTACGGGCAGGCCGTGCCGCAGGTCAGTGACGGCGCGCTGCAGCAGTCGCTCTACCTCACCGGAATGGAGTCGGACACGGCCTTCCGCACGAACATCGGCCTGGTCAACCGCAGCAACGACAGCGTCGGCGTGCAGTTGACGCTCGTCGACGGGAACGGCAACACGCTGGCGACGTCGACGGTCGTGGTGGCGCCGAACAATTTCTCGCAGGCGGCGCTCTCGGCGTTCTTCCCGAGCGTCACCGGCAATTACGCGTCGCTCTCGATGCGCATCAGCGCCGGCGCGCCGGGCGCGATTAGCGCGTACGCATCGGTGCTCGACAACCGCACGCAGGACCCGGTCTACATCCAGGCCGTGCCGTCCCCGAGCGCGTCGAAGCTGGTGATCCCCGCGGTCGGCCGCCTGCCGGGCGCGAACGGGACGTTCTGGCGCAGCGACGTGACGCTGTTCAATCCGAACGATTTCACGCCGCAGACGATCACGCTGCGCTACCGCGCCGCCGGCACGGACAACCGCAACGCGCCGTCGCGTCAGTACGTGGTGCTGGCCGGCCGCACGATGGTGCTGGCCGACGTCCTTTCGGCGTTCGGCCTGACGAGCGGCAGCGGCGCGCTCGAAGTCACGTGGAGCGCCGGCAACGCGCCGGTGGTGACGAGCCGCACGTACACGACGGTGGCGGGTGGGGGGACGTACGGGCAGTCGATCGATCCGGTGGCGGCGTTCGCGCGCGACGCGTTCGTGCCCGGGCTCCGCTCCGACTTCAATTTCCGCTCGAACGTCGGCTTCGTGAACGACAGCGACGTGACGACGGGGGTGACGGTGTCGCTCCTGGCCTCGAACGGACAGACGCTGGCGACGGCGTTCGTGCAGCTCGCGCCGAAGTCGACGTCGCAGAGCTCCGTGGCCGCGCTCTTCCCCGGCGTCGACGTGAATTCGCTCGGCTTTTTCACGTTGCAAGCGCACGACGACAGCGGGCAGTTGTTCGCGTACGGCTCGATCGTGGATAACGCGTCGGGGGATCCGGTGTTTTTTGCGGGACAGTGATCTGAGTTCTTAGGTTCTTAGGTTCTTAGGTTCTTAAGTTCTTGGTTCTTGGTTCTTAGTTCTTAGTTTTGAACCCAAGAACTTATGAACCTAAGAACTTAAGAACCAAGAACTAAGAACCAAGAACTAAGAACCCATGCACGCCCTCTTCGTCTCCCACGGCGCGCCGACGATCGCCATCGAGGACGACGCCTACACGCGCACGCTGCGCGAGTTCGGGCACACGCTCGCCGGCGCGCGCGCGATCGCGATCGTCTCCGCGCATTGGGAGGCGCCGCCGCCGCTGCGCGTGAACGCCGTGGCCCGGCCGGAGCCGATCTACGACTTCGGCGGCTTCCCACGCCAGCTCTACACCATGCGCTACGACGCGCCGGGGGCGCCGGAGCTGGCGCGCGAGATCGCCGCGTTCGCCGGCGGCATGCTCGAGACCGAGCGCGGGTGGGACCACGGACTGTGGGTGCCGCTGCACGTGATGCTGCGCGACAACCCCATCCCCGCCGTCGAGCTCTCGCTCCCGCGCGGCACGCCGCCGCGCGCTCTCCTGGAGCTGGGACGCAAGCTCGCGCCGCTCCGCGACGAAGGCGTGATCGTCGCCGGCAGCGGCGGCATCGTGCACAACCTGCGCATCCTGGAGATGGGCAACAAGGAAGCGCCGCCCGCGGACTGGGCCGCGGAGTTCGACGCCTGGGTGTGGGAAAGAATCGAGTCGCGCGACTTCGACGCGCTCGCCGACTACCGCACGAAGGCGCCGCACGCGAGTCTGGCCGTGCCGACGCCGGAGCACTTCGATCCCGTCTTCATCACCCTAGGCGCCGCACGCGCCGACGACGAGCTCGTGAACGTCTTCGCCGGCTTCCACTACGCGACCCTATCGATGCGCACGTTCGCGTTTGAACAAAGGGACGCCGCTACCCGTCAATAGGAGGAGACTACGGTGGACAGTTCCGGCGGCAGCCCCCTGGATCAGGGCCTCCGCCACCACCGCAGGCTGCGCCGTAAGTGACTTCGGTATAGCTGCAGTTGCTCCCAGGTTCCCATCCCCAGCCTGTGCGGTTTCCTGCGCAATCAGTGGTCCACTGGCCTTCGACGTGGCCTTCCATAGGGGGACTGACGATGCAGGCGTATTTGACAGTTTCGATGGTGACGTACTCGGGTCCTGCGCCGGCATGGTTGGATGAGAACAGCATGACGGTCATCAAAAGAAGTCCGAGACTAATGCGTTTGATCATTGAACCCTCCTTGCTGTCTGAAGAAGGTGGCGGCGTCCCTTCAGTCGCGTCATGACGGTACCGGCGCAGCCATCGATCGGCCGTGTGATTTTCGGAAAATCGCCGCCGGTACAATTGATGGCGGCGCAGCTGTCTGTCACCAATGAAATCGATCCTCTATCCCGCGATTGCTGGATTGCTGTTGTTCGTCTCCCTCTCGGCGCAAGCGCAGGACCTCGCGCTGCGGCGAACGGCCGAACGGTTCCTTCGCCTCGCCTATGACGGCCGTTTCGCGGAGCTCGCGCCGCTATGGACGGAAGGGCGGGAGCGGCGGGCGGCGTTCGAGCGGCGCGTGCGCTCCATGCTGGGGGCGCGCTGCGTGTACGTCGAGGCCGTCGCCATCACCGCCGCCGGCCCCGAGGACGTCCTCGCCGAAGTCGTGACGACGCGCGGCGATGCCGCGCCGGCGGAGACCATCCCTCTTCGGCTGCGCGTCGTGCGGGGCGACGGCCGCTGGTCGATCGCGGCGATCGACTTTCCCGACGAGGAGCTCGCCGCGCGCGTCGCCGCTGCCGGCGATGACGCGCGCGAAGCAATTGTGCGCGACGACGCTCCCCGCATCACCGGCACGTTCGTGCTCGCTCTCGAACGGCGCATTCGCGAGCTCATTCCGTCGGCCACCGGGCACGCGCGCGCGCCCGCGGCGATTGCGTTCGCACGCAACCTCGCCGCCGCAATCGGCGACCGCCGCGGCGAGGCTCTCCTGACTGCGGATCAGGCCATGATCGCGTTTACCGACGCCAAGTACGCAGACGCCACGCGCCTGAGCCGCGAAGCGCTCGATCTCGCCGAGGCGGTCGACGATCCGAATGCGCTCGCCCGGATCTGGTATGTCCGCGGCGTGGCCCTCGGCATCGCCGATCAGTCGGACTCGAACGAGGAAGCCGTCGACGCCTATCGCCGCGCCGTCTCGTTCGCCGAGCGCGCCGACGATCCGCTGCTCAACGTCGGCCCGCTGCAGATGCTGGCGTCGATCTCCATCATGAAAGGCGACACCGTCACCGCGCGGCGCCTGCTCGAGCGCATGCACGACGCCGTGGCCGGCATCGGCGACGTCAAAGCGGAGATCCAGTACGAGCGCCTGGTCGGTCTCATCTACGTGCAGCAGGACGATCTCACGCTCGCCCTGCAGCATCTCCAGCGAGCGCTGACGCTGGCGCGGCAGCCCCGGCAAAACATCTACATGGCCCTCCTCACCGACATCGCGAACATCTTCATCGAGCAGGGAAAGCTCGATCGCGCCGCCCGGATGCTGGCCGAAGTCCGGTCGGGGACCCCGGAATACGGGCGCCTCGACCCCGTCGTCCGGCAACGAAGCGGATTGATCGCGGCGCGCCGCGGACGCTTCGATGAAGCCGAATGCCTTCTCCGCGAAGCCGCCGCATTGTGGGCGTGGCACGGGTACCACCACGGCCCCGTCTTCGACGAGCTGGCGCGGTTTCTCCTCCCGCGAAAACAGTACCGCGATGTGATTCGTCTGATGCTGGAACAGATTCCGGATGCCGAAGAGCACAATCCCTATGCCGCGGTGCGCGCGCTCGCCGCCGCGGCCGAGGCGTACAAAGAGCTCGGCGACCGCACCCGATCCGTGGCGCTGACCGACGAGGCCATCGCGCTGCGCGAGCGGCTGGACGAGCAGGTCTCGGGAACGGCGCAGGAGCGGGCCCGCGCGTCCGAAACGACGTCCGCCGTCTACGAGCTCCGCGGCGAGCTGGCCCTCGACGGCGGCGACGTCGCGGCGGCGCTCGCAACCATCGAGAGCGGCCGCGGCCGCGCCCTGTTGCAGAGCTCCACGAGCGCCGCGGCCGAGGATCGAAGGGAAGAGGCGCGATACAAGCAGGCCGTCGCCGACCTCGCGGCGCAGATCGCGCGTGCCGGCGACGACCGCAGCCGCGCGGCGTTGCAGGAACGATTGGAGGCGGCGCGCGGCGACTATCAGTCGTTTCTCGACGGCCTGCACGACCGCTCCGAGCGGCGGGCTGCGGCGGTGCGGCCGGTCGATGCCGCAGCTCTCACCGAAACGGTGCGACGGCTTCCCTCGGCGATGACAGCGATCGAGTACGTCGTGCGCGAGCGCAGGCTGCACATCTTCGTCGCCAGGAAAAATCACATCACACACGTCAGCGTCGCGATCTCCAGGGCCCGCCTGGCCGCGCGCGTCGAGCACCTCACCAGCATGATCTCGGCCGGCGATCTACGCTACCGGGCCGCCGCCAGGGAGCTCTTCGCGACGCTGATCGCGCCGGTCGAGCGCCAGATCGGCGGTGCGAAGGTGTTGTGCATCGTGCCCGACGAGACCCTCTGGCGCGTTCCCTTCGCCGCGCTCGTCGACGAACGGGAGCGGTTTCTCGTCGAGCGATTCGCCGTCGTCTACGCGCCGTCGCTCACCGTCTATCGGGAGATCGCCTCGCGCAGCGCCAGCCTCGGCGGCACCCCGCGCGTCCTCGCCGTTGCCGGCTCCGTCCGCGGCGCCGAGCGCGAAGGTCATGCCCTCTGCTCGATCTACGGACGGCATCGTTGCCAGCTCCTGGCGCGAACGGCGGCGACGGAAGGCCGCATCAAGAGCGAGCTGGCGCAGGGGACGCTCGTCCACTTCGCCACGCACGGTGTCTTCGACGACCGCAATCCGATGAATTCGCGCCTCCTGCTTCGACGAGGCGACGACGCCGAGGAAGACGGGTCATTGGAAGCGTGGGAGATTGCGCGGCTGCGTCTCCGCGCCGATCTCGTCGTCCTCTCCGGCTGCGACACTGCGCGCGGCCGGATCGGCGGCGGTGAAGGCGTGATCGGCATGGTGTGGTCGTTTTTCGTCGCCGGCGCCCGCTCGGCCGTGGCCACGCAGTGGGCCGTCGAAACGACGAGCGCCGCCGACCTCATGATCGACTTCCATCGCGTCTTGCATACCGGCGGCGCGCCGCTGGCGAAGGCGCGCGCGCTTCGCGCCGCGCAGTTGCGCATCCTGCACCGCGAAGGGACGCGGCACCCGTTTTATTGGGCCGGCTTCGTGCTGTTCGGCGACGCCTCGTAGCTCCGCAGCAGACGCTGCACGCGCTCGTCGCGTGAGCCGGCGAGCTTTTTCAGCTCCCCCACGGATGGCTCGGTCAAGCCCGCGCGCGCATAGAGCACGGCGAGCAACAGCGGATCGCCGTTCGCGCGCGCGGCGACCAGCTCCTCGTGATCGCGCTCGCTGACGACGAAAAAGCGCGCCGGCTGCGGCGCCGGGGCAATGCTCCTGCTTCCGCCGCGCGTCGTCTCGACTTGCCATTGGTAGGCGCGGCCGCGCGCCAAGGGACGGGACGGAACCCACTGCGCGCGCTCGAGCGGGCCGCTGCCGGCTACTTCCCGTTCATTGGCGAAGACGAAGACGCGATACGACGCGTGCGGTGCCGCCGGCCAGGTGAATCGCGGCTGCGCCGTCTCCACGACGACACCGTCCGGCTCAACGCGCATCCGCGGAGTGGCGCCTCCGCGCAACTCCGTGTCGCCTGATTTCAACTGCGGAAGCGCCGGCGATATCGGCAGACGGCCTGTGCTCAGCGTCTCCTCGACCAGGCGGCGCCATTCGTCCGGAAGCCGAGGTTGAGACTGCACCATGACCGGCAGCGACGGCTGCCGACGAGGCCTCGACACGACCACCGCCACGGAAATGGCGACGGTGACGGCCGCGGCGATCGCCAGAATGGCGGCGCGGCGAGGGCCGCGGCGGACGGCGAGGCGGCGCAGGTCGTCGACTTCCTCGCGGCACGCCAGGCAGTCTTCCAAATGCGATTCGACGATCTCCTGCTCCGCCGGGCCGAGGGTTCCATCGACGAAGGGCACCATCTCGGCGTCGAAATCGAGGTGCCGGACCGGCTCGTCGAAGCCCGCCAGCAACGCGCGCGCGCGCTCCTTGTGCTCGCGATCGCTCATAGGCTGCCTGCGCGTTTCAGACGGCGCGTGAGCCGCTCGCGCGCGCTCTTGCGGAGACCGATCACCTGTTGCCGCGATAGCTGCAGCATCGCCGCGATGCGCAGGTCGTCGAGCGGAAGATCGCTCCAGATCGCGGAGAGCTCGGCCGCGGTCATGTCCAGCGATGCGGCGATCTCCTCGATCGTCGCGGTGCCGGTGACGACGAAGAGATCGAGCGCGTGCGACGTCTCGGCGTCGCGGAGGTTCAAGAGCAGCGCCTTGCGCTGCATCGGCCGGAGCTCGGTGATCTCCTTCCACAGCGTGGCCAGCAGGGCCCGCCATTCGGTGTCGGCCAGCGGCGTGCGCGTCTCCACCGCGCGAAGGGGGACGGGCCGCTCGTGTAGCCACAGCGGCGCCAGCGTGTCCACCAGCGCGCGGAGGAAAAACGGCTCGCTCGCCGCTTCGAACAGCGCGACGAGCGTCTCCGCCGGACGATCGGCGTTCTTCCCGGCGTTGGCAGCGATGCCGGCCGGCAGCTCCCACGCCTGCTCGCGCGCCGCGGCGGCGCCGCGCCATGGAGCGAGTCCGCCGGCGAGCCGCTCGTCGATCGTCCAGAGCGCCAGACGGCGGTCGTGCCCGAGCGCGTACCGAATCCGGTTTCGCAGCCGCGACCGCTCCGGATAGCGGGCGCGGAAATGATCGTTGACGGCGTTGAACGTCAGCGTGGCCACGTAGTCGGTCACGCTGACGATGGCCGCCTCGGGCACGCGCTCGGCCTTGCGCAGCCGCTCGATGAGCCGAAGCATCACCGTGGCCACGACGTCCTGCGCGTCGTGCTCGCTCAGCAACTCGCCGGAGCGGATGAACCGCCGGGTCACGCCCTCGGCGATCGGGCGCGCCACGTCGCGAATGAGCCGTGCGATCTCGCCGTCGTCGTCCTCGCCGGCAGCGGCGCGAAACGTCGGGCTCATATCCATCCGAATGCCCGTCTGCACATGTCGATGAGAGATCGCAGGAAGTCTATCCTCCCTACGCTCGCGGCGGCGAAGGCGCATGAGCTGGCCCGGGCGATCCACGGCGACGGCGCGGCGGCGAGAGCCGTGGCCGCGGCGGCCATGCGGCGTCTGCCGGCGGCGGTGGCGGCACAGGACAAGCGGCTGTATTACCGCGCCGGCGACGGCTGTTCACGGCCGACGAAAGTGTGGCTCGATCGGGAGCAGCTCCTCCAGCAGCTCGTCTTCAGCACGTCCGACGCCGTCGAGCGCGACGACGAGTCGCGGCGCCCCCTGCCGCCGGACGACCTGCTCGTCCGCTTCGTCAAACACCTGGTCTGGAGATCGACGCGCCGCAACCTCTTCTACGTCACGCTGGCCATCCCTCGCCTTCTCTACGGCTTGAGCACGCCGCGAGCCGCGGAGCTGTATTGCCTCCTGGCCGAAGACGGCGGGAAGGACGACGCGTACTACCGCGCGCGCAAGCGGGTGCTCGTCGACGAGCTGCGGGGACGGTTTCCGGGTCTCGTCATGACCGTCGCCGACGACACGGCCTCGGCGCGCGTCGCGCAATGTCTGGCGTCGTTCGCGCCGTGGGGAACCGTGTGCGGCGACGAATCGGAGGAGCCGCTCCAGCTCATGCATCGCCTTCTGCATCCGCCGTGCTTTCAGGCGCTGCTCGCGCAACTGCAGTGGAATGCTCCCCCGCCGCGCGTGCCGCTCTACGGGTAGTACCCGCGAATCGTCTTCGCCGTCGCGCCGCGCACCTGCACCGTCACCTCGTGGAACTTCGTCCCGGCGTCGTCGGGCGGGTAGAAGCTCAGCACGTACTGCGAGCGCAGCTCGCTCTCGATCTGGTCGTAGATCCGCTTCAGGTCCGAGGCGTGGTCGATGTAGAACACCGTCCCGCCGGTCTCGTTGCAGAGCTTCCCGAAGTTGAAGCGCACGTCGACCGCCGTGGGGGCGATGCCGATGCCGATCCCGTAGATCGGCACGCCGGCGCGGCGCGCGTACTCGAGTGTCTGGTCGAACGTCAGCTTCGACGACGTGTCGCGTCCGTCGGTCAGAACAATGAGCGCGCGCCGTCCCTTCACGCCGGAGAAGTTGTAGAGCGAGAACGCCACCGCGTCGTGGAGCGCCGTCGAGTCGCCGGTGCGCAGCTTGGCCAGGCCGGCGGTCAGATCGCCGCCGTTCGGCGACCACTTCTGCACCATCTCCGGCCGCAGATCGAAGGCCACCACGAAGGCCTTGTCGCCGGGGCGGAGCACGTCCGCGAAGAACGCCGAGGCCGCCTTCTGCGCCTCGGCCATGCGCGGGCGCATCGACTCCGAGGTGTCGATGGCCAGGCCGATCGAGAGCGGCAGGTTGGCCACGTGCTCGAACTTCGCGATCGACACCGGCTTCCCGTCGTCGAGCACCTTGAAGTCGCTCTCCTGCAGGTCATTCACCGGACGCCCGTCGCGGAACGTCGTCGTCGGCAGCTCCACCAGGTGCACGTTCACGCCGGCCATGAACTGCGGCGTGTTGATCATCACCACGTCTTCGATCGGCGGGAGCTCGCTGTCCTTGAGCGTCGCCACCGCCCGCAGATAGGCCACGCCGTTCTGCGGCGGGATGTCGATCGTCTGCACGAACGGCGGCTCGAAGAGCGTGGCCAGGCGCGTCTGGTTGAGATAGAGCTCGAGCTTCTCGAGCGACTTCCCCTCCGGCACGCTCACCGCCATCTCCACGCGCGTGCGGCCGCGGACCTTCGGCGCCAGGCGCGGCGCCACGATGCGCACGCGGAACGGCTCGTTGCCGGCGTTGACTTCGATCTCGTCGCCGGCCACCGCCTCGCCCTTCGCGTCGAGGGCGACGGCGCGGATCCGGTGCGCCTGCGGCACGCGTCCCAGGTCGACGTCGAGCGCGTATGGGGGCGCGC
Source organism: Thermoanaerobaculia bacterium (assembly GCA_036522835.1). GTDB lineage: Bacteria > Acidobacteriota > Thermoanaerobaculia > Gp7-AA8 > Gp7-AA8 > DATDFB01. Next base: position 2,908 of record DATDFB010000286.1, on the reverse strand, counting down.
GCTTGGTCATGATCTTGTGGCCGTCGAGCGAGAACTCCACCGCCGCCACCGTCCCCTCGATCAGCGTGTCGATGTGCTGCAGGCCGCTCAGGAGCTCGTCCGCGAGCGGCACGATGCGCAGCAGCGGATGGTCCGCTTCCATCTCCTTGGCGATGCGCGCCACCGTCGCGTCGCCCGGCCGCGGAATCTCGGGGACGTCCGCCGCCGTCTCCACGATGGCCTCGCGGTTCGCGTTCGCGTCGCTGACCTTGAGCCGCATCGTGTACGCGTTGGGACGCAGGAGGCGGTCGACGACGACCGGCAGTTTGTCGCCCGCCGTCGCCGCCGGATAGTCGAAGCGGTAGCGGAAGCGCTCGAAGATGTCGCCGTCCTTGAGCACCTCGCCGATGACGTCGACGCTGAGCATCTTCGTCCCGGCGACGTCCTTCACGGTCAGCTCGGACTTCGGCACCAGCACCGTGACCTGCGCGTCGGTGCGGTCGCGCTGGCGGAACGGATAGGCGACGGAGACTTCGCTCGAAAGCTTGGCCGCGCCCGGCGTCGGGATCACGACCTTCTGCAGCACGCGCCGCACCGCTTCCTTGTCGACTGGCGGCGGCACGAACGCTTTCTGCCAGTCCTGCTGGGTCAGTTGGCTGGCGCTGAGCGCGCGCATCACCTCGTCGGCGACGTTGCCGCATTCGCACTGCAGGTGCGTCTGCGCCGAGGAGCCGTGGGCGGTTCGGTAGCACGGGCCGAAGACCGCGTCGATCATCGCGGCCGGGTCCTGCTTGTCCGAGGCCACGTCGGAGGAGATCAGGTCGACGACGGCGTCTTTCCAATGGCTGGCCGCCTGCCAGAGCTTGTAGTCGATGCCGCCGCGCGGGACATAGAAGATGAAGCGGACGTTCGTCCCGATCTCGGGGATCTGCGCATACGTCCAGATCTGGATGTCCTGCAGGAGCCGGCAGGAGAGGTTCTGGACCTGGAAGATGTCGGCGGGCGGGCCGTGGATGACGAAGATCTTTCCGCGGTCGCTGGCTGCGGAGCGGTACTTCTCGCGCGCCATCTGCAACCGCTCGTAATACATGGCCCGGTAGCCGGGCTGGGTCTTCTCGCGGCGGGCCCAGAAGTCGTCGACGTAGACCTCGCGCTGGGCGTCGCTCTCGAGGCGCAAAAACGTGTCGAGCTCCTCCGGCTGCATGATCGGCTCGACCTCGGCGAGGAACTGCCGGTAGTAGTCCGAGAGGCTCTTGATCCGCTCTTTCCGCTCGCTGCGCGAGAGCGGCTTCGGCCCCTCGGCGTACGCGGCGAAGGACGCGCCGAGGAAAACGGCGAGCAGGAGGCCGGCCACCGTGCGGGACATGCCGCGATTATGGAGGCACAAACATCCGGCCCGTTGTTTCGTATCCGTAATTTCATGGAACCGACCGACAAGGCTGCCCGCGTCGCGGGATTCTGGTATCTGTCGATGGTGCTGACCGGCCCGTTCGCGCTGATCTACGTGCCGAGCAAGCTGATCGTGCGCGGCGACGCCGCGGCGACGGCCAGCCGGATTCTCGATCATCAGACGATGTTCCGCCTGGCCATCGCCGCCGACCTGGTCGGTGCGGTGCTCTTCCTCGGCGCGGCGCTGGCGCTCTATCGGCTCTTCGCCGGCGTCGACCGGCTGCGCGCGACGCAGCTCTTGACCTTGGTCGGCGTCTCCGCCGGCGTCGGGTTCCTGAACACGCTGAACAGCATCGCCGCGCTGGCGCTCTTCCGCGGCGGCGAGTTCCTCTCCGTGTTCGACAAGCCGCAGCGCGAGGCCCTCGGCATGCTCTTCATCCGCCTGCACAGCCAGGGCAACACGATCAACGAGCTGTTTTGGGGATTGTGGCTGCTTCCCTTCGGTCTGCTGGCGATCAAGTCGAACTTCATTCCGAAGTTCATCGGCATCTGGCTGATCGTCAACGGCATCGCCTACGTGGCCCTGAGCTTCATCGGCCTCTTCGCGCCGCAGTACAGCAACACCGCCTTCCTGTACGCGCAGCCCGCGCTCTTCGGCGAGCTGGCCGTCATGCTGTGGCTGCTGATCCGTGGGGCGAAGCCGCGGATGGTGCCGGCGGCGGCGGCGGCGTAAGCGGGAACATCGCTACCGTTTCGCAACGTTACTCTGACCCTCCCGGCTCTTAAAATGACCGGCCGGTCAGCGACCCGATGCGAGCAACCACCACCCTCTGGCAGGACTTCAAACGCCAATCGATCCAGGAAGCGGTCATCCAACTGATGTGCCGCGAAGGCCTCGGCGCCGTGACCATGGAGCGCGTCGCGCAGGAGGTCGGCATCGCCAAGGGCACCGTCTACCTCCACTACCGCGACAAGCAGGCGCTGCTCGAGGCCGTCAAGGACTCCGCCCTCACCCCGCTCATGGAGCGCCTCGACGACCTCTTCGACAGCGATCTCGATCCGCTGCGCAAGCTCGAGGCCTACGCCCTCCGCTACCTCGGCTATTTCGACGAGCGCCGCGACCTCTTCCGCATCCTCATCTATGAGCGCGAGGTCACGCGCGTCTCCGGGCAGCGCTTCCGCGGCGACCGCTACCGGCACCTCGTCGAGCGCACCACCAAAGTCATCCGGGCCGGCATCGACGACGGCGTCTTCCGCGACGTCGATCCCGGCAAAGCCGCGGCGATGTTCGTCGAGGCCAATTTCGCCATCATGAACCAGCGCCTCCGCGGCGGCGGCGACGCGCCCCTCGAGGACGACGCGCGGCTGATCTCCGAGATCTTCCTGCGCGGCCTGGTCAAGCGGAGGTCGAAGTGATCCGTCGCCCCTCATCCGGCCTTCGGCCACCTTCTCCCCGCGCTGCGGGGCGAAGGACCTTCCGCCCCGCGGTGGCCGCGGCGATCGCGCTCCTCCTGGCCGCCTGCGCGAGCGTCGACAACCC
>DATDFB010000285.1:0-9971 GCA_036522835.1 Thermoanaerobaculia bacterium | reverse complement strand
GGGACGAACTCCGGCACGGTGCTGGAGGGCTCGCGCATGCTCTACGCGCTGTCGCTCGACCGGCGCATGGGCCCGGTCAGCTACGTGCACCCGCGCTTCCGCACGCCGATCGTGGCGATTTTGATTCACGTGACGGTCGCCGCGGCGGCGGCGGTGGCGGGCTCGTTCGCGCAGCTCGCACTGCTCTCGACCGTGGCGCGCCTGGCAACCTACCTGGCCGGCTGCGCGTCGCTGCCGTTCCTGGGCGGGCGGACGGCGAAGACGATCACGCTGGCGATCCTCGGCTGCGCCGTGTCGATGACGTTCGTGCTCACGCTGCACAAGTTGAACGCGATGGCCGCGGCGATCGCGCTGCTCGTCGGCGCGGTAGTCTGGGTCGTCTCAGTCAGACGGTAGGGGCGCACGGCGTGCGCCCCCAGCGCGCAGGGTTCTCGAATATGTACCGCCGCGCGCGTTCGAGATCAGCATCCCCCCGGATGATGTGCTCGAAGTAATTGCGCTGCCAGACTGGCGTAAGCCACGACAGCTCGACCTTCGCCCGGTGCGTCACGCTGCACTTGTATCCGGCGATGAGCGAAGCCAGCGACTTCGACGCCAGAACGCGTCCTCGCGGCGCGGAATTGTCACCCTCTGCCTCCGGCACGTGAACAATTCCGTGGACGTGATTCGGCATGACGATCCACTCGTCGAGACGTATCTCCGGGCGGACAAGCGCCGTTCGCGTCCACTCGTCATCAACGATTCGGCCGAGCGGCGAAAGAATCGTCCGTTCACCCTCGATCCGACCGAACACGCAGTGCTGCTCGAAGGCACAGATGGTGATGAAGTACGCCGCGCCGCGGTAGAGAAATTGCAGCAGGCGGACGCTTCTGCGATTGACATCCATCGCAATCCGAGGGTACCTCGGAATCGCACGCAAGGGGGCGCACGCCGTGCGCCCCTACCGGGCAGCGCCGAACATCCAGGCGCAGACACTCGCGGCCACGATGGCCGCGACGATGTCCCCCACCAGCGCCGAGGGGATCATGTGGCGCGTGCGCTTCACGCCGACGGCGCCGAAGTAGACGGCCAGGACATAGAAGAGCGTCTCCGAGCTGCCGTAGAGCGTCGCCGCGGTGCGGGCCATCGGCGAGTCGGGGCCGAACTTCTTGATGATGTCGGTCGTCAGCGCCAGCGAGCCGCTGCCGGAGAGCGTGCGCAGCACGACCAGCGGGATCAGGTCGGCGGGGAAGCGCGTGCGCGCGGCCACCGGCGCGAGCGCGTTCGTCAGCATGTCCATCGCCCCCGAGGCGCGGAACATGCCGATGGCCACGAGGATCCCGACGAGGAACGGGATGATCCGCACGGCCACGTTGAACCCTTCCTTCGCGCCGTCGATGAACGTGTCGTACACCTTCACCCCGCGCAGCATCCCGGCCAGCGGAATGGCCACGAGCAGCACCGGGATGGCCCACAGCGAGATCGCCTCGAGCGTGGCCCGGAACATCAGAAGAACCTCTGGAGGATCTTCGCCGTCGTCACCGCGGCGAAGGCGCCGCAGAGCGTGGCCACAATCGTCGTGGAGATGATGGCTGTCGGCTGCTTCGAGCCGGCCGCGGCCAGGACGCCGATGATCGTGGCGGGGATGAACTGGATCCCGGCGGTGTTGAGCACGAGGAACGTCACCATGGCGTTCGAGGCCGTCTCCTTCTCCGGGTTCAGCTCCTGCAGCTCCTCCATGGCCTTGATGCCGAGCGGCGTGGCGGCGTTGGAGAGGCCGAGCATGTTCGCGGCGAGGTTCATGATCATCGCCCCGATGGCGGGATGGTCGGGCGGAATCTCCGGGAAGAGCAGCCGGCGGAACGGCGTGAGGATGCGCGCCAGGAGCGTGACCAGGCCCGCTTTCTCGGCCACGCGCATGATGCCGAGCCAGAGGGTCATGATGCCGACGAGGCCGAGGGAGATCTCGACGGCGGTTTTCGCGGAGTCGACCGAGGCCTTCGTCACCTGGGCGGCGGTGCCGTTGAACATCGCCACGACGAGGGCAATGGCCAGGAGGGCGAACCAGATGTAGTTCAGCATGCGGGGGATGGTAGCGCGCGCAAACCGCCGGTGTGCACGCGAAAACCGACGGTGTGCACGCGAAAACCGCCGGTGTGCGCGCGAAAACCGACGGTGTGCGCGTGAAAACCGACGGTGTGCGCGTGAAAACCGCCGGTGTGCACGCGAAAACCGCCGGTGTGCGCGTGAAAACCGCTGGTGTGCGCGTGAAAACCGCTGGTGTGCACGCGAAAACCGCTGGTGTGCACGCGAAAACCGACGGTGTGCACGTGAAAACCGCCGGTGTGCACGCGCACACGGGCGGTTTGCGCGTGCGCACGGCCGGTTTGCGCGTGCACACCGTCGGTTTTCGCGCGCACACTGCCGGGTCCGCGCTGCTTGTGCTAGAAGTTCCCGGTGACTCCGCGAAAACTCTTCGCCGCCACGCTGCTCCTCCTGGCCGCCTGCCGCAAGCCCGAGCCGCCCCCTCCCCCGCCCGTCTCCATCCTCCTGGTCACGCTCGACACCACGCGCGCTGACGCCGTGACCCCCGAGGTCGCACCGGCGTTCAACGCCATCGCCACGACCGCGCGGCGCTTCGACTACGCCTACTGCGCGGTGCCGCAGACCCTGCCGTCGCATACCTCGATGCTCACCGGGCTCTATCCCGGCGGTCACGGGCTGCACGAGAACGGGCGGTACCTCTCGCCGAAGCAGCCACTCCTCGCCGAAAAACTGCACGCGGCCGGCTACCGCACCGGCGCGTTCGTCTCCGCGTTCGCGCTGGCGCGGCGCTTCGGGCTGGCGCGCGGCTTCGACGTTTACGACGACGCCGTGCCGGAGCCGCGCCAGGAGCGCTCCGCGCGCGACACGACGGACCGCGCCCTGGCTTTTCTCGGAAAAACACCGGAGCCGGCGTTCCTCTGGGTGCACTACTACGAGCCGCACTTCCCCTACGAGCCGCCGGAGCCGTACCGCGCCCGCTTCGCGGCCAACCCGTACCTCGGCGAAGTGGCCGCGATGGACGAGCAGCTCGGGCGGCTCGTCACGGCGTGGAAGCGGCGCTTCGGCGCGAACGCCGCCGTCATCGTCGCCGGCGACCACGGCGAAGGGCTCGGCGACCACGGCGAGCAGCAGCACGGGAATCTCATGTACCAGTCGACGATGCGCGTGCCGCTGCTCGTGGCCGGCCCGGGCTTCCCGGCGGGCGTGGAACAGACGCCGATCAGCACCAGACGCATTTACGACATCGCCTTGGGATGGGCGCACATTGCCGCGCCGCCGGCGACGGCGGAAGTCGTGGCCGGCGAGGCCATGAAACCGTTCCTCGACTACGGATGGCAGCCGCAGGTCATGGCCGTCGACGGGCGGATGAAGGCGGTTCTCGCCGGCCGCGTCGAGGTCTACGACGTCGTCGCCGATCCGAAGGAGACGCACGACCTCGGCCCGAACGCCAACCTCTCCCGCGCCGCCCGCGCCACGCTGCGCGAGTATCCGGTGCCGTCGCTCGAGGCCGCGGCGAGCGCGGAGCCGCCGAACGTCAGCGACGAGGAGCGCCGCAAGCTCGCCGCCTTGGGCTACGTCGCCTCGACGGCGAAGCCGGTCGTGCGCGCCAACGCGCCGCGCCCCGCGGACATGACGCACCTCTTCGCCGTCGAGGACGAGGCGGCCGGGCTCTTCGTGCGCGAGCAGTACGCGAAGGCGGTGCCGCTGCTCGTGCGCATCCTCAAGGAAGACCCCTACAACCTCGACGCCGCGCTGCGCCTCGGCACGTGCTACTCGATGCTCGGCCGCGACGCGGAGGCCGTGGCCGCGTACGAGACGGCGCGGTCGATCGCCCCGCAGTCGCAGGACGTGCGCCAATACCTCGGACTGCACTACGCGCGCGGCCCGCAGTGGCAGAAAGCCGTGCCGCTGCTCGAAGGCGTCGTGGCCGAGGCGCCCGACCGCGTGGCCGCGCTCGAGGGGCTCGCCGCCGTGCGCGAGAAACAGGGCCGCTTCGCCGACGCAGTGGCGCTGCGGCAGCGCATCAACGCCCTCCGCACCCCCTCACCCGCGGAGCTCGTCCACCTCGGCGAGCTGGCCATGCGCGCCGGCGACACGCCTGCGGCGATCGACGCGTTCGAGAAAGCGAACAGCGATCACGAGCTGGAGCTGGGCGTGCTCTACATGGACGCGCGCCGATTCGAAGAGGCCAGGAACGCGCTCGACAAAGTGCCGCCGTCGCACCCCGGCTATCCGATGGCGCTCTTCAAGCGCGCGCAGGTGGCCGTGCTGCTGCGCGAGCCGGATGCGCCCGCGCGCATCGAAGCGGCGCGGGCGCATGCCAGCCCGCTCACGCGCGAGTTGATCGCGCGTGAGCGGTTGTTCCGGTGAGCTAGAACTGGATGCGCGCGGCGAGCTGGAAGCTGCGCGGCGCGTAGAACGTGCTTGCGAACGGCGCGTTGATGGCGTAGTCGGCGCGGTTGTAGACGAAGTTCGGATCGTTGGTGGGGTTGACGATCTTCTTCAGCTCCGAGTCGGGGATCGAGCTCGGAATCGGAACCACGTTCGCGCTCGGGTTCTGCTTGATGTTGACGAAGTTGAGGGCCGTGGCGCTGGGGTTGGCCACCGCGACGCCGACGCGGTCCTCGAAGTTGTAGCCGGTCTGCCGGTTGAAGACGTTGAAGACGTTGGCGACGAGCTGCAGGTTGATGCCGCGCGTCAGCGGGATGCTCTGCGTGTAGTTCAGGTCCATCTGATAGTGCGCCGGACTGTGGCGGCTCGCAGGCGCCTCGGCGTTGCGAAGGAAGTCGCTCGTCGACGTGGTGAGGTTGCGGTACGCCAGCGCGCTCTCCAGGTTGTACGGCTGGCCCGACTGGTAGAACCAGAACGCGCCGGCCGTGGCCCGCCACGGGAGGGCGTATGTGCCGTTCAGCTTGACCATGTTCCGGCGGTCGCCGCGGAGATCGCCGTACTTGTTGTCCCAGATCTGGCGGCCGGGGCCGTCGCCGAGGTTCGACGAGCCGATGAAGACCGCGGCGTCGTTGCACGTCGGGCAGGTGGCGGTGAAGTCCTGGTCGAAGTTGCCGTAGTAATGGCTCCACGTGTACGAGCCGCCGAGCGTCACCGCGCCGCTGCGCCACTCCGTCTCCGCGGTCGCTTCATAGAACTTCGTGAACGCTCCGTCGAGGTTGGCGATGACGTAGGTCGAGCCGCTGCCGATCGAGCCGCGGATCGTGTTCGGTCCGCACGTGGCCAGCGCGGTGTTGCAGAGGTCCGGGATGTACGGGTCATGCGTACCGGGGGCGTTGAAGTCGGCGCGGGCGGTGTTGTTCGTGTCCTCGAGGAAATGGCCGCCTTTGCGGTAGCGCCCGTAGAGGCGTCCCGACCAGTTGTTGCTGAGCTGCTGCGACGTTCCGACCATGTACTCCTTGATCTCGGGGTGCTTGATGTCCTCCTGCCACCACTTGCCGGACGAGGCGGCGTTCGGCGCGGTGGCGAAGAGCACGCCGTTCTGGTCGAAATAGGCGTTGATCTGGGCCACGAGATTGCGGTCCCACGACGCGGCGCGCGCGTCGGAGTTCGCCGCCGGCATGTAGCGGGCGAAGCTGGCGTAGACCGTGTCCTGCCCGTTGTACGTCCAGGTCGCGCCGAGGCGGGGCTGGAGCATGTCCTTGAACCCGAAGGTGTGCATCCGGTACTTCGTGCCGGGCGAGGTGGTGAAGCCGGCGTAGTTGTCGGCTCTGGCCAGGCCCTGACCGTAGAGGATGTCCTGGCTGGCCAGCAGGCCGGCGTTGAAGGCCCAGTCGTTCCAGTGAATGGTGTCGTTGAGCTCGAGGTTCGCGGAGTAGAACTCCGAGTGAATCGTGGGGACGCCGCGAATGCCCTGCTGGCTGACCGCCGCGAGGAAGAACACCGTGCCGGGCTTGGCCGTGCCGCAGGCGGTGGCCGGGCACGTTCCGGCGTTGCCGATGCCCGCCGGGACGCTGATCAAGCCCCAGCCGTTCGACACCTGGAAGCGATCCTCGGAGTCTTTGTAGTACTGCACGCCGGCGTGGAGGTCGTGCGTGACGGCCGTGCCGAGCGTGTAGTTGTAGCCGGCCTGTCCGGCCTTGCGGAAGAAGCTGTCGTCGTCGTGCGCGAACTGGGCGCCGCCGACCGTGCCGCCGCCGGTCCGCACGCCGTTCACCAGGTAGCCGTATTGCTGGATGAACGGCTGGATGAAGGGGGTGGTGCCCGACGGCACCGACAGGCGTCCCTGCTCGGCAAGGTTGGCGATGTCGAGATGCGTGCCGATCGTGAAGCTCGGCACCACCGACGAAGTGAAGTCCGCCGTGCCGAATCCCGGGTTGCGGTAATCGGTGTACTTGAACGTGGCGAAGCTCTTCGGATTGATGATCCACGACGACTCGAACGTGCCGATCTTGAGGAAGGTCTCGCTGCCGGCGCCGGTGGTCGGCGCGCTGAACTGCGAGAACCCGCTCTTCGACGTCTCGTTGACGTGCGCGTGGCGGTAGGAAGCGTTGATCAGCCACGCCTGCGTCGGCGTGTACGTCAGCTTTCCGAACTCCTCGTTGCGCTTCAACTCGTACTGCGGCTGATCGCCGTAGACGTTCGACTGGTTGTCGCGCTTGCGGATGGGGCGATAGAACGAGCCGTAGAAGAAGAGGCGGTCGGCGATGACCGGGCCGCCGAGGTTGACCGTCGCCCAGGTGCGGTTCTCCTGGAACGCCAGATTGCCGCCGCGCTGGTCGGCGACGAAGGAGTGGTTGCGGTCCTCGAAGCCGGCCTCGCCCGAGAACTTGTTCGTCCCCGATTTGCTGACCGTGTCGATGAGCAGGCCGCCGGCGCGGTCGAAGTCGACGGCCTTGGCGCCGCCGCGGAGGTAGGTGACCTGGGCAATGTCGTGCGTGTTCGGATCGATGTTCAGCACGCCGAAGAGCGGCATGGTGATGTTCACGCCGTCGAACATGTAGACGTTGTCCTGGCCGCTGGCGCCGGCGCTCGGGCCGCGCACCTCGTCCTGGGAGACCATGACGCCGGGGGCGAGCTTCTGCAGATCGCGGTAGTCCTGGTTGAGCGGCAGCTCGCGGATCTGCTGGTTGGAGAGTCCGTTCGTCAGCGCCGTCGACTCTTTGTTGACGAGCGTCGGCTCGGCCGTGACGGTGATGGTCTCGGAGACGCCGGCCACGCCGAGGGTGACGTCGACGGCCGTGTTCTGGCGGAGCTGGACCTGCGTCGGCCGCGTCACCGTCTGCATCCCGGAGAGCGTGAACGTCAGCGTGTAATCGCCGGGAATCAGCGCCGGCAGCGAGTACTCGCCGTTCACCTCGGTGGTGGTGACGCGCGGTTGCGGGAGCACGTTGGAGCGGGCTTCGACCGTCACTCCCGGGAGCGCCGATTTGTCCGAGGCCGTGACCTTGCCGCTGATCGATCCGGTCTGCTGGGCGAAAAGCGCGGTGGAGACGAAGGCCAGAATCAAACAAAGACACAGCCTGCGAAGATGCTGCATGGATCTCCCTCCCTCTTTATGAATGGTTGACGCTGCGAATCTTTCGCGGATTCTACACCGTCAGGAGAGGGGCCATTCGAGCTCGCCGAGGAAGCGCTCGTCCTCGCGCCAGCGCTCGTGCACGGCTACGTGGAGGTCGAGGAAGATCTTGACCCCGAGCGTGGCTTCGAGCTCCTGACGCGCTTCCGTTCCAATGCGCTTGGCCATGGCCCCCTGCTTGCCGATGACGATCGGTTTCTGCGAGTCGCGCTCCACGACGATGGTCGCGTAGATCTTGATCAGCTCGTCCGACTCTTCCCAGCGGTCGACGGCCACGGCGGTCGTGTACGGCAGCTCCTCCTTGGTGTGCTCGAGGAGCTTTTCGCGGATCAGCTCCGCGGCGAAGAAGCGCTCCGGCTGCGTGGTGTAGTCCTCGATCGGATAGGCCGGCTCGCCCGGCTGCATGTTGGCGAAGAAGAGGCCGACGAGCGCCTCGACGCCGTCGCCGGTCGCGGCGGAGACGGGGACGATCTCGTCGAAGAGTCCCATCGAGGCATAGTTCTGCATCATCGGCAGGAGCTTCTGCTTCTTGATGAGATCGATCTTGTTGAGGATGGCGAATACCTTCGGGCGCACGCCGTGCGCCCCTACCGTGTCGGAGCGCAGCATGTCGACGACGAACTGATCGCCCTTGCCGAAGGCTTCGGTTGCGTCGGCGATCATGGCCACGACGTCGGCCTCGGCGAGCGCGGAGCGGACGTGGTCCATCATGCGCACGTTCAGCTTGTGCAGCGGCTTGTGGATGCCGGGCGTGTCGAGGAAGGCGATCTGCCCGCGCTCGGGGTCGTTGAGGATGCCGACGATGCGATTGCGCGTCGTCTGCGGCTTCGACGAGACGATGGAGACCTTCTGCCCGAGGATGCGGTTGAGCAGCGTCGACTTGCCGGCGTTCGGACGGCCGACGATGGCCACGACGCCGGAGCGCCTCGTCGCGCCGGCGTCCTCGCCGGCTGGTTCGCCGCCGTCTCGGCGGCCCCCGCGCGGGCGGCGGGACGCCGCCGGGCCAGCCGTCGGGACGACGGCGTTACCCTTCTGCTTCTTCGCGCTCACGTTCCCACTCCGGATCCTTCGACACGCGCACGCGGTAGATGCGGCGGCGGTCGGCGCGGTCGACGACGAATTTGTAGCCGTTCTTCTTCACCGTGTCGCCGGCCTTCGGGACGCGGCCGAGCGTCGTGAAGATCAGCCCGGCCACGGTCTCGTAGTCGTCGCTCGACAGCTCCGCCTCCAGCATCTCCTCCAGGTCGTCGATGCGAAGCAAGCCGCTGACCAGATACTCCCCGCCGCCAATGTCGACGACGGCGACCTCCTCCTCCTCGTGCTCGTCGGCGATGTCGCCGACGATCTCCTCGACGATGTCCTCGATGGTGACGATGCCGGCCGTGCCGCCGTACTCGTCGACGACCACGGCCACCTGCAGGTGCTCGCTCTGGAGCTCGCGCAGCAACTCCGAGACTTTCTTCGTCTCCGCCACGAAGTACGGCGGCCGGGCCAGCTCGCTGACGCTCTTCCCGTCGTGCTTGAGCACGACGTCGAAGAGGTCCTTGACGTGGACGAGGCCGGTGATCCGGTCGATGCTCTCGGTGTAGATGGGGATGCGCGAGTACTTCGACTCGCTGAACATCCGCGCCAGCTCGGCGACGTCGTTGTTGCGGGCGTCGAAGGCGACCATGTCGATGCGCGGGGTCATGATCTCGTGCACGAGCCGGTCCCCAAACTCGACGACGGACTGCACCATTTTCCCCTCGGCGCCTTCGAGGATGCCCTCTTCCTCGCCCACGTCGATGAAGGCCTGCACCTCGGCGTCCGTGACTTCCTCTTCGTCGTCCGCTTCGTTTTCGTCGCGCTCCAGCCGCGCGAAGAGCCGCCGCAGCGGAAAGAGGATCGGCCAGAAGAGGAGGTAGAAGAAGTGCGAGAACGGCAGGAGGGCGCGGAGGAAGGTCTCGCCAAGGTCCGCGGGGACGAAGGCGAGGACGAACTTCCAGAGCGCGGCGACGAAGATCCAGATGGCCGTGGCAAAAAAGCAGGCTTCGCCGATCGGATGGTCGTCGAGAGCCATGACGGTCGAGGCCATGGCCACGACCAGGGTGATCTGCAGCATGGCCCCGCTCAGGAGCTGGAGGTTGCCGGGGTCGTACTGAAACCACCGCCGCGCCGCTTCCATCTCCGGGTCGCCGCTCCAGCGCCGCAGGGTGACGGGACTGATGTGGAGGGCGAAGGAACGGGCGGCGTCGAAGATCAAATACAGAAGACCGCAAACGATCGCGATCGCGGTCCAGTGGGCGTGCGAGAGGCTACTTCCCATGTGGCGTGGGGCGGAATTCTATCCGAGGGCGCAGGGCGCAGGGGGCGGGGCGCAGGTGGTGGCCTTGCCGGGGCATGAGTTTCGGCCCGAAATCGCGCGTACAGCAGGGCCACC
>DATDFB010000284.1:0-61167 GCA_036522835.1 Thermoanaerobaculia bacterium | reverse complement strand
CGGGCGCACGCTGTGCGCCCCTACCGGTAGGGGCGCACAGCGTGCGCCCCCCAACGATGAGCCCCGCGCCGTAGCGCTCCAGCAGCTCGTCCGTGCCGGGGGCGGAGCTCGTCACGATCGGCAGGCCGCCCCAGAGGTAGTCGTAGACGCGCGTGCGCATCGAGAGATCGGTCTCGATCGACTGCGGGAACGTCAGCAGCGCCACGGCGAAGCGGTCGTAGAACGCGCCGCGCTGCGCGTACTCGACCCACGGCTCGAAGCGGACGAAGTCGAGCCCCTTGGCGTGCTTCATCGCCGCGGCGGTTTTTCCCTGCGGCGTGAGCTCGGGATTCGGATGCGTGGTGAACGTCAGCGTCATCGCCGGCGCGCTGGCGCGCGCGAGCGTCACCGCCTCGATGGCCGCGATCGGGTCGTACCAGTCGTAGATGCCGCCGAAGAGCACGGCGGCGTCGTCGTGCGTCGATTCCCGCGGCGCCGGCACGCCGAACGGCGCGATGGCGATGAGCGACTGCAGCGTCGGATCGCTCGCGAACTTCAGCGGATTCACGCGCCCCACCGCGACGAGCGCGCCGAGGTAGAAGTGGCGCTGCGCCTCCGACGCGCAGAGAAAGAAGTCGCCGCGCGCCAGCGAATGCATCAGCGTGGCGTGGTCGTGCGCGTACACCTCGCCGCCGCGCGTGGCGAAGTAGTGCAGGTTCTCGATGAGGAACGGGTCATAGAGGTCGACCACCGTTGGGATCGGCCGCGCGTGCGCGAAGAAGTCGTTGGCCACGTGCCCCTGCACGACGGCGACGTCGCTCTCGCCGCTCACGCGCAAGAGCGTCTGCGCGTCGAACGCGCCGTTGTCGCGCGAGAGGAGCGTCACCTCGTGGCCGTCGCCGCGCAGCACCCGCTCGATCTCCAGAAAGCGGATGCCGATGCCCGCCGGCTGGCCGTGGCCGAGCGGCTCGGGGCAGACCAGCATCACCCGCATTAGCCGCGCCCCCGCATCTTCTCGACCATCGAGTGCAGCTTCCACGTGCGCGACTGGAAGATCGCGTCGAGCGTCCCCTGCAGCCGCGCGATCTCCGCGTAGAGCGCGGCGATGGTCCGCTGGGCCTCATCGAAGGCGGCGCGCGCGTCGCCGAGCTCGCCGACGCGGATCAGTAGCGCGTCGCGTTCCTTCTGCGCCTTGCGCAGCTCCTCGTTGACTCCTTCGAGATTGCTGACGCGCACGATCGCTTCGTTGAGCCGCTCCGACTGCCGCTGCAGCTCCGCGATCAGTGTGGCCTTGTCCCCCTCCAGCCGCGCGGCGTCGCGCTCCAGCCGGGCGATGTTCTGCTCGAAGTGCCCGCGCAGCCCCTTCGCCTCCGTCAATTCGCTTTCGATGGACAGCGACCGCTGCTTCTCCCGCTCGAACACATTCGCGATCGTGTCGTGGCCGAGGAGCGCCGCGTGCTTGCGCCAGATCTGCAGCTTCGCCTCGCGGAAGCGCTGCGACCCAGCCGGCGCGCTCATCGTGATCGAGCCGGCGCCTTCGATGTGGCGGATCTCGCAGGTGATTCTGGCGATGTGCGTGAAGCGCGCGCGCTGTGCCAGGCGGATCAGGAAGTCCCAATCCTCGAAGAGATCGAACTCCGGATCGAAGCCGCCGAGGTCGAGGAAATCGGCGCGGGGAATCAGCACGGTGGGGAGGGGGATGTAATTGTCGAGCAGCAGCAGCTCGCGGTCGAAGTCGCGGCCGTAGATCCGCATCTTCGCGTGCGCGAACGCCGAGACGGCGTCGCTGTAGCACGGCGGCGCGCCGGCGGCGAGCGTGGCCAGGTGCTCGGGATACATGAGATCGTCGTCGTCGAGAAAGACGACGAAGTCCGACGACGCCGCGCGCACACCCGCGTTCGCCGCCTGCGCTCGCCCGCGCGAGGTCTCGTGCTCGACGAGCTCGACGCCCTCGGCGTCGACGCGCGCGCCGCCGTCGTTCACCACGACGATCTCCGCCGGATAGCCGGTGGCGCGCACGGAGCCGATGGCTTCGCGCAGCAGCGCCTGGCGGTCCTTCGTGCGGATCACCACGCTGATCGGCTTCGCCTCCGCCGCCACCTCGATCGGCGGCGGCGCGCCCATCCGATCGCGCAGCGCGCTGAACGGCGTGGTCCGCAGCGGCGGCAGCGACGTCACCCAATAGGCCTCGGCGAAGCGCACTTCCGGCGCGAGCGTCATGGCGCGGTAGACATTGAGCCCGCGCGCGAACGAGACGTAGTCGCGGATCTCCGTCTGCGACGCGTGCGCGGCGATGGCGTCGTACTTCGCCGCGGCCACGCCGGTGATGTCGACGAGGACGTTCGGGCGCAGCGGCTGGCTGACTTCGTAGAAGGCCACGCGCGCCACGGCGAGGTCGGCGAAGAGCGACGGGTCGCGCTGAATGAGCTCGCAGAAGCAGCGCGCCAGGGCGAGGTGGTCGGGGTGGATCTCGATCGCGCTCGGGACGAGGATGAGGTCGGGGCGAAATTGGTCGAGCGCGTCGCGCAGGCGCGCGGCGAGGTCGTCGAGATGCTGCTCGAGCGCGCGGTCGGGGAAGCGGAAGAAGTCGAATGCCGCCCCTCCGAGGGCCTTCTGCGATTCCTCCTCGCGGCGCGCGCGGTAGGCGTCGCGGTCCTCGCCGGGCGCGGCTTCGACGCCGTCGGTGGCCACGGCCACGCGCACCGCGCGGCCTTCGCGGAGGTGCTGGAAGACCACGCCGCCGCAGCCGATGACCTCGTCGTCGGGATGGGGCGCCAGGACGAGCAGGCGCTCAGCGCGTAAGTTCAGCGCCTCGTATGGAATGGCTTCGGACTCGGGGGACGCCACGGTCGTATGATAATTGAGACGACTCGTGAAGAGAGACGAGCTTCAGCCGATCGGCGGGGTCCTGTCGCTGATCCGCGATCTGACCGGAGGGCCGATGCGCGCCGCATCGGTGCCCGAGCTGTTCAAAGCGTCCTTCGCGGCGCTCGGCGAATGTGTGCCCTTCGGCGTCGCCGCCGCGGTGATGATCGAGCAGAACCTCGACCTCCACCTCGTGACCCGCAACGGCGCGGCGATGAGCGACGCCGTGATCGAGCGCATCCGCACCCGCCTGCAGGCAATGATCCCGATCTCCGCCGACATCCTAGTGGCCTCGGAGTCGTTGCTCGATGGAGGACAGGCGCTCTCGCCTGTCCGGACAGGCATGAGTGCCTGTCCTCCACACGATCTCGCCGCGATCCTCCAAATCGAAAACCGCACCGCCGGTCTCCTCCTCCTGCTGCGCGACAACGCCTTCGACGAGACCGACGCGCAGCTCCTGGAGATCTTCGCCGCGCAGGTGGCGATGCTCCTCGGCCACCTCAGCGCGCGCGAGCGGATCCAGAACCTCGCCGACACCGACGACCTCACCGGCATCTGGAACAAGCGCTACTTCCGCCGCCAACTGCCGCAGGAGATCGAGCGCGCCCGCGTCTACTCGCTGCCGCTGTCGCTCCTGATGTTCGACGTCGACGACTTCAAGGAGATCAACGACTCGCTCGGCCACACTATCGGCGACGTCGTGCTCTCCGAGCTCTGCGGCGCGGTGCGCGAGACCCTCCGCCCGCCCGATCTCTTTGCCCGCTTCGGCGGCGACGAGTTCGCCATCATCCTCCCGCACACGGACCTGGGCGGCGCCTGCGCGGTGGCCGAGCGCATCCTCCACAAGGTGCGCGCGCTGACGATCCCGACGGACGAGGAGGGCTCGGTGCAGTGCGGGATCTCCATCGGAGTGGCCGACTACGCGACCGGCGACGGCGCCACCGACCTGATTCGCCGCGCCGACGAGCGCCTCTACGAGTCGAAACGCAACGGCAAGAATCGTTACACTTCGTGACGCCATGCCGAACCGCTACGCGATCGCCAACTGGAAGATGAATCTGCCGCCCGAGGGGGTGGAGAAGTACCTCGGCGCGCTGGCGGACGCGAAGGGCGGCGGCGCGGTGGTGGTGGCGCCGCCGTTCCCGTTTCTGAAGGACGTCTACATGCAGGCGCCGAAGAACGTCGGCGTAGCCGCGCAGAACTGCGCGGACCGGCAGTCGGGAGCGTTCACCGGCGAGGTGGCGCCGTCGATGCTCCGCTACTGCGGCGCGCGCTACGTGATCATCGGCCATTCCGAGCGGCGGAATCTCTTCCGCGAGGATGACGCGCTGATCGGACGGAAGCTGGCCCTGGCCATCGAGACGGGGCTCACGCCGGTGTTCTGCATCGGCGAGGACCAGAGCGCGCGCGACCGGGGGCGGCAATCGATCGTGGTGTCGGATCAGATCAAGGTGGTGGAGGGTGCGGTGCCGGCGAGCGCGGGGGAGGTCATCGTCGCGTACGAGCCGATCTGGGCGATCGGCACGGGCCGCAACGCCACCGGAGCGATGGTGGCGGAGATGGTGGCCGAGATCCGCGCCGCGCTCGGCCGTTTCTGGCCGCCGCAGTTCGCGCAAAACGCGCCGGTGCTCTACGGCGGCAGCGTGACGCCGGACAACATCGACGACCTGATCCGCAGCGGGAACGTGGATGGGTTCCTGGTCGGTGGGGCGAGCTTGGACTCGAGGAAGTTTCTGGCGATTGCGGGCGTGCTGTAGGGTTCTTGGTTCTTAGTTCTTGGTTCTTAGTTCTTGGTTTTGCGGTTCATGAACCAAGAACTAAGAACTAAGAACCAAGAACCCGTAACCCTTGACCCAGCCACGAAATCCGGGAAGAATTCGCCCTCCGGTCCGGTTCAGGCCCGTGCTTCGGAGACTTTTTTCATGATCGTTTTGCTCGTGATTTTGCACGTCATCATCAGCATCTTCCTGATCCTCGTCGTTCTCGTGCAGCAGGGGAAGGGCGCGGACCTGGCCGGTGCCTTCGGTGGCGGCGGCTCGCAGACGGCGTTCGGCGCGCGCGGCGCGACGACGCTGCTGCACAAGCTGACGACCGGCTTTTTCGTCGCCTTCGTCATCACCTCGATGGCGCTGGCGGTGCTGCAGGCCCGGCCGCGCAGCTCGGTCATGAGCGGGCACACGGCCCCGGCCGCGCCCGCGAAGAAGTAGCTCTTTGCCCAAGTGGCGGAATTGGTAGACGCGCACGTTTGAGGGGCGTGTGGAGAAATCCGTGCCGGTTCGAGTCCGGCCTTGGGCACCAAAATCGACTTTCAGCGAGAGCCGAAACCCTGAGTTAATCGAAGGGCTCCGGCTTTTTGTTTGTCCACCTTCCGCTCGGGCTTCCCGTCAGCGCGAATGCGGCCCAGAAGCGCGGGTGTGCGTGTGCGGGGCTGTGGAGCAGCGTGAGTTGCGCGGCGCGTAGGGCGTCGGCGGCGAGGACGCCGTGGAGAAGGCGGCAATAGAGCTCTTCCATCAGAACGGCGGAGGCGTCATCGTCAATGTTCCAGAGTGTCGAGATGACGCCGGGGCTGCCGGCGTAGAGGATGGCGGTGGTCAGGCCGACAACGTCGTCGCCGCCGCTGCGCTCGCCGGCGGCGGTGCGGCAGGCGGAGAGGACGACGAGGTTAACGCCGGTGAGATCGACCGCGCCCAGAATTTCATGGACTTCGAGCTTGCCGTCGCGGCTGCCGCCGGGAGAGAGCGCGAGATAGCTGAACAGTGGGTGCGCCGAGTCGAAGATTCCATGCGCGGCGATGTGAAGCAGGTCGACGCTGCCGTCGAGGTTGTACAGCAGATCCTCGGCCGCGCGTGTCCCGAGCATCGGTGCGGTGCCGATACCGCGCGCGACCGCCAACGCTTCGCGCTCGCTTCCGGGCAGCGCTCCGAGCGAGCTTTCCGGGTTGCCGATTATGAGCGCGCCGCCGCGGACCGGCGTCTCTTTCGATCGCAGAAAGCGGAGAGCGCTCGCGCTGGGGAGCAACGTCAACGTGAAGTCCTCGATGAGATAGCGTCCATTGCGCGAGTCGCGGAGCGCGGCGAACGGAACGTAATGCAGCTCGCCGTGAGGAACGATGATCAAGCGCTCATGTCGAAGGTGCTCGCGCAGCGGCGCGACCAGCAGAGCGAACGCTTCCTCGGCGCTTCCCTGGCGGGCGCAGTCGTGCGACATCGCTTTGACTCCGCGCGCCTTGCCGGCGCCGAAGGCGTTGGCCCAGCAGATGGTCCGCTCGAAGGCGGCGTAATCGAGCGGCAGCGCTGCGTAATGCAGCGCGTTGCGATCGATGACCCAGGCGCGCACGCCGTAGCTGGAGACGTAATAGCTGATGAGTGTCGTGCCGGCGGGAAGTTCGCGACGCACGGCGTCGACCTGCAGCGGCTCCACGGTGGTGAGCGAGGCGTACTCGGGATTCGACGCCCGCACGCGCACCATGAGCGTCTCGTACTTCTTGCGTGCGCTCGCCAGCTCGTCGAACGTAGCGGTGCGGCCCCGCTCCCACCGCTCGATCTGCGCCTTCAGCGAGTTGGCTTCGCGTACGAGTGCTTCGGATCCGCGGTGATCAGCCACGCGATGATTCCCGATCAACTGCAGGAACGCGCGGGCACGGGCGCGCTCGCTGTAGTCGAATGCCTCCTCGGCCCGTCCCAGCCTGAGCAGCGTCTCGATGGTGATGTCGTAGTACCAGCGGCGCTCGCTGCCGAGGTAGCTCGACATCAGCTCGGGGACGGCGAGGCCGGCCAGCGGCGCGTCGACAGAGTCGGCGGCCCGCTCGAACCACCGCAGCGCCTCAGCCGCGTTTCCCGCCTTTAAATAGGTCGCGCCGAGGCTGGCGAGGTACGCGCCGCGGAGGTCGCTGCTGTGGCAACCTTCGAGACCGACGGTCCATTTTTCCCGTGCGGCCCGGATCTCGCCTTTCATGAAGAGCGTGCGGCCCTCCAACAGCGGCAGCATCTGGCGCATCATCGCCAGCGACGGATTGCCTGGGTCGGCGAAGGGTGCGTTCGTAACCGCTTCCGGATCGAGCGTCATGGCGATCAGATTGGCGAACATCGGCCAGAACTGATCGAACATCAAGCGGCCTCCGTCGAGGAGGTCGAGTTGCGTGTCAAACGACCTCAGGAAGGCGGACATCGGGCCGATCTTTGCCAACTTTGCGGAGATAGCAACCGACTCGATCATCGCCCGCGGCAATTCGAAGTTGCCGGTTTTCGCCAGCGCTTCGGCCTTCTCGAGCGCCGCGCCTGCGCTGTCGTACGCCCCGAGGGCAAGGTAGATCTGAGCCAGCCTCGCCCAGGCGTTCGCTTCCTCGTCCGGTTTATTGAGGGTGGCGTAGCGCGCGATCGCTTTCTCCATTGTGGCGACCGCGGTGCCGTGATCGCCGCGGAGCATCTGCGCCGAGGCCATGGCCGTGTAGACCGGCGCTTCGAGCGAGGCATCACCGTGAGCGGCTTTCAGCGCCTCGTCTAGCACGGTGAGCGCCTCGTCGACCTGGCCATCGTGGATCAGTTGCGCGGCATGACTTCGCAGCAGCGCCGCGTCGCCGGCCATGCCTGCACTCGCCAGCAAGAGGAGAGAAAGGGCGATCCCGAGTCTCATTTCTCCAGCAAAGACACCGATCTACCTGCGGCGTGGCGGTCCGCGCCACCTGGCGCCACGGAGCGTGTCTCTTTTCTCGAATCCGAGAAGGGACAGCGTTTGCGAGCGCAGGTCGAAGGGACTCTGGTCCGGAAATACGTCGGGCTTCAGCACCCGAATCTCGTTGCCGTCAATGACGTGCGCGACGACGGCGGCGGCGTGGTTGCCGTGCGGGAGGACTTCGACGGTGATTCCTTGCCGGCCGCCGGCGGCACCGCGACCGAGCTGCGCGACGTGCTGTTGCTC
The DNA here is from genome assembly GCA_036522835.1 of Thermoanaerobaculia bacterium. GTDB lineage: Bacteria > Acidobacteriota > Thermoanaerobaculia > Gp7-AA8 > Gp7-AA8 > DATDFB01. The sequence continues at coordinate 53,406 of DATDFB010000284.1, read as the reverse complement.
GTCGAGCAGATCCTGACCGCGCTGGCCTTCCTCCACGCGCAGGGCCTCGTCCATGGCGACGTGAGTGCGGAGAACGTTCTCGTGCGCGGCGGCCGTGTGAAGCTCACCGGCTTCGGTGTCGTTGCGACGGCTGATTCGGCCGCCGATGTCGATGGCGCCGCCGCGATTTTTCGCGAGCTGCTTGGGCAGCGGCCGTTGCCGCTGGCCGTCGCGCAAACCGCTGCAATGCGGTTCTCCACGGCCGCAGCATTTCTGGAAACGCTGCGGGGGGCGGCGGTGGGCTTTCTCCCGACGACGATCGTGCCGGAGCAGATCGCCGATGAAGAGGTGCCGACGCTGACGGTCGCGATGCCGCGAGCGCGGGGCGGCGCGGCGCTGGCGTGGTCGATTCCCACGGCGGGCGCCGGACTGGTGGTCGTCTACCTCATCGCCAGACAGCCGGCGCCGCCGGCACCATCGCCACCGGCGGTCGTCACGATCGTCGAGCGCGAACCGCAGACGCCGCCGAGCGCGCCGGTCACGATCACGACGACAGCCGCCGCTCCGCCGGTCGCGCAACCTGCTCCACAACCGCAATCGCCGCCGGCGCGAGAACCGGTAGCGGAAAGCCCCCCGCCGCGGGCACCGCAGCCGCGAGTCGACATCGCGGCGCTTCGTGCCGACGTCGCGCATGGAATCGCGCTGGCGCAAGGGGCAATCGAGCAAAGCCGCTTCGACGCGGCCCAGGAGGAGATCGAGCGGCTCGACGACAAAACGCGCGCATTCGCGGACGACCTCCGCGACGAGCGGAACGCGCTGCACGATCTCCGCAAGCGGCTGGTGGACGCGCAGGTCGCCGAGCAGACGCGCAATGCGAAGAAAGCGCTCGAAGAGGCGGCGTGGCAGCGGCAGCTCACCGACATTCGCGAGCAGCTCGATGCCGGGCAATACGTCGAGGCGCGGAACAAGGCGAAGAGTCTGGCCGGTCAGCCCGGCATCCCCGACGCCGTGGCGGGGCGCGCGCGCGAGCTCCTCGTCGAGGCACAGAGCGGATTGGCGAGGGTCTTTTCCGAGACTCGCACGGGACCGACGACCAACAAGATCCGAAAACCGAATTGACGAAGGAGGACCGCGTGAGAAGACACAGCATTGCTTCACTTCTGATTTGCACGACGCTCTTCACAGGATGCGTCACCACCTCGCCGACGCATAAGCCGGCGTCGGCACAGTCGAAGGCGAAGCCGGCGAACATCAAAGAGTGGGTGCTGCAGCAGAATCGCGCCCAAAAACAGGCCATGATCGGTGCGCTGGTCGGCGCTGCCCTGGGCGCGGCGACCGGAGGGGGCGACAACGTCTGGAAGCGCGCGGCGGCGGGAGCCGTCGTCGGCGCGATGGCGGGCTTCGTCATCGGCCGGCACCAGGACAAGCTCTTCGCTGAGCGCGACCTGGCCGTGCGGCAGGAGCAATACGACAGCTCGCAGGGCTATATCGCCAAGGTCGAGGCCGTGAGCTTCAATCCGCCGCAGATCAAGCCGGGGCAGACCGCCACGATCTACGTCCGCTACCTCGTCCTCGGACCGAATCCGAATGAACCGATCAAGGTGCACCTCTTCCGCGGGCTGAAGTACGGCGAGGACTATGTCGTCGGCGCGGGGCCGAACGACTTCACCATTCCCCGCGGCGGCGGCATCGTCGATTCGACGATGCAGATCACGCTGCCGGCGAAGGCGCCGGAAGGGACGTACAGCGTTGAAGCGCTCGTCGACGACGAGAAGGAGCGATTCACGCAGGCCGTCGGGACGGCGTCAATATCGATCGTCGCCGCAGCGATGCAGCGGAAGGAATCCGGCGTCGCCGCGCGATGACTTTCGATGCTGACTCGATCTTTCGGCTGAAGCGCCACTTCATCGGCGCGCTGAGCGTAGCGTGGCGCGTCCGGCTCGACGCAGCGCCGTCGCCGCGGGTGCTGCTGACGAGCGGCGGCGGCGTGCTCCGCGGCATCGCGAGCGGGTGTGCCGTCGACTTCGGCACCGCGGCGTCGCCGGGACGAGAGCGGCGGACGCTGCGGCTGGCCGGCCTCGATTCAAACGTTGAGGCGGTCGCGGTGGCGGAGACGCCGCCATGGCTGGTCGCGACGTGGAGCGCGTCGACCTCGGAAGTCGAGCTCGTTGCGGAGCACGACGCGGCGGTGGTGACGAACCTCCGTGGCGATCTCCGTTTCCTGCTGACGCTCGCGGGCGGACAGACACGGGAAGAAAAACTTGCCGTCCGGCTGATCGCCCGTCCGACACAAGCCCTCGGACGCTACAACTTTTACGGCCATCCGCGGCCGCAACCGGTTGACTTCGGCGTTGTCGATCCGGCCGACGCGGCCGCGGTTCGTGAGATTGTGGTCGAGCCGCTGACGTCGGTTCCGCTGATCGTCAGCTTCCACGACCTGCCGGCGTGGCTGACGTTCGCGTGCGATGGGGAGGAGCGGCGCGGGCCGATCGCCGGCCGCTTCTTCGAGCGCCCGGCGCCGTTTCGGGCAGCGCTGCGGCCGATCGCCTCGCGGCCAACGCTCGGTCCACAGCGCGGCGCGATGCGGATACGGACGAATGACGGCGATCCGTTTTTTCACGATGTCGCGCTGGAGCTCTCCGCGATCGTCGAGCCGAGGGCGCCGTTCGTCGTCGCAGCCGCGCCGCGTGACGGCGAGCAGACGCGACGCCGCTTCACGGCCGCGGCGCGACTGGAGAACTGGGGGCGCGAGCACGCGCGAATGTTGGTGCGCGAGCTCGATCCCGCGCTCGAAGTGCGCTCGCTGCCGGTCGTTCCTCCCGCGCATCAGGGACGACCCGGCGTGGCCGTTCTGCCGATCGGTATCGACGCGGCGAAGCTCGGCGCCGGCCTCCATCCACTTTCCATCACGCTCGGTGTCATTGAAGGAGAACCGCCGATCGTGACCGTGCCGCTGCGCGTGAACGTCGTGCCCAGACCGCCACGATGACCGAATGCCGCCACTGCCATCAATGGCCGACCGCACCCGACGACAGCTATTGCAGCTTCTGCGGACAGATGCTGCTGTCGCTGGAGGTCACCCCCGATGCGCTGGTGCTGATCTCGGTACTGGTCCCTCAGCGGGAGCTCGTGCTGCGGAATACAGGCGCGGAAACGATGCAGGTGTCGATCGTCCCGCGCGGAGCGCCGTTTGCGGCGATTGCGTTCGAGCCGGGGCAGATCGTCAGCATTCCGCCGAACGGCGAGACGCGCGTCCGCGCCACCATTGACGCGGCGCAACTTCCGGCCGACTTCGTCGAGCGGCGCGTCGACTACGTCTGCATCGTTAACGACAGTCCGTCGAAGCAGCGGCCGCTGAGCGTCACCGCGCGCTGCGGGCCGAAGCCGGTCGTCTTCACGCCGCTCGTGGAGTTCGGCAACGTCGAAGAAGGGAAGCACGTGGAGCGTGCCGTCGAGATCGGCAATCGCGGCGGGATTCCGCTGCGTCTGCGCAGCGTCCGCTCGGAGGGGGCGGCGCAATTGCGCGTGCACGGCAACTTTGCGGACCGCATCATCGCGCCGACGGAGAAGCTGGTCATCCCTGTGGCGTGGGAGAGCACCGTCGTCGACGCCGCGCCGGAGAGCGGCGGCGAAGCGGGAATCCGCATCGAGTTCGCGAACCATGCGGAGGCCCTCTTCGTCCCCGCCCACGCACGCCTGTTCCGTTATCAACTGGCATTGAAGCCAGCAGCGCTGCGGATCCGCAAGGCGCTGGTCAAACGCGAGGTCTCGTCGATGGTGCGTCTCGAGAATCACGGCACGACCGATGTCGACGTCGTCGGCATCGACAGTGAGGAGCCGTGGATCAACATCGTCTCGCGCGCAGCGAGCATGACTCTTCTTTGCGCCGAATCGGCCGGGCAGCGCCCGCTCTCGCCGACGACCTTTGCCCGCGGCTACGACTTCAAGGTCGTCTGCCGTCCCGGCAACCTGGCGGAAGGAAAACATCGCGGCTCCGTGACGATCCGTCCGCATGGGCAGGAGCCGCTGATCCTGCCGGTCGACCTCGACGTCATCCATCCCCGTCCGTACCAGGAGTACATCGGCATCGACTTCGGCACGACGAACTCGGTCGTTGCCGTGCTGAATCAGAAGAACCGCTCCATCGAGCTCGTGAGCGACGAGACGTCGGGGAAGCATCTGATCCCGAGCGTGCTCGTTTTCGACGATCCGGAGACCTACAAGATCGGGCAGGCCGCGCGAAACGAAGCGGGTGCGGCGCCCGATCGCACCGTCCGCTCCATCAAGCGGGTTATGGGCTTCGACAATGACCGGCAGTTTTTCGATCGCTCGTATACCGCGGGGGAGCTGGCCTCGCTGATCGTGAGAAAGCTCGTGCAGCTCGCGGAGAAGAAGCTCCTCGACGACTCCGGGAACTACTACGACGTCCGCAAGGCAATCATCACCGTCCCGGCGAACTTTTACGACCTGCAGATCCGCGAGGTGCTCGACGCCTGCAAGGCGGCCGGGCTCGACACGGAAGGCGAGAAGGCCGACCGTGCAGCGCAGGAAGTACGCCAGGCCATCGGCGAAGCGGTCAACGCCGGCGTCATCCTCGACGAGCCGTCGGCCGCCGTTCTCTATTACGTCGATCATCTCCGCCGCACGCGCAGCTCCGCGGAGATCACCCGCGCCATCGACCGCGACGGCGGTCTGCGCCTCCTCGTTTTCGACTACGGCGGCGGGACACTCGACGTCTCAGTAGCGAGCGTCACGCGCGTGAAGGGCGGCGGGACGGGGCTACGCATCCTCGCCAACATGGGCGACAACACGATCGGCGGCGACACCATCGATCTCATCGTGATGAAGGACCTTCTCAAGCGCTGCAAGGAGAAGGTCGGAGGCTTCGACTTCGAGACGTCGCTGATCTCGATGAATTACAAAGATCTCGAAACCCGCTGGGATCGCGAGGGGTGGAGCGCCGACGTCTGGCGCGAGCTCCTGCGGGTGCGGGCGGAGTGGAAGGACCTCGCGGAGAACGCGAAGATCCAGATGGCGGAGCGCAAGCCGGCGCCGCTCGACATCGCGCCGGCGCTGATGGTGCGCATCGCCGACGGCGCCCTGCAGAGCGCGCCGCGCGCGGTCCGCATCGAGCCGCTTTCCGGCGAGCGCTCTGAAGACCTGCTGCAGCCGATCGTCGCCAAGTGCGGCGACCTGGTGACGGCGGCGCTCGACCTGGCCGGCATCGGCAACGGCGACATTGACTACATCCTCCACACCGGACGGCAGAGCCTTCTCCCGGCCATCCGCAAGCGCGTCCGCGCCCTCTTTCCGAATCTTCCGGCGGAGCGCGACCTCCTCGAAGAAGAGCATCTGAAGGTGTGCGTCGCCAAAGGGGCGGCGCTGTACGGTGCCATGCGCGGCGCGCTCGTGGCCAGGCCCGACGCTCAGATCCACTTTCTGAACGAAGGCCGCCGGTTACCGCACAGCTACGGCGTGGAGACGTTCATCAATCCGCTCGAGCCGGAGCTCGACGAGATCATCAAGCGCGGCGACACCTATCCGGTGGAGCGGACCAAGCCGTATCCGCCGGAAATGATTCCGCCCGGCGGCTGTCTCAATCTGCGCTTCTACCAGAACACCGGCACGAGCAGGTTGATCAACCGCAACGCCCAGATCACGCTCGTCGGGCAGATCTCCATCGACACGAACGCGGACGGGAAGCGCGGCGTCGACGTCTCGTTCGTCGTCGGTGCCAACCGCACGCTGGAGGTGTTCGCCGACGGAAAGCGGGTGACGATCGAGCGCGCCCGCCTGCAGGAGGAAGAGGGGTGGATGAGCTGATGCCGCCCGCCGCCATGCGACCTCGCCTGATCGTCGACTGCGGAGGCCGGATTCTCTCGGCGCTCCTCCTCACCGCCGACGGACAGATCGTCCCCTGCAGCCAGCAAGTCCGCCACGTCGCCGCGCGCTACGTCTCGTCGGAAGTCCTCTTCGATCCGCACGTCTCGGAAGCTCCGGGCTTCGTTTGGGAAGAAGCGCTCGAGGTGCTGGCGAAGAGTAGCGCGCGCAATTTCTTTCAGCGGTCGCGTCGGGTTGGTCTGCTGCGGCCGTGGGACGAGCGCGTGTCGGCCGACGCGGTGCCGATCGCATCGCCGCTGGCCGTGTTGTCGTCGCCGGTGGCCATGGCGGACCGCGCCGTCGACGGCGCGCTGCCGGCGCTCGCCATCGCGCTGCTGGAGGCGCTGCTCGAGCCGATCTGCCGTTTCGTCGCCGAGCAGCGCATCGATGCCCGCGACGTCGAGCCGGTCGTCATCGTCGGGGCGGAGAGCGGCCGCCGTGCTGTCCTCGCGCTTCACAAGGTCTTCCGCCGCCGCGGCTTTCGGCGACTCGTCGTGCTTCGGGGGGACCTCGCCACGGCCATGTCACTCGCGGCGTCGGGCGAATATCTCGTTTGCGACGTCCGGAATGACGATGTGCGTCTTTCCCGTCTCGCGGTCGACAGCGATGGCGCGGAGCGGCGATTTCGCGTCCTTTCGTCGGAAACGGTGCGCGGCATCGGCTGGACGTATTGGCTGCAGCAGATCGGCGGCGCGCTGCGCCGTTTCTTCCCCTCGGACGTGCGGCTCGATCGCGCGGTGACGGCGCTCCTCACCGGCGCGCCGCAACACCTAACCCACGGCATGCTCGACGCGGCGCTCGACGACGTCTGGCAGCGGCGCCAGCGCGAAGAGCTGCAGCGCCTGCTGAGCGGACGCGTGCCGGCGCTCGTGACTGGCGACATCTGCGGCATCGCGGCAATCGAGCAGCTCTTCGGCGCCGCCGTTTCCGTCGACGTTCCCATGCCCGAGCGTCGTGCCCGCGCCGTCGCCGAGGCGCTGCTCTGGATGGAGGAAGCGGCCGGGCGGCGGCTGACCGTTGCGCCGGGCGGCAGCCTCCGCCTCGATTCTCTGCGCGACGGCACGGCCGAGCTGCTGACTGCCGAACAACTGCCGGAGCCAGGTCACGACGGTTACGTAGAGGTCGAGGTCGACGTCGCCGGCGAGGTCGAATCCGGACAGCCGTTCCTGCTGCACGTCTTGTGGGGTGCGGACGAATTTCCCGGCGGCAACGCCACTCTCTGCGCCCTTCCCGTGTCAATTCCCGATGTGAACGCCGCACGATCATTGCGCATCGGGTTTTATCTTCGCCGCGGTCGCGCCGGTCAGCGTCTGGACGGCACGCTGGACGTTAGAACGGCGCCGCGGGCGGCTGCCGTGGCGCGCGCGGCGTTCACCGAAGAGCTGCCGGCATTCCGGAGCACGACGCCGTGAGGGAGACGCTGATGAAGTGGCTCGACCGAATGATTCATCCGGTGCCGCCGTCCGCCTGGAAGATCGGCGCAATTGCGGCGCTGATCCTCGTCGCCGTTGCGGCGCTGGCGCTCGCCGTCCGGCGTCTCTGGCCCAAATGGCGCGAAGCCATTGTCAAGCGTGATCGCGCCCTTCTCGATGCGGCGGCGAAAGCGGCTTCGATCCAGGCGGCCGTCACGGAGCTCAAGGCGCTCGTCAACGAAGCCAGCGCGCAGGCGCGGCAGGCGTTCGCCCAATCGAGTGCGGGCATTGCCGTGCTTCCCGGCGAGCTGCAGCCGGTCGCGCAGAAGGTCGAGCTCCTGCGCGACGATCTCGCCGCACTGCGCAATGAAATGCGTATGCCTTCCTTCGCCGCGCCGCCGCCCGCGCAGGCGGCCGATGTCGTGACGATGGAGCGCGAGGCGCTGAAGGAGTCGTGGCGGATCTTCCGTAAAAACGCGGAGCTCAGCGCCTCCTTCGACGCGGCCATCCGTGACGACGGCTGGCAGTCGATCCAGCATCCGCTGCTCGTGCGCCTGCCGAAGGTCGTGCCCGATGATCTCAAGCCGACGTACGACGCGGCGGTAGCGCCGGTGCGGGAGTTCCACAACCTGGTCACCCGCTTCGCGCTTATTCCGCGGCTCGTCAGCGACGAAGTGCCGCGCCTCGACACCGCGCAGGAAGTGGCCCGCACCCGCGAGGCTGCGCAGATGCTGACGCTGAGCTCCACGCTCGTCGGCGACCGCCTAAACTTTCGCGTGCGGAGCTGGATCACCGAGACGTTCCTCTCCTTCGCCGATCTCTTCCTCCGGAAATATCAGCAGGCGCAGTTGGAGAAGCGGGCCTCCGAGCTCGAGGAGGGACACGACATCGTCCGCCAAGTCCTGCGCGTCGCTGCCGTCGATCCGATCGACGTCACCCTCGGCGAGACCACCTTCGACAGCACCCGCCATGTCGGCCGCTCCACGGCCAACGACCCCCGTTTTTCGGACGGGGTCATCGTCGACGTCATCCGCAACGGATTCGTCGAAAACGGCCAGCAGGTCATCCGCCAGCCCGAAGTCGTCGTGAACCGCATGCGATGAGGAGCGCGCACGTGAACTGCCCCTATGCCGAACGGACCTGCATCGCCGACCTCGCGCCCGCCGCCGAGCGCTGCCCGGCATGCAAGCGATTTTCGAAGCGCTGCCCGCAATGCCACCTGCGCAGCCGCGCGTTCGCGAACTTCTGCCGCGGTTGCGGCGCGGCGCTGCCGGTACGGCAGGGGAACTGGCTCGGTTTCAAGGGAGGCGCGCGGCGCGCCGGCGTCAACAGCCGGGCGGAAGGGCCGCGGCGGCAGAGTGTCGATATCGTGTCGGCGGGCTTAAAGCTGCGGTTGGGCGGCGTCTGCCGTAGCCTCCTCGGCTATGACGGCCAGTTGATTGCCGTCGCGCGCGACGGCACGATCGAGATTGGCGATCCCGCGCGTCCGGCCGGTGCCACACGTCTGCAGGCGCGTGGTCCGGTGAGCTGCGAACCGTGTATCGAGCGCGGCCTCCTGTTTCTCGGAGCGCCGAATCAGCTTAGCGCCTACTCGCTCGGAGCGATCACCCTACCGGTGCCGCGCCTGCGGCCGTTGTGGCAGATTGCGCTTGACGGAACACCGATCCAAGCCCTGACCGCCGTCGGCAACCGGCTGTACGCCGCGGTCGCTTCGGACGTCGGCCGCTCACTCCAGGTCATCGAGAACGTCGTCGAAACTCCGCCCTCCGCGCCGCGAACGCTGTATGCCACGCGCGGCGCCGCGTCGCGTTTGAGCTGGCTGGCCGCGGACGACGTGCGCGCGGTTTTTCTTACCGAGGAGGAAGGAAGCGTAGAGCTGCACAGCGTGACCCACGCGCGGCTGGAGCTCTCCAGCAGAACCGTGATGGTACCCGCCTTCGCCGAGCATCCGATCTCGCTCCTGGGCGAGCATCTCTTCGGCGTCTTCGGCAACGGGCAGCAACTCTATCGCATCAACGTCCGCGCCGGCAGCGTCGACGAGCAGCTCGACGACGATACGCAGCTCTTTTCGCTCACCCACGATGGCGATCACGAATGGGACCGCGACGGCGTGCGCATCGACAGCAGCGGCGTCGCCTTCATGCGTGCGGCGGGCCGCGACACCTTCAACGACCTCGACCGCGCCGTCAAGGGCTCGCCGGTCATCGTCGAGGGACGGGTCGCCGCCATCGGCATGCAGGACGGACGCGTCCTGATCTACGACCTCCAGCATCCTCCGAAGCACGAGAAGTGGCGCCTCGGCGGCAACGGGGCAGCGATCACGGCGCTGGCGTCGTTCGGCCACTACGTCGCCGCGGGCGACGCCGACGGAATCGTCGAAGTCGTCGAGCTTCGGGAAAGAGCAGGCACCCCGTGATCGCCATCCGCATGGCCGTCCTGTTGCTGTGCGTGCTCGTTGCCGTCGGCGCGAGCGCGCTGACTCCTGGACAGCCGCTGCCGGTGCGCATCCTCTTCGACAACTCCGGCAGCATGTATCCGGGCTACAGCGTTCCGGGCTCGGAAAACCACCGCACCAGGGCCGAGCTGGGCGTTCACTACATCCGCGAATACCCGGCGTTTCAGCGTTGGCTGGGCGACTTCGTCGCGCGGCAGCGCGAGCTCGGCGCGCGCACCGTCGGGATGTGGACGTTTACGTCCAACGGCCCCTTTGCGCCGTCGGATATCGCGCAGGTTCACCCCGAGGTGGTGCCGAACAGCTTCAACGTCGGCGCGGCGCTGGAGCGATTCTCGGTACCGCCCGGGCAGAATACCTATCTCACCGAGACGCTGCAGACCTTCACCCGCGGCTTCACTGGAATCGTTTGGGTCATCACCGACAACATCGTCGAGAGCACGGCCGGCCAGCCCGACGCCGACGTCGAGCGCTTCTTTCTCATGCTCCGGGACGAGGCGCGGATCCGCTCCGTCCACCTCTACAAGTATCCGATCGCGGACGAAGCCACGGGTCAGCGGTCGGCGCTCGCCGTCTACGGTCTCCTGATCTCGCAGGAGGACGTGCCGAAGGCGACGCTTGCCGACTATGACGCGAAGTTCCGCGACAGTATGTCCGCGCTGTTTCCGGAGCGGCAGTACCGCAAGTTGAAGGACCTGAACGTCGGCCCGCTGGAGTTGCGCGCCGGCCTCAGAATCCTGCTGGACGGGCGCGACGGAGGAAACTTCAAAGAGGGGCAGCCGGTGCGGCTGGCACTCGACGGCAGCATTAAGAGCAATCTGACGCAGCATTCCGTCACCGGGGCGCGCTACGAGCTCGCGCTGGCGTCGCCGTTCGCTCCGCAGGAGGAGGCGCGCCGCGACTTCAGTCTCCAGCCTCTCTCTGCCGACGCGTTCGATCCTGTGCGGGAACAAATTGATCAGGCCATTCCGCCGAGCGGCACGCACGACATTCACGTCGGGCTGCAATCGAGCGGCCCGATCTCGCTGACGCCGCGCGGTCTCGGCTGGCTGCGCATGGCCCTGGGCCGCACCGTCGTGAATTACACCGGCAACGTCCGCCTGACGTGTAGCGACGTGAGCCTGCGGTTGGAACGGGGAGAAGTGGCCGGAATCTTCGGCATCGACAAGGCCAACCGCATCTTCGACATTCAGGACATCCGCGCCCTCAACGACGTGACGCCGAGCGTCGTCCCCGTCACCTTCGCGCTGCAGACGGGCTTGAGCCGCACGGCCATTCTGCTGTTGATCCTCAGCGTTCTGGCAGCAGCCGCCGCGGTGGCGGGATTCGCCCTGTCGCGGAAGCAGTGGTTCCGAATCGCGATCACGCGCGGCCCGGAGCGGATCGTCGGGCTGCGCCGCCTCGGCAGCCACACCGTCATGCACGAGAATCGCGCGCTCGGATCGCTCTCCCGAGGGATCTCCGGCGCGTACGCATTCACGCCCATGAGCGGAGTCCCCGGTCTGGTCATCACGCCGGCCAACGGGCAGCCTGATACGTGGGACGTGCGGTTCCAGTCCGGCGCCGGCTGTCAACTCGAAATCAAACCGCGCGGCAGAGCCAAACAGAAAAAACAGAAGGCGCCGCCGATCGCCGGACCGCCGCCGCCGGTCCGCACCGCTACTGGCCCGGCCTCACTTCCGAAAATCGACCGGCCTCGATGAGGCGAAAGGATGTGAACGATGAATACGACGTCGATGATCCTCCTGCTTGCGGCCGGACCGGCCGCCGGCTACGAGCAGTCGGACAACCTCCTGCTGCGCAGCGCCGGAGTGGTGCTGGTGATCGTCATGATCTGGATCATTCTGCACAAGGGCGCCTACCCGTACTTCCTCCGCTACTACCGCGACGAGTTCTGCAAGACCGTCTTCTGGAACCTCTTCTGGCTCTACACCCTCACCTGGATTTTCGTGTCTTCCTACGTCGTACTGGACGTCGGTTTTTATTACGGCTGGCTGCCGTGGGCGGCGGTGTTCCTCGGTGTCTGGTGGGTGATCTCCGGCCTCGTCTTGTTGCTGCGTCCCGTCCCCGCGTGAAAGGAATCCGATCATGAGCCTCGACCAAGTTCTTCAAGCCAGTCTCCCGGCGCGACGCGAGAGCGACAAGCCCGTCGGCCCGACGTTGATGATCGGCCTCGGCGGCACCGGCAAGGAGGTGCTGCTGCGGCTGCGGCGGCGCATCGTCGAGCGCTACGGCTCGTTGTCGCGCCTCCCGTTCCTCCGCTTCATGCACGTCGACACCGACACCACCGTCGCCGCGCACGAGCAGTACGACCTCCGCGGCAGCGACGATCCGCTCTACGAGGAGGTGCGCTTCAACCCCATCGAGCGGATCGACCTGACCATCGATGGCGGCACCGGTAAGTACGTGGAGCACATCAACAACTTCCCGCACATCAAGCGCTGGTTCCCCGTCGGCGGCAAGACCGCTGCGTTGGGCAATCTCGGTGCCGGCGCCGGACAGGTGCGTCTGGCCAGCCGTCTCGGCTTCTTTCACGCCGACAACTTTGCTCGGATCAGCAGCCGTCTCGAGCAGTGCAAGGGGCAGTTGCGCGACGCGGCGATCCTGCAGCGCTCGTCGGAGCTCGGCTTCAACTTCAACGCTGACAGCATGACCGTCGTGATCATCGCCTCGCTCGCCGGCGGCACCGGCAGCGGCACGTTTCTGGACATGGGCTTTCTGCTTCAGCGCTACTTCCCGAATGCCGATCGCATCGGCATCCTGCTGCTTCCCGGCTTCTTCACGGACTATGCCGGCGGTGAGCGCGTGCGCGCGAACGGCTACGCCGCGCTGATGGAGTTGAACCACTACTCCTTCGGCCACTCGTTCGTCGCCGACTGGGACGGCCGGCGCGCCGAGCTTCTCCCGCCGCCGCCGTTCAGCAACACGTACCTGATCGACGGCCAGAACGAGGCCGGGCTGGTCATCGGCTCCGCGGGGAAGGAGTACGACGCCTACCGCATGGTCGCCGAGGTTCTCTTTCAGGACTATTCGATCGGCGAGTTCGCCGGAATGAAGCGCGCCACGCGCATCAACCTCGAGAACTTCAACCTCAACGTTTACACCCACAACTTTCTCAACGACGCGCTGCGGCGGACCGGCCGCGACACCGACAAGAACATCGTCGGCGACACCTATCCGACGCGCTTCGGCTCCTTCGGCTTGGCGACGATTGCCTTCCCGACGGAGCGCGTTCAGAGTGCCTGCGCCAGCCGCCTAGCCATGAAGATCGTCGAGCACTGGCAGCAGAGCGCGATCGACGATCCGCTCGAGCGCCTGTTTACGACGTTCCTCACGGACGAGGACGTGCAGGGCGCACAAGGCCGCTACGAGCGCCGCGACGGCGGCGGCGTCATTGAGCGGCGCGACATCGAGGACGCGCTGATGGTCTACGACGCCGGCGGCGGAAAGACCTTCGCCAGCTTCCTCTGGCAGAAAGCGCAGACGGCGCGCTCCGACATCGAGGCGGCACCCAACGGAGAAAAGGCGCAGCGCCTGGCCGAGCGCCGCGCCGAGTTCGACGTATTCCTCGCCAAGGAGGACTCGGAAGATCCGGAGGAGTGGGGTGTCGGCGTTCGTCAGATCGAAAACAACATGCGCGCCTACTTGGCGCGCGTGAAGGCCGGCATCGAGCAGAGCGCGTCCGAGCTCTCCGACAACCCGTATTACGGCGTCAACTACACGCTCTCGTTGCTCCGCGAGCTGAAGTCGCTGATGCGCAACGAGAACTTCTGGTATGCGCCTTACTTCGATGCGCAGATCCCGTCCTGGCGCGATGCGGTGCAGTACTACGGCCACGCGCTCGACCAACTTCAGGCCGACGTCGGCCGCCACGAGAAGGAGCACATCTTCCGCGCCGCCGATCTGCGCCGCGACTACGAGAAACTCGTGGGCGATGACGGCGACGAAGACCTCGGCGCGTTCTACAACCACTTCCTCGCGCGCGTCCGCAAGCAGGTGGCCAAGCGCGGACGGCAGATCTGCGACGAGATCGATGCCTTCCTCGGTCCCGACAGCCCGTCAGGCGATGGGCTCCTCGGCCGCTACTACGAGCTCCTGGTCGGATTCGAAAAGCTGAAGGAACGGCTGCGCGCGAAGGAGCGCTATTTCTCGAAGCCGGAGAAGTCGGAGCTCATCCTCTCGCTCTACCGCGACGGCGACGTCGACACGTGGTACCGCGAGTGGGTCGGCGAGTCGACACAGGAAGCCCTCACCCTGAAGATCCTCGGCAGCCGCATTCTCACCGAGATCTTCGACGCCAAGAGCGTGACCGAGGTGCTCGCGCACATCCAACGGACACCGGCGGAAGTCGTTGAGGCGCGCATCCTCGAGCAGTGCCGGCAATTCATCGCCGGCCGCAAGAAACAGCCGGAAGCGCTCGCGTTACTCGGCGATGCCAGCCGCTTCACGCCGCGCCAGCGCGAGGAGATGGTGCGCCAAGCCTACCGGCTCAGCAAGGTATGGCTCGCGCGCGGAGAGCGCGGCCTCGAACATACCGGGCTGCCGCCGGTGCGCTCCGATCAGCGCCCCTGCCTGATCGGCGTCGACGTCAGCAGCTTTCCGCGCCTCGAAGAATTCAAGAAGCTCGTCGGGCAGATCCAGTCGCCGGGGGACACGCCGCCGAGCTTCCAGAACATCGGCGAGCAGCATCGGGGCATGATCGTCTTCTACCACGAGCTCGCCGGCGTCCCGGCATTCTATCCAAGCTCGGTCACGGCGCCGCGCGGGCTGCGCGCCGCCTATGACGCCTATCCCGAGAAAGAGGATTTGCACACCGACAAGAACCGCTTCCAGTTTGGCGACCTCATTCCGAAGCAGACCGCCGAAGCGCGGCAGTACGCCGATTCACTGCAGGCCTTCGTGCTGGCCCGCGTTCTCGGACTGCTGCAGGTGCGCGAGGTGCGAAATGAGGGCGAGCACCCGACCTTCCGCTACAGCTACACGCGCGTCGACAAGCTCGTCGCCGACTATGTCGACCTCGGCGACGAGTCCCATGCCGTCGATTTCCTCTACCGCGACCGGCGCGCCGAACACCTCACCGACCGCCGCATCCTGCTGCAGATGATCGAGAAGGCTATCCAAACCCTGCGCGGCGAGCGGAAGCTGATGATCTATCGGCTCCTGCTCGAGTTCTATCTCAAGAAGGTCTATCCGCCGCACGCGGTCACCGGCGTCGGCATCCCCGATCTCACCGTCACGCAGTATTCGCCGGAATATGCCGTGCTGCACGAGGCCCGCTCGCGCCTTGGCGCAGCCATCGGCGACACTGCCGAGCAGGAGCAGTTCCGCAATGCCCTGCGCCTCCTGGCGCGGAAGGATCTCGACAAGGGCGAGGAGCTTTCGTACGAGGAGTTCCGCGACGCGCTCCTGCCGTATTGCAAAAACGCCGGAAAGCTGCGTGAGCGGCGCACCGACGCTGTCGTCTACGAGGAGACGGAATGGCGCGATGTCCTCGCTCTCGACATGGCCAAGATCGTCAAGAGCGAGACGAAGACGCCGGCGGCCCCGGCGCCGCGCTCCGCCGCGCCGGCCGCTGACGCCGAGAAGCGCTTCGGCGAGCGTCCCTGCCCGAAGTGTGACAAGCCGATCGATCGGCGCGCCGCGTTCTGCATCCATTGCAGGCAGACCATCGCCGCACACATCGACTGTCCGCATTGCCAGGAGCCCCGCGTTCCAGACGACCTGGAGCTCTGCTGGAAATGCGGCCAACGCATGCGCCAGGAAGAGCAGATTGACTGCCCCTCGTGCTTCTCGTGGCGCGGCTACGAGAGCCAGTTCCCCTGCCAGAACTGCGGCTTCGATCCGAACGTGGAGGCGACGGCGGTCCTGCCGCCGGCCATGTCTCCGGCGGCGCCGCCGGTGGCAGGGCCGCGCATGCTGACGGTCGCCGATCCCGCACCCCCCACCGCGGCCGTCGCGGATCCGCCGCTGGCCGTGGCGGTGGCGGCGCCGGTGCAGTGCCCGATCTGTTACTCGCAGGTCGATGCCGGACCGCGCTGCAGCATCTGCAACGCGCTGCTGCAGAACGCGTGAGAAGGGTGAGTCATGAACCGGAAAATACCGCCTCGCGTCAACGCCGTCCTGTTCCTTCTGTTTGTTCTCGGCTTCGTCGTCACGGCGTTCAGCTTTACCGACCTGCAGTGGACGCATTGGCTTTTCGACGAACTGAAGCTCTCACGCTCTCGTGCGAAGAGCGCCCCGGTCGACGCGAACGAGTTGCAGCGCCTGCGGCAGAGCATCCTGAATGTCCGTGTCGCGCAGTGCGGCGGCGCCGGCGAGCGGGTTGGCACGGGCTTCATCGTCAAGGCCCACTACATCGCCACCGCCGCGCATATCCTGGGCGATCAGCAGCAGTGCAACGGCACGATCCACCTCGTCGACTACAAAGGCCTCGAGCACCCCGCCACCGTCGAGGGCGTCTCGGCGGCCGATGACCTTGCGCTCTTCCGGATCGCCGACAGCACGCTGCCGCCGCTGCAGCTTGCCGACGCCACCGCGTACGAGACGCCCAACGAGGTGGTACGCCTGGTGACGATCGGCTATCCGCTCGAGCGCGAAGGCGCGTCGTCGCGCGACAGTGCCGCGGTGTCGGGCGAGGGGAGTTTGTCCCGCTTCGACCGCGAGCACGGCGTCTTCGTCACCTCGGGGCTGAACCTGAATCCGGGCAACAGCGGCGGCCCGATCTTCATCCGCCGTAATTGGACGGTGCTGGGCATCGCCCGCGCCAAGCTGCCGAACGCCGTCGGCGAGGGGATCGGCTACGTCGCCTCGATCAAGGCCTTCGAGAACTTCTTCCGCGAAAAAACGGGACAGGTATTGCGATGAGCACCTTGAACCAGAGCAGTGGCAGAGTGCGTCTGGTCCTGGCCGCGATCCTCATTCTCGGGCTGGGACTGGTGAGCATCCCCTTTTTCCTGACGCCGCCGGCGTATCTCGACGTGGCATTGCGTGACGCCGTCTTCGGCTCCGACCTGACGGCGCAACGCGTGACCGTCGTCGACGACGCCACCGGCAAACGGTTGACGACGAACGTGCAGAAAGTCGGCAATGCGTTTCTGGCGCGCCTCGGGCGCATCAACAGCGGCAGAGGGGCCTTCACGGTCCATCTGGACGGCTATAAGGCCGGCAAGGCGCAGGTGGAGGCCGCGGCGCTGCAGCGCGTTCGCGCCGTCGTCGAGCTGACGCCGCAATTCGGACGCCTGGAAGTCACGCCGATCAATGCCATGATGGAGAACGAGCCGATCGTCGCCACGGTGAAGTCGCCTGTCCGTACCGTCACGAGCGAGCCGCCGCGGCCGGTGATCCTGCAGCTCCCGGGCGGGACCCATCACCTGACGGCCACCGCTCCCGGCTATTGCGTTGCGGAGCGGAACTTCGACGTGCGCGAAGGCAAAACGACCACGGCCCGCCTTCCGCTCTCCCCCGAGCTGCGCGACAACGAGATCGCCCGCCTCGTCCTCAGTTGGGTCAATGAGCCGAGCGACCTCGACGCGCACTTCAAACCCATCGGTGGCCAACTCTATGGTCTCGGGCATGTCTTTTACCGGCACAAGGAAGGCACCAACGACAGCGGGCAGGTTTTCGCGCGGCTGGACGTCGACCATCAGCAGCAGGGAGCGCAGGAGACGATTACGGTTCTCAACACCGCGGTCGGCAATTTCGAGCTCCTTGTCCACCGCTACACGCAGGATGGGAGCATCGGCCGCTCCGGAGCCGTGGTGCACGTCTACACGAAAAATTGTCAGGTGAAGATGTATGCGATCCCGCCTGCATGCGACGAGAACATGTGGGATGTCGTCCATTTCCACTATGACGGCAGACAGGTGACGATCTCGGATCAGATGCGCTGCAGGCACGTCATGGAGGTGCCGGGAGCGAAGCCGTGACGTTTATGAAGCTCCGCGATCCGGCCGCGGCACCCTGACAGTGTATTTCGCCAGCCGCTCGGCCGTTCCGTCAATCCCATACACGACCAGCTGATAAATGCCAGGATTCAAAAACGTCCGTGGAATCCAGATCTCGAACGTGTCGTCGCTGCGCCGATGAAGGCCGCTGCTGCTCCAGATCGTGTGCGGTGCCGGTGTATTGAGATCGACGATATCGACGCGATAGTCACGGAACTCCGGCTGGTGAATGAGCGCCGGCACCAGCAAATAGTTTTCGCCGGATTTGGGAAGAGCGATCGGAGCCTCGTCGCTCGGTTTGCCGCGCTGGCCGTCCGGCAGCAGCAGCGCATTTTCCAGATCGACGTGCGGTCGCGACAGATCCTTCGTCATGCGCCGCATTTTCGTCTGCGTTTGCAGAAGCAACACGCCCAAGACGACGGTCGTCAGTACGGCGGCGATGGCGGTCGTGCGCCAGAAAAAAAGAACGTGACCGCCGGAGCGCGATTCTTCGAGAACGTCAGGATCGTCGGCGGCCGGGAACGGCTCGTTCAATGCGCGGGCGAGCTCGGGGAATTGGGCCAGGCGCTCCCGCAACCGCCGCGCTTCGTCCGCGGAGAGCTCGCCGTTGAGATAGGCCTCGATTTCATCGTCCGTGGGGGGCTCGCCGGCTCTCAGCGCCCGCGCCGCCGCGCGTAAATCGTCGTTACTGATCATTGTCGTCCTCTGGGCGCTCGATCTCCACGCCGAAGCGCTCGCGCAGCCGGTTGCGCGCGTCGCGCAACCGCGACTTCACGGCGTCGACCGTGATGTTCAATTTTCCGGCCACCTCCACATACGTCCGTCCTTCGAGCTGCTCGAGGAGAGGTTCTTTGAGACTTGCGGGAAGCTCCTGGATGGCGTCGCGGAGCTGGGCGATTTTCTCACGATACGCGACTTTTTCTTCGAGCGTGGCGTTGCGGTCGACCAGCTCGGTCTGCTGATCGAGAGGGACCTCCTTGCCGCCACGCTTGATTGTCTTACTCCCGCGGATTTTGTTGTAGGCGAGCCGGCGCGCGGTAATCTCGATGTACTTCCATTCGGCCTCGCCGCGATAGTGCTCCATGGCTTTAAAGACACGGGCGAACGTATCCTGTGCGAGATCCTCCGCTTCCTGGTGGGAAAACCGCATCCGGATCATGAAGACGTAGACGCGGCGGTAAAACCGTTTGTAGAGGTCTACGAAGCGCGGGTCCTGGCCGTTCATCGACGGCGTATGGTAGCTGATATCATTCTTCACCTCATTCTTTCATGGATTACCCTGGTGACGGAGGCGTGCGGTGAGGCGACTCGTGCTCGGAATCCACATCCTTGCAGTCGTAGGTCTCTGCTGTGTTGCCCAGACCTGCGTCCGCCACGAGGCCCAGGCGGCGCCCAACGACTCTGCCGCGCCGGCCGTTGAGCTCCGGGGCATTGAGCCGCGTCTGACTTCGCGGACCGCATGGCAGCCGTGCCGGAAATTTCTGCAGTCCGGACACCTCGTCGAGGAGACCGCTTGCGGCGCTCCCCACTCATCCGCAGTTCCCGTGTCTAAAGTAGGCGAAGACTGTGGTGAAATGACCAGGACGCCCGCCGAAACGCTTCGGACTCTCGTCGGCCATCCGCATTGTGTGGACGCCGTCGTCGATAGTCTGCAGAGCCGCGCCGCCGAGCACCCCGATGCCGGCATCTTCAATGACCTTTCAGCCGCGTATTATGTCCGCGCTCAGGAAAACGACGAGCCGGTCGATCTGCTGCGGTCTCTCGACGCCGCATTGCAGGCTCTGGATCGTGCTTCTCGAATGCCCGAAGCGCTCTTCAACCGCGCCCTGGCGGAGGAGGCACTCGGATTCGAGGCCGATGCGGTGGCGGCGTGGGATGCATTCCAGCGCGCCGATCACTCACAGTGGTCCGTGGAAGCCACCGAGCACCGCGTTCGCCTGACTCAGGCGATGGCCGTCACCGCCGAATCACAATGGGATCTGAAGCGGCAGCGCATCGTCGAGGCCGCCACGGCGGGAGACGTCTCCACCTTGAGTGTCCTCGTCGAATCGTATCCGGCGCAGCGGTATGTGGAAGGGGAAGTCCTTCCGCAATGGGCGGCCGCCGTTGCCCGGCGTGACCGGACGACCGCGGCAAAACAATGGAACGTTGCCGACGCGGTCGCGCGAGAGCTGGCCCGCCGTGGAGATCGTTATCTGCTCGACGATCTCGATCTGATCCGGAAATCGCCGCGCAGACTGGAATTGCGCAATGGGCACATCGCACTTGGCCGCGCGCGTGTTGCGGAAAAGGCCTTCAAAAGCTCGGAGGAGTTTTATCGGGAGGCCGAGCGTCTCCTGTCAGAGACCGGAAGTCCATTGCGCGCCGCCGCCAGCCTCGGCGTCGCTCAGGCCATCGTGTTCAAGCCCCGGGGGCCTTGGCGTGTGATGCCGCGGCTGGAGCGTGCAGAGCGGATCGCGCGCCGGCGTGGCTATTCGGGTCTTCAGGCGCGCATCAAGGCGTTCCGGGCGTTCGCGCTGATCTATCAGAGTCGCTATGTCGAGTCGCTCGCCGAATACGACGCGTCGTCCGACATTTCCCGTTTGTCGGTCGATGCGGAAGGGGCCGCCCGCGCGCGTGCGCGGGCCATTGGCGATCTTCGCGTTCTCGGGAAAAGCCATACGGCGTGGCGCAGGGCGTACGAAATCCGCCGGTATATGAAGCGTTTTTCCGATGCCCAGGACCGGCATTTTCTTCTCGGCGAGACCGCCGAGACGGCGCTGGGACTCGGCTACGCCCGCGTCGCGTTGTTGTACCAGAACGCGGCGGTGCAGCAGCTTCAGGACGAGTTGGCCGTCACTCGGGATCCGGACCGCGTTCGCCGGCTGCGCCACAATCTCGGTATCGCGGTGCGGGAGCGCGCCGGAATCCATGCGACGATCGATCATTTCGACGAGGCCCAGCGGGACATCGCCTTGGCCGAGAAACTGGCCGAGGTTCCGTACGAGTCGATACGACGCAAGATCCTGGCGCGCATTCAGGAAGTGGAGGGGCGGGCCATCGCCCATTCCGACCCGCGCCGCGCTGTCGAGGCCTTTTCGAAAGCGCTGTTGCTCGCCCCGCCGAATGAATTTCGCACGTTCCGGGCCGTTCTTTACGCGCAGCGCGCCGCGGCGTATGACCGCCTGCGCCGCAAAGAGGAGGCCGAGCGCGATCTGCGCGCGGCATTGAGCGAATTACGCGCCGAGGAGACGGAGATCCTCGCTCACCGCGTGCGAGGACGCGACGAGCAGTTGTGGAGTCCGTATTTCGCGCGCTTTCAGGAAACCTACGGCCGCTTGATCTCCCTGCTGGCCGAACAGCATCGCCCCGAAGAGGCTTTCGGCTATGCGGAAAAAGCACGCGCGTTCGAGCCATTGAACCTCGTGCTGCAGTTGGGCGCGCTCCCGGCCGCCTTTCGGAAACTGGCCGAGCACGACACGATGCGCTTGTCGCGAATCCAAGAAAAGCTGCCGCGGGCGACCTTCCTCGTCGAATATTGCGTGCTCGACGATCAGACGTATGCCTGGATCGTCTCCCGCGACGGTTTCGACATGCTCACTCTTCCGGTGAAGCGAAAGAGCCTGGAAAATTGGACGGCCGAACTGCAGCGGGACGCGCGCCAGCGAAACGAAGCCGCTTTCGAGGCCGGGCTCTCCGCTCCTTATGACGCGCTCATTGCTCCGGCTCTCGAGGCGATCGGAAAAATGCCGGCCGGCGACGATCCGGCCCGCCGCGTCGTATTCGTCCCCGACCATACCGTGCAGGGACTTCCCTTGGCGGCATTGTGGGACCGGAGGAACCGGCGCTATCTCGTTCAGGAGATCACCCTCTCCGTCGCCGGCAGCGCCACGCTCTATGTCTTTTCGCTCTTGCACGACCGGGCGCTGCCGAAAACGGAACCGCCGTCCGTGCTCCTGATCGCCGATCCCGCTTTCAATCAGCATCTGGAATTGACCGATGGATTCGAGCGGCTTCCGCGCGCGCGGAGCGAAGTCGCGCGAATTCATGAGCTTTACGGTCCGAGTGCGACGGAGCTCGTCGACGCGCAAGCGACGTTCCCCGCATTCCTCAACGGCGCACGTTCGAGCACGGTGGTCCATCTGGCCGGCCATGCCGTGGCGAATCCTGAAGCGCCGCATCGCTCTCTTCTGCTACTGGCGCCGTCGATCGATCATCCCGGCACCGTCAGTGCGGAGGAGCTGCTGACCAGGCCGCAACTGAGGAGAACGCGTCTCTTCGTGTTGTCGGCGTGTAGCAGCGCCGGTGGGCTGCCAGTCGGTCCGGAGGGCCTTGGCCCGTTGGTCCGGCCGCTGATCGCCACGGGTGTGCCAGGCGTCGTCGGGACTCTCTGGAACGTTTCCGATTCGTTGTTCGAAGAGCTCCTGGTCGACTTTCATCGACATTATCGGGATGGAGACGACGCGGCAGCGGCATTACAGCGCGCGCAGCTCGACCAGCTCGACAAAAAGAGCCGCGGTCTGCGCTCCGTTCTGGCCTGGGCGCCGTTCCAGGTGATCGGGTATGCGTCCTCCCCATTCCCTCACGACAAGCGGAGGGATTTGCAATGACAGGGTTTCTATTGAAGATTTTTTTCAGCGGCTTGATTGTCTTCGTGCCTAGCCAGCAGGGGAGAGAAGTCACCGTTCTTTTGCTTAACGTCGATCACGATTATCAGGTTTCAGACGGCACGTTGGTCCCGCACCACAGGCCGTTGCTCCTCGCCCGCGCCGGCAACTGCGCCGGCGACTGTCCGACGCGCGACAGCGACATCGCCGCCTTTCTTTATAGCGATCAGCCGGCGGCGACGGCGCTCGACGCCCTCGATCAGGCGGTCGCCGGCGGCGGGGCCTGGTCGCTGGCGAATTCGGATCTTTCGATCCGCAAAGGCTGCTCGCGTGACGCCTCGTACTCTGCTCTCGCCGTTCGCAGCGATGCGCGGCTCGTCGTCGACAACCAGCCGGAGATCATTCCGACGACCGCGGCCGAGCGCGAGGACTTCAGCTGGGTCGCCGCCTTTCGGAAGATCTGTCCCACCGGCTGCGACCTCAACCCGGCCGTGCTCGGGCCGCAGCCGCCGTCATCGCTGATCGCTGCGCGTCTTCATCTGCGCGGCGGATCGGTATTCACCTATTCGATCGCGCGCAACGGTAGCAACGTCATGCCGGTGCACTTCGAGCGTCTCGACGGCGTCGGCGGCGCCTCACCGTATTCGCAGGCGCTTGCCACGTGGGTCGAAGCCGACGTCCAGATCTCCGGCTCGACGGTCGAGATCTCGGAACAGACGTTCGACGGCTTTCCTGGACGATCCATGAGTCTGGCCCCGAACGCGAACGGCGTGGTCGAGATGGCCGTCTTGAATCTGCCGCCATTCGCCCCGCCGCCGCCGGCCGGGACGATCCCGAATCCGGGAGCGGGCAAACATTTTCAAGCGTATTACGACCTGATGCAGACGCCGCCGGCCAAAGAGACCCGCGCCGTCCCGCAGCCGGTCGGATCGGCGGATAACCTTCCGGTGGTCAGCTGGGACGATCTGCATCCGCGGCAACCGCTCTTTTCCGAGCTCCTGTCGCGGTTGCGCCTGGAGGTCGGGCGCGGCGTTTACGACCAGACCATCTGTCCGATGGTGCAATACCCCTGAAACGCATACCGGCGGCTCGCGTTGGGCGGGCCGCCGGGCTCACCGGGCCAGGCCGAACTGCAGGGCGGTGTTGGCTCCCTCGCCCGGCTCGGCGGCGATCACCTTTCCCGAGAAATCAAGGAAGAGTGCCGTGGAGGCGATCCAGATCGAGATCGTGTTCACGTCGTCGTGCTTGAAGTCGACGATCTCCAGCCGCTCGATCGGCCGCTCGGGTGGGAGGAGGAAGGCGTACCAGAGGTGCGTTCCTTTCCCGGCCTTGCCGAAATACGGCGGTGCCTCGCCGGTGACGTTCGCCGGGTCGAGAACGATGACGATGCTGACATGACCGCGCACGCTCAATGTCCTCTGCAGGTCGTTGTTCACGCCGGCGGCGATGATGCGCGGCGCGGCGTCCGCCGTCGGTGCGCCGACGATGACTTTGTGCAGGTGTCCGGGATGCCAATACGATCCCCGTAGCGTGCCGTCGCCCTCGAAGACGCAGAGGCGGGACTGATACCATCCTTGCCCATCGATGGCGATGGCCACGACCTGCCGCTTTCCTCTCCGGTCGAGATCGGCGGTGATGAAGTCGGTGACGGCCATCTTTCCGCCGTGGCTGCCGAGGTAGTTGTAGCTTGTGGTCGTATTGGCTGACCAAAGGCGCTTGCCGTCCGCGGCGAAGGCGACGATCTTGCCGCTGTCATCGCCGTCGGCGACGCCGACCAGCACCTCGTTGCGGCCGTCGCCGTCGAGATCGGCGACGTCGGCACGCGCGATTTTTCCTCTCACGCGGCCGCCCCACAGTCGGATGCCGGCGTCGTTGAATACATTGAATGATCCCTCAACGTGATTGACGCTCGCCGGCTGGGCGTGACTTCTGGCGTGAAGGCAAGTGGCCAGCGGCATTCGCCTGGCCGCTCCTTCGTAATTGATCTGCGTCGCACGTCGCGCGCTAGCATCGCGATGCTTGCGCACCCAGGTGAGGACGCGCTCCTCAACGTAAGCCGCGAGCGTCTCGACCGTCACCAGTCCGTGCCCGTCGACCGCCGCTTCGCAGCGCAGGCCGTCGATTACTGCGGCGGTGAAGACGCCGTTGCGGCGGGCGTCGTCGTCGTAGGCGTACTCGCCGGCGGCGGCGGCGGACATGACGACCTGTCCGGCAGCGTCGGACATGCGGTGGATCAACATCGACACCGACCGCGGATCGGCCTCGCCGGCGCGTGCGTCCGAGGTCAGTTGCTGGCGGCAGGCGTCGATGAAGATGAGCGAGCGCGCTGCCTCCGAATGCGAGGCGATGTCGCGGATCTTATTCTCGGAAATGCTCGTTTCCGCGTAGCGCAGCAGCGAGCTCGCGGTGAGGAGGTAGTGCGTTCCTTCCTGATTCACCCCGTGTGTGGCGAAGCCGAGGACCAGCACTCCGTTCGGCCCGGCGGCGCGCGCCTGCCGTTCGAGCAGCGTGAGGATGTCGGATTGCGTCGCCGGCGCCCGGGTCGCGCCGGCGGCGAGCAGCGCGTTCAGGTTCTGCTTCGACTCCTCTTTCTGCGGCTCGCCGGAGAGAGCCAGTACGACCCGGCCCGGATCGACGAGGCGCACCCTCTCGTCGAGCGCCAGGACGAAGGCGAGGTCGACGGCGTCGTCGACCGCGTACCGGACCTCGCTCAGCGAGCTGTCGTGGGTGAAGCGCTGCACGCCGACGAACAGCGCGGCGGACTGCGCGCGCTGGAACGCCGGCGCCTCGCCGGCGCGCGGCCTCGGATCGGTGCCAGCCGCCGTGGCATACGGCCAGAGGAACGCCGCTCCGAGCGATAGCAGCGTCACGACACGCATCACGGAGGTAAAGACACACTTTGCCGCAAAGCGTGTCGTTTACCGGCATGAAGACAGGTAGCCGGCCGTTTCTGCTCCTCTGTTCTCTGTTGATTTTCGCGCTGCAGGCGCCGGCTGCGACGCACCGACGCGCGCTGCTCGTCGGCGTCGACGACTATTCCGCGTCGCATCTCGCTCCCGCGGCGAAGTTCGTTCCGGTGCCGGGCCGCGATTACCCGAACCTTGCCGGCGCCGTCAACGACGTCCGCGACATGGCCGAGATGCTCGTCCATCTCTACGGTGTCGAGCGGGCCGATATCGTTACGCTAACCGATCAGCAGGCCACGCGCGACGCGATCCTGCAGGCCATCGAAACACATCTCCTGAAGCCGGCCGCCAAGGGCGACGTGCTCCTTTTCTATTTCTCCGGGCACGGCTCGCAAGTCGTGAACTCGCGCTCCGCCGAGGCGGACAAGCTCGACGAGTCGATCGTGCCAGCCGATTCGCGCACCGGCGCGCTCGACATTCGCGACAAGGAACTGAGCGTCCGCTTCAACCAGATCCTCGACCGAGGGGCGCGGCTCACTGTCATCCTCGACAGTTGCCACAGCGGCTCCGGCGCACGCGGGCTGCCGACGGGCATGCGGCCGCGCGGAGTCAAGCTCGATCCTCGCGACGTTGCCGACGATACCGACGAAGGGAGAGCGCCGGAGGAGCGCGGCGCGCTTGTCGTCTCCGCGGCGGAGGACTACGAGATCGCCTGGGAGGCAAGCGACGAGTGGGGGAGGCTGCACGGTGCCTTCTCGCTGGCATGGATGCACGCGCTGCGGAAGGCGTCGAGCGGTGAACCGGCGATCCAGACATTCCTGCGCGCGCAGGCCCGCCTCCGCGGGAAGACGCCGTATCAGGAGCCGGTCCTTGCCGGCAACGCGCAGGCGCGGTTCAGTCCCTTTCTCGGCACGCGCATCGACCGCCGCGGCGACCACACGGTCGTGGCCGTGGAGAAGATCCGCGACGACGGCACGGTCGTCCTGCAAGGCGGGTGGGCGAACGGTCTCACCGCCGGTTGTGAGCTGCGACCGCTCGGCGGCGGCGAGGCCCGGCTGACCGTCACCGCGGTGCGCGGCCTGGCGACGAGCGAGGCGGTACCGAACCAGCGCCGGACGCCGCAGTCGCTGCAGTTGGGCGCATTGCTGGAAGTCGTCGGCTGGGCGGTGCCTCCCGGCGCGCCGCTGCGCGTTTCCATGCCACGCGCGCCGATCAGCGCCGAGGCACTCCGGGCCCTGGCGCGATCGCTCGCATCGGCGGCGAAAGAACACAATGTGCACTGGATCGCCGATCCGCTGAATGCCACGCCGATGCGTCTGCTGCGCTGGCAGGATGACGGATGGGAACTGCTCGACGGCGACGGCCGCATGGAACGGCTGGGCGATCCCATGGCGGCGATCGGAAAGATCGCCGCCGGCTCGTCGCTTTTCGTGCAATTCCCCGCGCCCGCGGCGATGCTCGATCGCATCGGCGTTCACGCCGCGGTGGAGACAGTGAAGCATCCGGAGCAGGCGGAGTATGTTCTCGTCGGCCGCTACGCGGAGCGCAAGCTGCAGTACGCGTGGGTGCGGCCGACGGTGAAGGCGTCGGACCTCCGCAAAACCAGCCTGCCGCTGCGGACGTCCTGGAGCAATCTCGAACGCGGCAATCAGGGAATCGCCGACAGCGCCGCGGCGCTCGGCGATCTCGTCGTGCGGCTGCGGCGCATCCACGATTGGAATCAGCTGGAGTCGCCGCAAAGCATGGCCTTGCCGTATCGGCTGGCCATTCTCCGCGCGCGCGACGGTGAAGAGATTCACAACGGCGCGCTCATCGGCGGAGAGAAGTACGGCATCGTGCTCCGCGGCACGCCTCCGCTTCCCGCGCAAATCGAGCAGCGCTTCATTTACGTCTTCACCATCGACAGCTTCGGCCGCAGCGTGCTGCTTTTCCCCCGCGATCACGGTACCGTCGAGAACCGATTTCCGCTGCCGCCGGCGGCAGGGCAGAGCGCCCCGTATCCGCCGGTCACGATCCCGCTCGGGCCGCCCGAGCTGTTCGAGGCGTCGCCGCCGTTCGGGATCGACACGTACTTTCTTCTTTCCACTGACCTGCCGCTGCCGGATCCGTGGATTGTGGAGTCGGATGGCGTTCTCGTCAGGACTCCCACGACGCCACTCGAAAAGCTGCTGCTGGCGAACGGCCGCGGCAGCAACGTCGTGACTTACGAGAACTGGTCGATCGAGAGGCTTGTGTGCGAGTCGGTTCCGCGCCGCGCGGCGACGGGAGGTTCGCGTTGAAAAAGTGCTTGGCCGTTCTGCTGCTGCTGTTCCTGCCGTTCGCCGCACGCGCGGCCGACGATCCCCTGACGGCAATCGGCTCGCTGATTCACGAGAAGAAAGGCAAAGAGGCGCGCGCCGCCGCTCTCGCCGCCCTCGAGCAGTTCAAGAAGGAGCGCGACGAACGGCAGCAGGCGCGTGCTTTCCTGATGCTGGCGTTCGCCGACGTTGTGCTCGACGATGCGAAGGCGACGCGGACCCACCTCGCCGAGGCCGCCGAGCGGTTCGAGAAGACGCAGGACCGCTACTCGGCCTGGTTCACTTTGGTGACCCTCGGCGAGCTCGATCGGGCGGCAGGGCAGTTCGATGAGGCCGCACGCCATCACGAAAAGGCGCTCGCCGTGCTGCAGGAGCTGGCCGCGCCCAGCGCGGAGCTCTCGTTTGACAGCCTGAAACTGATTGCTCCGATGATGGGCTTCGCGCCCGAGGCCCTCGGGCCGATGGCGCAGAACCCCTTGATCATGAAGCCGCTGCTCGTACAGCTTAGCGAGACCATGACTCGCGACCTGTATGGCACCGCGCTCCTGGAGATCAATGAGCTCGACAAGGCGGAGCGCGAGCTGACCCGCGCGTCGGAGCTCGGCAAGATCTTCGGCGGCATGGTCGACTCCTCGATCGAGACACATCTGGGCGACCTCCGGCGCCAGCAGTGGCGCCTCGAAGAAGCGCGCGAGTTTTATCGCAAGGCTCTTCAGAGCCCGCAAGGCGGCATCGGAGGGATCTCCTTCCGGGACGACATCAAAATCCTCCACCAGTTGGCCGACCTCGCGCTGCTCACCGGGCAAGTCGAGGAGGCCCTCGACTGGAACGACAAGGCGCTGACAATCGTCCGGCAGACGAAAAACCAGAAGCGCGAGGCGGAGATCCTCGAGGATCGCGGATCGCTGCTCCGGGACAGCGATCGCTTCGACGCCGCGGGACTGGTCTATGACGACGCGCTGAAGCTCGCGGAGAGTGTCGGCGACATCTATCGCCAAGCTTCAGTCAAGGCGGAGCTCGGCATGCTGAACCTGTCGCGCGGGAGCTATGGATCAGCGATCACCGACCTGGAACGGGCAATCGAGCTTTTTCAGAAAATCGACGAACCGTACGTCGAAGCGCCGGTGTGGACGCTGCTCGCCCAGGCGTACCTCCTGCTCGACGCGCACGACAGCGCGCGCACGGCACTGAAGAAATCGGCGGAGCTGGCGAAGAAGAGCCATTTCCGGCTCGCCGAGAAGTTCGTGAAGCTGATGGAGGCTACCAGCGAAAAGGTGACGGTCCGCGGGCAACCGAGCTCCGATTTCATTCAGGCAGTGGATGAGGTGTTCAACCTTCCCGAGGCGAAGGCGGCCACGGGCAATGACGACGAGCTTCACCAACTCATGCGCGCGGTCACTGGGATTCAACCGAACGTCCTGCCCGCCGGCGGGCCGGCCATCACGCAGTTCTCCTCGACGTCGACGATCCTGGCGTTCCTGCGCGCCCGGGTGCTGGCCGAGCGCGGCGATCTCAAGGGAGCGCGCGAGGTGTGGGAAAAGATCGCGGCGATGGAGCCGAATCGCGACCTGCGCGCCATGATGTTCGGCGCGGTCGGCGCGACTTACTGGCGAGAGGGAAACCAGGCCAAGGGGACCGAGTATCTCCTGAAATCCGCCGACGCCATCGAACAGCAGATCAACAACATTCATGTCGAGGAGCTGCTGAGCAACTACCTCGGCAGTCATCATCATCTCTTCTTCGACATGGTCGTGGAGGCGCTCGTGCAACAGGGCCGCGTCGCCGACGCCTTCGATTACGCCGAGCGCGCCCGCGCTCGCGCCTTCCTGCAACTCCTCGGCAATCACAAGCTCGGCTCGGGCCTGGGAAGCGATGCGCCGCTGGCCCGCGAGGCCGAGAGTCTTCGCCAGCAGCTCGCGCGCTCGGAGCGCCAGGCGTCGCTGACGCCGACGGCACGTCTCGACCTGCAGCGCGGCCGGGCGCGATACGAGGCCCTCCTGAAGCGCGTCAAGGTCACGAATCCCGAATATGACTCCACGATCCGCGTCGAGCCGCTTCGCCTTGCCGACGTGCAGAAAGAGCTCGCTCCCGATGCGACGCTCATCAGCTACTACGTCACGCCGCTCCGCGTTCACGCGTGGGTGGTCAGCCGCGACGACGCGCGGCACGTCATCCTTCCGATCGATGGCCCGGCGCTCGATCGCATCGTCTGCTGGGCCGATCAGCTCGGGACGCGCAGGAGAGTTCGTGGAGTGAAGCCGCTGGATCAGTGCACCGGCGAACTGCTGCGCGCCGAGGAGGCATTCGCGCAGTTGATTGCGCCGCTGCAGCAGCACATTCATAACATGCGGCTGATCTTCGTGCCGAACGGCGTGCTGCACTACGTTCCGTTCGCGGCGCTGCGCGACCCGAAGAGCCAGCGCTTTCTGGTCGAGGACTTCGTCATTACGTACGCGCCGAGCGCAAGCGTTCTTCGCTTTCTGCACGGCAAGGAATCGCCGGTGGACGGGAAGGCGCTCGTCATCGGCGATCCGAACACGGAGCTGGGAAACCTCGCCGGCGCCCGGCGCGAAGCGGTGGCGGTGGCGAAGGTTCTCGGCACGACGGCGAAGCTCGGCGCGAGCGCGACGAAGAGCCTGATCCTTCACCTGAAAGGCGACGTCGATCTCGTGCACGTTGCCGCGCACGGTTTTTACGACGCCGCAAACCCGCTCTTCAGCCGGCTGGCGCTGGCGTCCGACGGCGACGGCAGCGGCGACCTCGAAGTCCACGAGATCCTCTCCGACGTCGACCTCACCGGCGTGAACCTCGTCGTGCTCTCCGCCTGTCAAACGGCGCTCGGCAAGGGAAGCCGCGGCGACGACGTGGTCGGTCTGACGCGCGCGTTCCTCTACGCCGGGACGCCCGGCGTGATCTCGACGCTGTGGAACGTCGACGACGCGGCTGCGGTCGCGCTGATGGAGAAGTTCTACGAGCGCCTGCTCGCCGGCGACTCCGCCGCCGGCGCACTGCGCCAGGCGCAGATCGCCATGTTGCGCGGACATGACTTCTCCGATCCGGCCGTGTGGGCTCCGTTCACGCTGACCGGCGATCCTCAGGGACGCTGGAGCGGCGCGGCGCATTGAGGCGGCCATGTCGCGGCGAAGGTGCGCAATCCTCGTCGTTTTGCTGCTGGCGGCGGCGGACTGCAAATATCGCCGCGGTGTGACGGCGTTCGATGCGGGAGCGAAAGACGAGATCGCCTTCGGTCCGATTGATTGGGACGAGTCGGCCGGCGTCTTCATCGGCATCGAGACCTTTCACGCCGCTGACCGGCCCCTGGACGTGCCGTTCGCGGCGGATGATGCGACCGACCTCGCTTATCTTTTCGCCAACGAGCTTCGCCTTCTGCCACCGGCGCGCACGGTACTGATGGTCTCCGGGCGTCCTTCGAAGGAGCGGTCGCGCCGGCACCTCGAGGAGTTGCGGCGGAGCGCGCATGTCGTGCTTGACGACGTCGACGCGAAACGCGTCGGCGAGGCGATCGCGCGGCAGGTTCCCGAAGTCGGTCCGAACGGTGTTCTCGTGCTTTCCATCGCCACGCATGGGTACACGAACGGCGGACAGCACGTGCTCCTCACCGCCGACTCCGGCGCCCTGACGCCGAAAGGAATCGTCCTCGGCGACATTCTCCGGCAGCAGCGCCGCGGCCGATTGCTGCTGTTCGTCGATGCCTGCCGCGAGCGCCTGGCGCGGCTTCCCGTACCCGGCACGCCGACGGCGATGACGGAGTCGTTTTTCGACGAGCTGCGGAACGCCCGCGCCTACGCGGTCTTAGTCGCCTCCGTGCCCGGCGGCTATGCCTACTCGGACGAAGTTTCGCAGAACGGATTTTTCACCAGTGCATTGCTCGATGCGTTGCGGCGCGAGCCCACCGCCCAAACGGAGGGCTGCATCGTCACCCTCAGCGGCCTCGAATCGCGGGTCGGCGAGGATGTGCTGAAACGCAGCGCCGGCCGCCAACAGCCGGAGGCGCGCTTTGGCGGCGGCCTGGCCGACCTCTGCATCGTCGACGGAGAGGCGCCGGACGGGGAGATCGTCGCCCCGCCGCCGGGAGCCATCGTGCGGACGAGCGGCGATGTCGACATCCGCGTCCGGAAGCCGCGGCTTTTCGCCACCGTCTGGCTCTGCGCGGCGCGCAACGGCGTCTGCTATAACCAGACTCCTGGTCCCGTTCCCACGACCGCGGAGACACGCGTCCACGTTCAATACGGCACGCCCGACCGCTTTGAGATCTACGTCGCGCTCTCCACCGATTACAGGTTTCTGGCGGGAACGACCGAGTTTCCCGACGGCCCGCCGTTCGAGCGTCGCACTCACGGCCTGGTGCGTTGGTTGGGGCCTGTCTCCGTGACGCTCCCCAGTCCCGAAAAGGAGGCATCACCATGAGAAGCATCGGTTCTTTCGTGATCCTCGCGGCTCTCCTCTGCCGCTGCCATGCCGCCGCCGCCGCAGCATTGCCGGAGAATCTTCCTGCCGCGCGCGAACCGGTCGTTCTGTGGCCCGCCGACAAGCAGCACGTCGGCACGCCTGACGATCCGCTCTGCGAACGCGACCAGGCGTGCTCGCGCATCCGTGCGGAAGGGCGCGTGCCGGCGAATACGACGCCGTTCTTCGCCGTCGAGCCGGTCGCGGTCAGCCCGCGCATGTGGATCCAGCCGCGCATTCATCGCGTGAAGCGCGACGGCTCGTTCAGCGGCCTGGTCAACCTCGGCGAAGCGCACAAGGGCGCCAAGCAGTGGTTCAAGATCTATGTCTTCGCCTGTGCGAATCCGAATCGCTTTCGCGAGGGCGACGAGATCGTGAAGCTGCCGGACGATTGCGCGGTCAGCGATCCGGTCGAGGTCTATCGCGAGCGGTGAGGAGCGGCTGATGCGAACGAACCGATTCGCCGTCCTCTGCTGCCTTGCGGCGCTCCTCCTTCTCACGGCTTGCGAGATGGAGGATGACCTGACGCTCCGCGCCGACGGCAGCGGCTCGTATCGCGTGAAACTGCTCCTGCCGAACGAGCTTGCACTCGCGCTGCCGGAGATCCGCAGCAAGGCCATCCACGACGGCTTCCGTGTCCTCGAGGAGGGAGCGACGGCCGATCGGAAGTTCGTCGTTTTGGCGCGGGAATTCAAGCAGGTGTCGGAGCTCAACGAGTCCGGCCACGCGTTCGATTTTCAGTCCGGCGATGCCGGTTTTCTGCGGCGCGAGGCTCGCTTCCACGCCTCCATCTCTCACACTCCCGCGTTCAAGCGCGTCCTCACCATTACGCTTCCCGGCGAGGTGAAGTCGAGCACCGCCGGCGATGTCACGGGCAATCGCATCCGCTGGGACTGCTCGAACGGCGGATCGCTTGACGCTGTCGCTGTCGGCTTTTACCTGCCGCTCTCGACCGAGACCAAAGCCGTCTCCACGATTGTGGTCGTGCTCGTTCTGCTGGCCGCCGTGGCGGTCCGTCTTCGCCGCCACGTCCGTCAGTCGATCCCGGAAAGCTGAGCCGTGCGCGTCCTGCTCGTCATTGCGGCCATCGTCTGCATCGCAGCGGACGCCGTCGCGCAGGGCGATCCGGCCGGAGCGGGCATCGATCTGGCCATCGTCGTCGACCGGTCCGGCAGCATGACCGGCAGCGGCCGGCCGGAGGCGGATCTCCTCCTGCGACTGGCGCTCGAGCTCCTCGCGCGCAACGCGGAGGCGTTGCGCCTCAACCATCGCTTCGGCGTGATGACGTTCGGCTCCGCCGCGCGCGTCGACGTCCCGCTCACGCCGCTCCTGGAAGGCGGCGCGGCTCGCCTGCGACGGACGCTCGGCCCGCTTACCTTTATGCGCAACCTCGGCAACACCGATGTGTTGTGCGCGCTGCTCGCTGCGCGGCAGCTTTTTCGGGCGTTGTCCCCCGACCCGTTTCGCCGCCATGTCCTCCTGCTGATCACGGACGGCGTTCCGTACGTGCCGCGCGCGAATGCCGCCGCATATGCGCGCGAGCTGCGGCGCTTTCTGGCGACATCGGGCGCTGATGATCCGATCCTCGAAGTGCTGCTGCTGCCGGCCAGGAGTGCCCGCGATGAGCAGCTTTGGCGCGAAGTTTCGCGCGATCGCCTCCACTTCTTGGAGGACGATGCCTACCTCTCGCTGTACCGCGTGGTGAGCGGCATCGTGGGCACGCGCTCCTTGGAGATGAGCGGCAGTGGCGGCGACACGCTCGTCATTCCGCCCTACCTCGACACGGTCGTCTTCGATGTCTTCCGCGGCCGGCCGCCGGGAGAGATCGCCATCTTCGCGCCCGATGCATTGCGGCCGCTCGATACCGGCGCCGA
Source organism: Thermoanaerobaculia bacterium (assembly GCA_036522835.1). Lineage (GTDB taxonomy): Bacteria > Acidobacteriota > Thermoanaerobaculia > Gp7-AA8 > Gp7-AA8 > DATDFB01. The sequence goes on along the minus strand of DATDFB010000284.1, from coordinate 19,610 downwards.
GGGCGTCGCCGAAGTACGGACGGGCGAGTTGCTCTCCACCGTTGTCGTGCGGCGCCCGGCGCCAGGGCGCTGGACGTTCCGCAAATCGCGGCCTGACAGCCGCGTGCGACTCTTCTCGCAGCAATTCTTTCCGCGAGGCCTGCTCGTGCATCCCGAAGGGCCGGCGCTGCGGCAGTATGACCGCGTCGCCGTCGCCTATCGCGTCACCGATGCCGGTGGCGCGCCGCTTCGCGATTTGCCCGGATATCCGTTGCAACTCGAGTTGACGCTCAGCGCGCCTAACGGAAGGCGCCGGCGCCTCGGCATGCTGCGCGACGCCACGCGCGGCGACGGCGTCTTCCGCACGATCGATGAAACCGAATGCGATGTCGCCGGGATTTACTGGACCGAAGTGGAGGTGAGGACCAGAGACGCCGATGATCGTCCGGTCAATGTCTTTTGCGACCGCTGGTCCGGCTTTCGCGTCGCGCCGGCGACGCGCATCGACTGTCGCGTGACGAGCTCCGGATCGAGCAGTTTTTTCAGCGCACCGCGATTTCTCTGGGACGCATCGCTCGCCATCCGCCTGAACTGTTTCGACGGGCAGGAGCGACCGGCCGACCTGCAGGCGCTCTCCCGAGGATCACCAGCGCGCCTGTTCCGGCCGTCGCTTTGGCGCGACGGCCGGGCCAGCGCCGCGACGCTCGATCTCCACTACCTCGGCCGCGGCGTCTTCGACGGCTGGCTTCACGGCTTCGGCGGCGCCGGTACGTACCGACTGCAGCTCGCCGTCGACCAGACCCATCTCGCGCCGACCTACAACATCCGCTTTCTCCCGGCATCGACCATAGCCCTGCGCCGCTCCGGCTGGATTGACCGCGCGATGTTCGTCGCCGCTATCCTCGCCGCGATTCCGCTTCTCCTGCTGAGCGTACGACGGCCGGCGAGGAGCTCGTGACGATGTCGATCGCACAGCGCGCCGGCCTGCCGGAACCGTTTCAAACCACGCTGCTCATCCTGGCGATCGTTCTGGCCTTGACGCCGTACCTCGCCGACGTCTCCATCGGCATCCTGAAAGTTCCGAAGCTCACGCCGCGCCAGCGGCGGTCGATGAAGGTCATCGGGCCGCTTGCTGTCGCGGCGGCCGCCGTCCTGGTCGTGCCGCTTCCCTTCTTCGCTCCGGCGCCCGTGCTTCGCCTCCTGGTTGCCGACGCCACCGAAACCGGCGAGATCGACCTGGCCATCGCGAACGAAGGGAAGACCGCGGCACTGCTGACCAGGCTCCAGCTCGAAGTCTCGCGTGATCGCGGTCTCCGGGCGCGGCCGACGTTGATGCCGGCGGCGACGTATCGGATTCCCATCGACGATCTCGCCGTCGGCGCAAGCCGTGGTCTGATGGTGCGTCATCTCGTGCCGGCCTCCGCGACGGAGCGCATCGTCATCGCGCCGATGACCACCCGCGCGCTCGATGTCCGCCTTCGTATCGAGAGCGCGAACGGCGGCGTACTCGAGGCCGACGTCGGGCTCTGGCCGGCCGGCGGGAGGAATCGGCGGCGCCGGTAACGGGGGCTTCGTGGCGCCGCCTCCCTCCTCACCCCGGATTCACCCCTCCCGGCACGCTCACGGCCTTTTGCAGCAGCGGAGCGCCCTGCACTTGGGCGGTCGCTGTCCAGACGCCGGGCGGGACGTTGACGAACGCGAAGTCTCCGGTGCTCGTCGTCGTCGTCGTTCGCACGCCGAGCGCGGGGTTCGACAGCGTGATCGTGACGCCCGGCAAGGGGGCGCCGCCGAGGGTGACCTTGCCGCTGACGCGCCCAGGGGCGGTCACGGCGGCGTCGAACGTCGGATTGATGGCCGGCGGGATCAACTGCTCGGAGGCGAGCCAGAACCACATCTCGAAGTCGCCGCCTTTGCGGCCGTCGCCGCTCGGGAAGGCGATGTCGACGCGGTTGCCCGGTCCGTCCTTGCCGAAGCTGTTGCCGTCGAGCAGCAAGCTCGGATCCTTCGACCAGATGAAGTTTCCCTTAACTGTGAAGTGGGCGAGCACGCGGTCGGTGATCTTGACGAGGCGCTGGAACATGGCGACGAGGAACCGGACGGCGCTGGCGGCGGGCGTCCAATGGATCTCGTTGTTGGCAACCGACACGACCGACGCGAGGATGACCGGCTGGAATCCGAAGGTGTCGGTGCCCCAGAACTCGACATCCGAGCCGAGCGGGTACGGCAGGTCGAGCGTGAGGAAGCACGTCGGCTTCTGCTCCGTGTTATCCGGAGGAAACGCCGACGTTGGCTGCGGTGCCACTCCGAACGCCGACGGGTTGACGGTATCGCTGCAGACGACGGTGATCCCTTTTTGCAGCCGCGACGGTGGGACGAGCGAATCGTTCAGCAGCGCCTGGCCGTCCGATTCGGCCCGCACCGTCTGCACGGTGATGCTGCGGTCGAGCGCGAGACTGAGCGCCACGGTAAAGCGCACCGTCGTCGGCGCGGCGATCGAGGGCGCGGCTTCGTCGACCAGCGTGGCGTCGACGAATTGCACGGGCTCCGTCGGATCGAGCTTCCAAGCCACGGTGGCCGTTCCATCCGCGCCCGTCGCCGTATCGGCTGGCGCCACGACCCCGCTCTTCCCGACCGGCGTGAACTTCACTCGCTGCTTGCTCACCGGGCCGCAGCGGCTGGCCGCGAGAACCTTCAATTCGAGCGTGGCGCCGGGCGCCGGCGGCACGGTGAGATTGTTTCCGCTGACCTCGTAGAGGCTGACCAGGTCGGCCAGCTTGTCGACCGCCTTCTGGACCGTGTTCTGTCCTTTCAGCGTGGCGCAGTCGCCGGGATCGAACGCCACTTGCGCGGCTGTGCTGAGGTTCGCGTAAAAGCTGACCACCGTCGGCGGCGTCGTCGACGGCGCGTTGGCATCGATCAGCGTGGCGTCGACCTGCTGGCGCGGCGTATTCGGGTCGAGCGTCCACTTCGTGCTGGCCAAGCCGTCGTCCTTGGTAGTGACGTCGGCCGGGCTGACGCTCCCCGTGCCTTTGACGACCTTGAACGACACCTTCTGCCCGCCGGCGGGGCCGCAGATGCTCGCGGCGATGACGGATAGCGGGTCCAGCGTCGCGCCGGGCATCACTTCCTGATCGTTGCCGCTGATCTCGAAGAGGCTGACGAGGTGCGACACCTTGTCGATCGCCTTCTGCACCGTGTCCTGGTTCTGCAGCGTGGCGCACTTGTCGTCGGTCTTGTAGAAGACCTGGCTGGCGATGCTGAGATTGCCGTTGAAGTTGAGAAGTTGATCGAGCGGGTTCGCGGCGGCGTCGAGCAGGCGCGCCTCGACCTGCTGGCTGTTCTTGGCCAGATCGGGATCGAGTTGCCAGGCGCAACTGGCGAGGCCGTCGGTGCCGGTCGTGGCGGTGAACGACGTCGTCCCGGCGGCGAGACCGGCGATGTTCTTGGCCAGGCGGCCGTTCGGCGCCGTCGTGAAGCGCACCTTCGCGCCGGCCACGGGCCAGCGGCCGTTGAACACGCCGGCCTGGAGCAGTTGCGGGATGGGCTGGTTCGGCATCGCTTCCTGGCCGTCGCCGCCGACGTAGAGAAGCGTCGTCAGCTCGGTGATCGGCGGGAAGAGACTGCGGCAGTCGCTGAGCGGGAGTTTGAATTGTTTGTTCGCGGCGTCCCACTCCATGATCGCCAGCTTGCAGTAATGGTGGCGGATGCCGAAGGGCGGCTGCGCCAGCGGTGCGCCGTTCGCGTCCGTGGGCCATTCGATGTTGCCCGACAGCGCGTCGGCGGTTGCGGTCCGGGCCGGAATGGTCCAGTAGTCGCCGCTGCGGAAGGCGCCCGCGAAGAAGCGGATGCGCACGCCGTTCTCGAGCTCGAGGTCGTGATCCGCGGCGGCCGCCGGATGGAACTTGATCGCCCCGACCCCGTCCCAGCCGCGCACCTTCGGGTGCGCCGCTTTGTCGAGATCGCCGTTCCCGTCCAACAGCGGCTTCTGCGGCGCGGCGCTCAGCGTCATCAGGTTGAGCGCGCGGTCGATCTTGAGGATCTGCGCGAGCATGCCCGGCTGGCCGTTCAGCTCCAGCGTGTCGTTGATGACCTCGACCCACTGCCCTTCGTTGAAGCCGAGCACCGCGTCGGGACCGAGATCATGCACCGTGACCTCGGCGTCTTTGATGCCCTCGATGGCCGCGACGACGATGCCGTTGTTGCGCGACCATTTGTACGTCGCTGGAACGGGGCGCAGTTGCATGTCGGCGAGCGGCAGCGCCGACACGTTCACGCTGAGCGTCAGGACGCCGCCGTTGACCGCGGTGATCGTCGCCAGCGAGCCGTTCATCGGATCGCTGCCCGCTTTGACGGAGACGAATTCGACCGACTGTCCCGCTTTCCAGGTGCCGGCCTTGAACTGAACCTGGTTCGTCGTGTTGGAGACGCGCGTCACCGCCACCCCCGCCGGCGGCGCGGTCACGTCGAGCGCGGCACCGCCGTCGTGCACTTCGACGCGGTAGAGCTGATTCTCCAGACCCGTGTACTTCGCGCTCGACGGCACGATGCAGGGGTTCGTTCCGGCCGCGTCCTGGCGCGTGCGCGCGCTGAGCGTGCCGTCGGGCTCCTTCTTCAGAGTGTTGAAGTCGTCGGATGTCACGCAGCTTGCCGGCTTGGTGGCGAGGAGGTGCTTCACCTGCCAGACGGTCTTCACGCGCGCGGCCGTGTCGGGGCCGCCGAGGGCGACTTCGCGGATCGATGGATCGTCGAACGCGGTGATCAGGCGCTCCCAGACGTCGAGATAGACGATGTACGTGCCGGCCGTGGAGATCGGCGGCGGCGCCGGGAGGTCGGGCTGCTTCGAATACGACGTCAGCGCCGGGTTCTGACAGAGGATCCCATCGACGTAGTAGCGGCCGGCGCTGATGAGGAAATCGGGAGCGGCGAAGCCGGCGGGAATGGCGACATTGTTGGCGGGGCGATCCTTCTCTTCCTTGTTGAACTGCGACAGCGCGGTGACGATGTGGAAGCCGTCATCGTGCAGCGGGCCGCCGCAGCCGCCGATGACGTCGGCGGCCTCGCGCTCGATGCGGTGCGTGACGATGTCGCCCTGCTCGTTCCAGTCGGCGTCGACCTGCACGCGTCCCTGCTGTATGAGCACTCGCTTGAAGTGCTTGGCAACTCGGAAGGTATCGCGGCTCAAATCGCTTTTCACGGAAGTTCCTCCCGGCGTTCTCAAGTGGCGTAGAAGATTCCCGCCTGCAGGCCGAAGCGGAGGTATTCCTCGATCGACGCGCGCAGGCGGGCTTCGCGTTGCGGTTCGTGGATGTCGTGAAATGCACCCATGCTCCCCTCGTCGTCGGCGCCCTCGCGAATCTCCGGCGGGCACGCTGCGCTCAACTGGCAATAAGCCGGATCGCCGAAGCGGGTGGAGAGGAGCTGCGGCCGGATGAGCGAGTCTTCCGTGGCCGGCTGGCAGTGGAAGCGCGCCGGCAGCCGCGCGCCGTGCGAGACGTAGGAGAAGCGCACGCAGCCCTCCTGCCGGCGCTCCGCGACCACCGGCGCATCGGGCGCCGCGGCGAGGAAGATGCTGTTCGAGGCCAGGCGCATGATGGTGGTGCGGACGACGCCGATGACGGTGCTGTTCACGACGTGCAGCGGCGGGCCGTAGAACACGGGACCGGCGTAGGCGGCCGCGGTCTCGCTGCCGGCGTCGACGATGCTGCTCTCGATGCGCACCTCGGCCTCGGCGTTGGCGCGGATGCCGCCGAGGATGCAGCGCTCGATCTCGATGCGCGTGTTCGCCGAGGCCACGGTGAGGCTCGGCCGCGCCGGATCCGGCACGAGCGTGCAGTGGCGCAGGCGCAGCCGCCGCAGCCCGTTCACGCTGACGGCGCCGCCGGCGAGGAGCAGGCCGTCGAGAACGACTTCGTCCTCGCTGCCGCCGCTGATCTTCAGATCTCCGCCGAGGACGACGGTGGGGCGGCGCTTGTCGGCGGCGCGGATGGCGACGAACTTTCCGGTTGCATCGATGCTGAACGGCTCCTCGAAGCGGCCGCTGGTGAGGATCTCGATGACGCCGCCGTTCGGGTCGAGGTCCGTCAGCGCATCGGGAATCGACTTGTACGGCGGCGGCTCGTCCGGCGCGATCTTGACGAACGTATTGGCGACGCGGAACAGCCGCAGCCCTTCGGGCGGCGCGATCTGCGGGCGGCCGTACTCGCCGCCGCCGAGGTTGTCGCTGAAACCGTGGTGGAACGTCGCCAGCACCGGATGGTCCTGTTTGTCCGCGAAGGCGATGCGGCCGAGGAGCGGGTCGATGGAGATGCCGCTCGACGGCAGGTTCTTCCAATCGGAGAGATCGCAGACGGAGATCTCCGACGACAGGATCGGGAGGGGCTCCTTTGTCGGGTCGGGCGCCTTCTCGAGCACGAGGCTCTTGCCGCTGCCGTAGAAGTCCTTGACGGCGCGCGCGAAGGGGCGGCGGCGCAGCCGGTCGGGGACGTTGATCGGCTCCGCGAGATGCGCGGCCGAGGTCTCGGACACGCCGGGATGGAAGAGCGGGAGGCCGGCGCCGAGCGGGTTGAAAACAAACTTGTGCTGGTCACCGGGAAACGCGGGGACGATGGGCGAGCGCGTCAGGGGCATGGCCCGCAGCCGCCACAAGAAGATGCCGATGTTCGGAATGTTGTAGCGGCCATGGCCGCGGGCGATGCGACGGACGTCGACGGTGTGGGTGAGATCGGCGTCGCCGATGCGCACGGCGCGCTCGAACGCGCCGCCGAGCTCCTCGAGGCGCTCCGCGCCGCGCACGGCCACGAAGCTCTGGTTCCGCTCGCGGCGATGATTCATGAACTGCGTGGCGGCGATGAGCTCGAAGAACTCGACGGCGTGCGCCGGCCAGCCGGTGACGTCGTGGGCGAGCTGCTCGATCATCGCCGCCGTCCCCTTGCGGCGGCGGTTTCCGATGACGTGGGCGACCTCGGCGCGCGGACTCATTCCCGGCACGGCGCGGCCGGCCAGGCCGCGCGCGCCGACGAGGCCGCCGAGGTACGGCAGCACCCACGGCGCGGCCGTCTCCACGAACTGGTCGTCGTAGAGCTGATCGAGACTCTCTTCGAGCACGGCGATCTGCTCGCCGATGACCTGCAGCAACTCCCGGAGCGGCCCGTGTTGCTCCGCGTCGCGGATGCGATAGATGGCGGGCAGCAGCTCGTAGAGCCGTTTCTGGTCGAAGATCACGGCATCACCGTCAGTTCCAGCGATCCGAGGGTCAGCAGCTCCGCGGGCGACGCGCTCGCCGGCGCTCCCTCCAGCGGCGCGTCGGCGGCGAGGAACGTCTGGCGCGCCGGCGGCGCTGTGGTGCGATGGAGGGTGTTGACGTCGATGGCCACGACGCCGGCTACGTTCTGCATGACGGCGATGACTTCGCTCAGCGTCACCGCCTGGCCGAACGCGCGCGCGTCGAACGAGAAGCGCGTCCGCAGCGCCGTCTCGACCGCGGCCATCACGTTTTTCGCGAGGAGCGCGGGGTCGATCTTCACCGCCGCGGTCACGCGGAAGGAGACGCCGCGATAGCTCTTCACCGTCACCGGCACGAAGACGTCGGCGACTTTCTGCATGGCCGCGAGAAGGTTCTTCTGCGTGGCGGAGCGATCCGGCACCTGGGCGCCGGCGATGCCGGCGACGGTGATGAAGACGCGCCGGCCATGCCCGGTCCAGATCCACGTGGCGTGGGCCTTGGCGATGCCGGAGAAGGAGCGCGCGAAGTCTTCGTAATCGCGCAGGGAGACGATGCGGTCGATGGTCAGCACGGTCAGCGGCGCATTGGCGCGCGCCTCGGCCAGGCTCTGCCGGTCCTGCGCTCCCGCCGCGGCCATCGGGTTGACGACGCTCTTCAGCCCGAGCGGGCGCGTCATCAGCAGCGTGAGCTGCTGCGCCCGGACCTGCCCCTCCAGACCGATTCCCTTTCGATAATTCGCGGCGACGTTCTCGCGCCCGGCCGGCAGACGCGCGCCCGTTTCGCCGTTGCCGAATTGCACGGCGGTCGTGCCGTCGTCGTCGATGCGCGTGACGTAGACGCGCTCGCGCGGGCCGCGGCCGAACAGCGCCGGCACCTCGGTCCACTTCAGGTCGTTGACGCGCACCTCCAGTGTCGACTCGCCGCCGCTGACGGTCGGCGCCTGCACGTACGTGAGCGGTGACTGCCGCAGCGTGAAGCGTTGATACGGCCGGCCGGCATCGCCGCTGCCGAGGACTTCGTTTGCGACCGAATCGCCGTGTGTGGAGAGGGCGACGTTGGCGAGGATCGACACCGTCGGCCGCTCGTATGCCTTCACCGACTCCACCAGGCGAAGCACGGTGCGGCCGCCGCTGACGAAGGTCTCCTTGACGTGCACGACTTCGATGGCCGGTTCGGCGGCGGCCTCGGGGGCGGCAACGCCAAAGGAGAAAGTGGCCGTGGTGCTCGCCGTCGTGTTCCCCTTCGTGCCGGGGAAGGCGAGCACCGCGGGCGGCAGCGGTCGCGCCTTGCCGCTGAGGATGAGCGTCCGTCCGGCGGGGAGGTCGGGCACGACGCGGTCGAGCTCGATCTCTCCGCCGGACACGACGGTGCGGAGCGGCGTCTCAGCCAGGGCCAGCTCTTCGCTCTGCGCGAAGACGGTCGCCGTCGTCGGCGCGAATTTGTTTTCGCCGGAGAGCGTCAACTGCGTGCTTTTTCCGGAGAGGTTGAACTTGGCGAGCGCCACTTCCTCGACTTTCGTGACGCGATAGAGCTCGACGGCATCGGACGGTCCGGTCATCACCAGCCAACTGTCGCGGACGACCTGCGGATAGACGGCGTCAAGATTGATGGTGTTCGACGACAGCGCGGTATCCGCCCACGTCGTCTCTTTGGCAAAGGCACCTTCGATGACGGGGTTCGCGGTGTCGTTCGGGTTGGGATTCCGATCGCCGACGCGCAGCGAGATCGGCAGTGTTTTGAACGGCTGCGCGTTGTAGCCGAAGAGCGACGCATGCAGCCGCAGCGCGTAGACGCGCGGCGATTTCTTCGGCGGATGCGCGAGCGGCTCGATCCAGCGCACGACCGTGCGGCCGTTCGCGCCGTCCACACTCACCGAGGCGAGGCGGCGGAACTCCCAGTCGCCGTTCGCCGGATCCTTCTCCCGCTCTTCACCAACGATGACGATCGCGTCGCCCGCTTTCAGATTCGTGCCCACGCCGGCGAGAACCATCTCCGTGTCTTTCGCCTCGGGGAGGTGAAGCTCCGTGAGGCGCGGCTTCAGCTCGTTCCACTCCGGCCGCGTATCGATCGTCTCCACGGTCTCGAACGTCTGCGGCTTTTCGCCCGGCCCGGGCACGCTCTGGACTTTCAGGCCGCGCTCGAGCGTCACCGCCGCCGGCGCTCCGGCGCCGCTCTCCAGCGTGAAGGCCAGGAGCGCGCTGGCGGCGACGCCGGGACGGAGCTCGTAGCCGATCAGGCGTGCCAGATGGACGATCGAGGCCCGCTCCGTGGCCGTGCCGAGATACGACTCGTTGGCGATGCGCTCCTGATAAAACGTGAGGATGTCGGCGGCGAGCGCCCAGGCGTCGACGAGGGCGATGGTGAAGTCGTCGTCGTCGCGCGTCTCGAGCTTGTCGAGCCGCGGGAAATCGTTCGACGACAGCCGCGACAGCATGCTGGCCTTGAAGCGCGCATGCGTCCCGGCGCGGTACGCGACGGCGGAGAGCCCCGGGCGGTTCGTCACCGCCGCCGGTGTCTCGACGGTCAGCCCTTCGCAGCAGCCGCAGTCGTTGAACGTCGTCATCGGCCGCCCTCCAGGGTCAGACGCAGCACGCCGCGCTCGGCGAAGTTCGGATCGTTGTCGAGGCGGGCGATCTCCAGCCGGCCGATGGCGAGCACGCCGCCGTCGAGGGCCTGGCGGCTGTCGACGCCGAGCCGCTGGAATTTGTCGATGGTGACGAAGCGGACGCCTTCCACTTTCTGCGCGGCGGCGTAGATCGCGCTGAGATAGACCGGCTGCGCGAACGAGAAATTGTCGGGATGGAAGAAGCCGCGCTGCCCGTCCGCGGCGGTGCCGCTGCCGAGGATGCGGAGGAGGGCGGCGCGGACATCGCCGCGGAAATACGCCGGATCGACGCAGACGGTGAGCTCGAGCTCCAGCGGCACGAAGTGCGGCCCATCGATCTCGACGTCGTGGCCGGCCATGCGGTAGCGCTCGAGGTGGAGGCGGAGCTTGCGCTCGAAATCGTCATCGACGATGCGCCCGCCGAGGCGGTCGACGGTGAGAAAGACCGTGCGCCAACTGCCGGTCCAGCGGAACGTGGCCGCGGCGCGCTGCACTTCCGGATGCCGCTGCGCGACCTCGGCGTAGTCGTCCGCCGTGACGGCGCGCTCCTGCACGCGGAACGCGCTCGGCGCCGAGCGGCGCACGTGCTCGAGGCTCTCCGGCTCCGTGCCGCCGCGCGCCGGCAGCGGATTGCGCACGCCGTCGATGCCGCTCTCGCTGGTGAGGATGTGCGCGAGCGCGTCCGCGCCGACGTTGCCGCGCACGCCGTTGCCGGCGCGGTACGTCGCCGTCATCTCCAGGCCGGGCGTGGGGCGGCGGCCGTACTCGTCGTCGCCGAAACGGAGGGTGGCCCGCCCGTCGTCGTCGACCTCGGCCACGAACTCTTCGAGCACCCCTTCGCTGGAGAGGAGATCGCGCTGCGGATGCCAGGCGCCGCCGCCGGTGTCGGAGAGCGTCACCGCCGGGAGCACGTCGCGCATCTCCCATCGGAAAACCGAGGATGCCGAGGTGTGCGGATCGCGCGGCGGCGGCAGCGGCGCGGCCTGCGTCAGCGGCCCGTTCTTCAGGCGCGGCGCGAAGCGCGGCGGCGCCGGCTGTGCCTCACTCTCTTGGCAGTGGCCCGCGCCGGTCCCGGCGACGGTGGCCAGCGCCTTTTGGGCATTCGGCACGGGGTGGGGCTCGAGCAGCTCGACGAACCTGCGGCCGTGGTCCGCCAGCACGACGTTGCCGCGCGCCACGCTCACGGCGAAGTTCATCCCGTGCGTCGTCAGCGCGGAGATGCAGAGCGCGAACGGCAGCGCGTCCTCGTCGTGCCAGACGATCTCCGTCAGCGGCAGCGGCTTCGTTTTGTCGTGCGGATCAAGGACGAGCGGATCGTGCGATGGTTTGACCGACGTCAGGCGCACGGCGTGGCGGTGGGCCGGATCGGCGTCGCCGCTCTGGCCGGTGACCGGCCCGGCCACCTCCTCGAAGACGAGCACGTCGCCCTCCTTGAGCGTCGCCCAAAAGTCGCCGTCGAGCGTCGCGCGCGTGGCACCGGCGAGGAGGCAGCAGCGCTCGTCGCCGAACGTGTAGAACTTCATCTCGTTGTGTGCGGCGAAGAGGACGATGTCCTCGGCGGTCTCGAACCGCTCCGGCACGGCCTCGGCGATGCGCCGCTGGGCCTGCGGGTCCTTGTCGAGATCGACGACCGCCGCCACGCCGTCGACCCGCGTCAGCAACTGCGTGCCGCGCTTCACTGCGACGTTGTTCGCGTTCGCGGCGATCTGCACCCACGCGCGGGCGTTGCAGCCGTCGTGCATCGCGTAGTCGACGAGCACCGCGTGCCGGCGCACCGACACGCGCCGCCGGGCCGTGTCGAGGTAGGCCTCGGTGGCGATGACGTCCTGCCGATAGCTGAGGTGGTCGGCCACGTAGGCGAGCAGCTCGACCAGGGCCACGCCGGCGTCGGCCGCGTTCCGCTCCTGCCACTGCGGCATCAGCAGCGACATCCGGTCGAGCATGGCCTGGCGGAAACTGTTGTAGTCCTTGGCCAGGTAGTCGATCTCCGGCTCGGCGCGCACCTCGGGCGGGCAGAGCTCCCCGGGCCGGCAATCGAAGTCGCTCGGGCATTCGACTTTGAACGAGAAGTCGACGGCGGAGAGGAACGGATCGAAGCCGGCCGGCGGCTTGCCTCCCTCCTCCCCTTGCGCGTGCAGCACGTCGTCGACGAGGCGGAGGGTATACGTCGAGTAGTCGCCGATCTTGTCGACGGTCACGCGCAAGACGTTGGCGTCGGCGCCGCTGCCGATCTTCGCGTCGATGGCGCGGATGCCCCGGATGCGCCCGCCGCCGGCGATGAGGATGTTCGTCCTGGTCAGCGATCCCGCTTTGAGCTTCTTGACGAAGTGGACTTCGAGCACGCGCTGGCGCTGGTCGTTCGACGGCGCCGCCGAGTCGACGACTTCGAGGAAGTCGATGCCGTTGTGGTCGACGCCGAGGACCGCGCCGCTGTCGCGGACCAGGGCGCGGCGGCGCTCGTCGCAGCAGAAGTAGATCATCGCCCCGCCTCGCGCACGAAGCGGCTCACCTGCCGCTGCTGCGTGCGCCGCACCGTGTACTGCACGAGCACCTGCAGCGCGGCGTCGTCGCTGCGCACCTCCACGGCCTCGACCTGAATCAGATCGCCGAGCCACTGCTGCAGCGCGCCCTGCACGGTCATCTGCGTGGCCGTCTCCAGCGCCGCGCCGTTGGGGGCGAAGATCAACTGCAGCACGCCGCTGCCGAACGTCGGCCGGTTCACCCGCTCGCCCGGCGTGGTGAAGAGCACCTGTTCGATCAGGTCGCGGATGTGCTCATCGCCGGTCGTCTCGGCGGTGCGGCCGCGGCTGTCGAAGGCGAACGGATAATCGACCTGCATCTCACGTCCCCTTCACGCGGACCTGCGTCACGACGATATTCAGCGGCGTACCGGTCGGAGTGCAGATGGCCTGGCTGTCCTGCAGGAGCACGGGCTGGCTGCCGGCCATCACCCGCGTCGCCCCCATGAGGAATTGCGCGGTCACGCACGGGCCGTTGCCGGCCGGCGGCGGCGGCATGGCGCAGCCGGCCACGGTGTAGACCGTCGGCAGCGTGACCACCGGCTGGCCGCCGGCTTTCACGCGCGGAAACGGCGCCGTCGGCTGGGCCTGTCCGGCGTGCGCGCACAGCACCGTCGCGCCCATGTGCAGAAGGAAGCCGGGCATGGTCAGATCACCTCCAGCGCGCCGCTGTTGATCGAGACCTGCGGCCCGGTCATCTTGATCGACGCGCCCATGCCGTTGGTGATCTCCACGCTGGTGGCGTTCATCACGATCTTTTGTCCGCCCGCCGTCTCCAGGGTGATGCCGCCGATGCCCGGCGTGTCGTCGAGGAGGATGCTGTTGCCCCCCTCGGTTTTCAGGATGACCTTCACCCACGGCGGCGCGAGCAGGTCCGACGGCGCCTCCGCCGCCGAGCCGATCCAGCATCCCGCCCAGATCGGATAATCGGGATCGCCGTGCTCGAACTCGATCCACACGCCGGCGCCGACTTTCGGCAGGGCGAAGAAGCCCATGCCCGATCCGGCGAAGGGGAGGCAGGGCATGGCCCAGCCGCTCTCGAGGTCGCCCATGACGTCGGGCACTTTCGCGCGGACCCGCCCCATCATCAGCGGATCGTGGATATCGGTGACGGTGCCGCGGTATTTGCCGAAGAACTGAGTCATGACGGTATGACCACGGGCAGCAGCGCGCCCGTTCCTTCCCTGCTCACCTCGAACGATTGCTTGTAGTCGCCGGACTCGATGGTGTGCGTCACGCGGCGCACGTAGTAGTTGCCGTCGTAGGAAAGACCGACGCCGCGAATGCCGACGAGCTGCCGCGCGCGCAGGATGTTGCCGTAGCGCACCGTGTCGACCTCGCCCGAGCCGCTGACGGGGTCGGCCGCGCTCATCGACGAAGCCAGCACCGCCGTGGCCGCCGAGGCCGGATTGCGATTGGCCGTGTCGCGCGTGACCTGCTTCCGCAACGGCGAGGCCGGCTTCAGCACCAGCGGCGGAATGCGCAGCGACGGCAGCGGCGGAATGGGGAGGGCGGACTTGGTGATCGGCTCGACGAACGTGCCGGTCGTGCCGACCGGGGCGAGGGCGTCGTTGGTGAAGTGCATCGACTTGAGATTCGCCGCCGGGCCGGGACCGAGCGTCAGCGCCGGCTGGGGCAGGCCGGCCCGGCTGGGCGGCCCCCAGTACGCGCGGTTGACGCCGATCGTCAGCGGCTCGACGTAGAACACGAAGCCGTTGCGCGTGGCCATGCGCTGGATGAATTGCAGGTCCGTCTCGTGCTGGCGCGGAATGCGGTCGAGCATGATCGGCACGTCCGTCGTCGGCGTGACTTGCGGGACGAGGCCGTATTTCGCATAGCTGGCCAGGAGCCGCGTGACGATCAGGAAGTCGGGCTGGTTGTCGTACTTCTCGTTTTTCTCTTCCAGGTCGAGCATGACGCTGACGTCCTTGCCCGTGACGGTGAGCATGCTTTCTCCCGGCTCGTCGCTCGGGGCGTGCTGGTGGTGGGTGATGATCCCGTCGATGAGGACCTGCGGCACGACGCCCACCAGCGCGGCCAGGATGACCCGCGCCGGCGGGTCGAGCGCGCCGCCCTGCAGCAGGCTGTATTCGATGGGCTGCTCTTTACTCAGGGCGAAGGTGATCTGAAAGCCGTCGCCGTTCTGGGCGTCGCTCGTGACCTCGGCCCGCGTCAGCGCGCGCACCATTTCGTACGGCGCCGGCAGCGGGACGCTGTCGCCGAGCAACATCAGAAGGTTGACGCCGAGCTGGCCATCGAACATGCGCGCTCCTAAATGCCGGCCATGACGATGTCGACGACGCGGCCGACTTCCTCGAGCTCCTCGGCGTTCATGACGTTGTTGGCGTCGCACAGGCGCCAGAACTGCGTGGGGTCGCCGATGTAGCGGGCGGTGATGTGGTCGAGCCGCTGCCCCTGCGTGACGGTGTGCTCGACGAGCGTGGTCGAGCCGTCGGCGGAGGGGATGATGCGACGCCGCACGTAGCGGACCTCGCGCGTGCCGCCGCCGGCGTCGGGGAGCTCGACCGTCGCCGTGTCGATGCCGGAATACCTGCTGGTGGCGTCGAACATTCAGACCTCCTAACCGATGCTGACGTTGGCGCTGATGGACCCGGTGGCGGCGCCGCCGATGTTGGCGACGCCGCCGATCGTGGCCATGACTTCCTTGATGACCTGATGGGCCATGAAAATGGCTCCGCCGGCGCTGAAGAGACCGAGATCGTCGTAATTGAGGACGCGCAATCCGAGGGTCACTTTGGCGAGGATGGGATTGAGGTTCGTATCGAACGCTTCCTCGTTGATGCTGAAGCTGGTCAGCCGCACCGGCACGATGCGTTTGATCCCCCAAATGAACAGCGTCAGCGGCGCCTCGGGCGGAATGGTCTCAATGAGCCCGGCTTTGGCCAAGACTTCGTTGGCAATGACCTTGATCGACTTTGGATAGAGAAGCATTTCGAGCGAGGCCAGGGTCGGATGAATGCCCAGAGAGGTCGCCAGCGGGTCGGTCTTCTCGAGTTGGTCGGCGGCGTCGATATCGACGGTGATGGAGATCGTCTCCTGCGGCGGCCCCTTGATGCGAAAGGCCTCGGCCGGCCGAGTCTTGACGCCGCTGCCGCCCACGACCTGCGCGGTGAGCGTGCGCGTGAGCTTCTCGGGGTTGTATTGAAAAATGATCACGCTGGCGAGCGGATTGAACGGATCGAGGCCGACGATCGCCCCTTTTTGCACTTGCGGAGAGCCGGGGAAGTTGGTCATGGAGCGCGTCCTTTCATTCCGCGTCGTACGTGTACTCGGGCGGCGTGTCGCCCTCGTGGCTGCCGCGGTAAGTCGGCGATCTCGCTTCGCTACCCGCCTTCGTGGGCGTCCATCGCCTGTTCTGGAACGTGGCGTCGTCGTGCCGCGGCGTTTTGCAGATGCCGCCGCTCAGATTGCCGACCCAATAAAAACCGCCGCCGCAGGTCATGCCGTCGCAATCGGCCATCGATCCGGTACAGCCCGACGGAATGGACTCCCAGCTTCCGTCGCCGACCAGGCCCCATTCGCGTCCTCCCGATTCATTGCAGCATTTGCCGCCGAGGGGACCCCAATCGGTGCGCTGAATGGGAGCGGCGTGCTGGGACTGATTTTGTTGAACGACGTGCGTCAGCTCGTGCGCCAGCAGACGCCGGCCGCCTTCGCTATGCGGCTCATACTGGCCGGCGCCGAACACGATGTGATGGCCGGCCGTGTACGCGCGTGCGTTCAGCGCCTCGGCGGCGCCTGCCGCCTCCGCGTTGTCATGGATGCGCACATTGCCGAAATCGAAGCCTGGCGCTGCCGATGGCGGCGCGGCGTTCATGACGGAGGCGGCGATGCGGTCGGCCTCGCGCTCGAACCGATCGCCGGGCGTGCTCACCGCGAGGCCGTCGCCGTTCCTCGCGGCAGCAGGCACCGGCGAGATTCCCGAAGGAAATCGCGGCTCCAGGAAGGAGCGCGCGCTTCCGTCCAACGCGCGGCCCGGCGAGCGCAGGACGTCGCGTGCGGTGCATGCCGGTTTTCGTCCGCGTGCATTCATCATCAGTAGAGGTCCTTTGCGAGGTAGGCGAAGGAATCGGCGTTGTCGAGCGAGTCGAGATTGGAGCCGTCGCCGAGCGGTTTGAGCGTGGAGAATTCAGGTTTGAAGTGATAAAAATGGTCGCTCGGACCGGTGTGATGGATGAACTCGTGCAGCATCGCCGTCGGCTGATCGTTTGAACAACTGAAAAATGCCGGGCACAGACGCACGACCGTTCCCGCGCCGCTGCAGGTCCATGCGCCAACGAACTGCGAGCAGTCGGGTTTTGCGACGCAGGGATCACTGGTGCATGGCATCGGTACCGGCGTCGAGCAGGTCACCTGCCCTTTCGTCAATAGCTCCTGGCGCGCATCGCTGAGATGCGGCCGGATCTGAGCGGCCAGCGCCACGGTGACGGCTCCCGGCGCATTGCCTCCGTTGAAGTTTTTCGTCAGCGCGCTCTCGACCTTGCTCGACAGTTTGTTGGCGGCAATGTCCGCATCCAGAAGACCGGCGGCGTTCTGCGCCATCGAGATGGCGGTGGAGATCGACTCGAGGCCCGTCTCGCGCTCCTCCGTCGAGCACGTGCCGGTCGGAGTTCTGCCGTGCAGGAGCTCCATGGCCCGCGCGAGCTCGTCTCCGGAAAGGTCGTCGCGAATGTCCCACAGCATGTCGCCGAAGCCTTTGGCCTTATAGCTGTCGATCGTCGCTTCGATCGTGCCCTTGGCCTTGATTTCCTCGAGCACGGCGAACAGGCGCTCTTCGTCGGTGCCGAGACCGCTGACCGCGACGTGAATTTCGTCGGCCGGCTCCAATAGGCCCGTTGCCTCCAGTTGCAGCGCCTGCGCGAGGTCGGCGCCGCTCAACTCTTCTTTCAGTCGGTCCACGAGAACTTCGCCGTACAAGGTTTGATAGGCGGCGCGGATGGCCGGCAACTCGGCCGGGGGACGGCCGGTGAGGATGGCCATGATCTCGCTCTCGCGCGTGCCCGCCCCTTCCATGGCCTCGCGCAGGGCGCGCGCGACGCGCTCCGGCGTGGTGCCCGGATGCAGCAGCGACTGCACTTGCTCGAATTCGGAGTCGGACAATTCGTCGCGCAGGCGCGCAACCATCTCTTCGCCGGTGAGCAGCTTGTAGCGGCGCTCGATCTCCCGCAGCTCGGTCTCGGAACGCCCCGTGAGAGTCGCGTAAATCGCGCTTTCGTCGGTGCCGGGACCGCTGACGGCGATCTGGATCTGATTCGCCGCCACCGTGGCCCGGTCCTCGCCCGTGACCGCGCCTCCTTCGGCGCCGGGGAGGAGGCTTTGGACATGCTTCCACTCGTCAGCGGTGAGCTCGTCCTGCAGGCGCGGGATGAGCGGCTCGCCGGCCATGGTCTGGTACGCGGTCTGGATGGCCAGCCATTGCTCCGCGGTCCGCCCCGCGACGGCGGAGTAGATCGCCTCCTCGTCGGTGCCGAGGCCGCGCACGGCGTCCCAGATGCGCCGGGCCGCCTCGGTCTCGGCGGACTCGCCGCGCAACAGCGACAGGGCGCGGCTGAGGTCATCGCCGGAGAGCTCGTCGCGCAACCGCGCCTCCAACGTCTCGCCGCCCGACAGCGTGAGATAGGCGTTCTCAATGTCTTTGATCTCCGCGGACGTCCGGCCCGTCAAGGCATTGAAAATCGCTTCCTCGTCTGTGCCGAGCCCTTCGACCGCGCTGCGGATCTCGCTGGCGACCTGCTCGGCGGCGGTGCGCCGTTGGCGGGTGCCTTCGACGGGCGCGCGGAAATCGCCGCCGTCCGGGAAAAATCCGCTCGCGGCGATGTGGTCAGCCTCCCGCTCGTAGTGGTCGCCCGGCGTGGAGTCATGGCCGGCGGGGGGACCGTCCGGACGATGCTGCTGCCAGACGTGGGCAAGCTCGTGCGAGAGCAGATTGCGCCCGGCGGCGGTGTGCGGCTGATACGCGCCCGCGGAAAAATAGATGTCCGCGCCGCTGGTCAAGGCCACCGCCCCTTCGCGCCTGGCGAAGGCGTGTCCGCCGCCGTCGTCGTGAATGCGCACGCGCTCGATCAATTCGCCCATGCCGGCGTACTGCGCCGCGATGGCCGGCTCGAGCGATCTCCCGGCGCCGTCGGGAAACGTCCGCACGCGCGAGAAATCGTGGCCGGCGCCGGCATGCGCCGGAGCGGCAACGCGCTGCAGGCGATCCTTCTCCTCGCTGCATGCGGCGCACGATCCGCCGCAGGCGCACTTCCGCTGAAGAACGCTCGCCCGCGCCGGTTTCTGCGTCTGCGCCTGTACACGTGCCCTGGCGTTCATGACTCGAGCTTGTAGAAATGGATGTAGACCGCGCCGGCCTTCACGTCGCCGCCGCCGATGTTGTAGAAACTGCCGTAGGTCTGGACGCGCTTGCTTCCCTTCGCTCCGGGATGTGCTTCGGGCTTGTCGGCGTCGGGCGAGAGGTAGAACCACTTCACGCCGGCGTCGCTGATCGTGCTGTCGCGCGCGGGGAAGTTCTCGGTGAAGTGGTAGATCTTGAGCATCTGCTCGATCTTGTCTTTGGCCTTCGGCTTCGCCCTGTGAACCGATTCGCCGCGTTGCCCGACCTCGTGCACCGCGCCGCGTGCTTTCAGCAATTCACACGTCTTGGCCGCGTCCCATTTTTCGGGGTTGAACTTGTTCTCCGCCGTCGGATAGAGACCGGAGGTCTCGCCCCACGAGATTTCGCTCAGCGTGCCGGTGCTCTGGACCGGGCATGCCGTGGCCGCTTTTTGGTCCACCGGCACTGCGCCGGCGTCATCCGGCGCTTCGGCGGTTTCGGCGTCACCGTCGATCTGCCGCGACAACAGTGCGCCGCCCGTCCGCGTGATCGCCGCCGGCTGTCCGTTCATCACCGCGTCGGACGCAGCGTCCGCTTCGCGCTCCAGCGGATCGGCGGGACGCGTGACATCGAGAGTGGCGGCCAATCCCGCCGCGGCGCCCTGTTGAACGGTATGTGCCAATTCGTGCGCGAGCAGTTTCTGTCCGGCCGTCGTCGCCGGTGCGTAGCGGCCGGCGGCGAAGACGATGTCGCGGCCGACGGTGTACGCGAGCGCGTTCACGGCGTGCGCGGACGCCGCGGCCCGTTCGTCGGTGTGCACGCGCACCTGGCTGAAGTCATGGCCGAAGCGCGAGCCCATGAGCTCGCGCGTGTGGCGGTCGAGCGGCCGGCCGGGCGAGCGCAGGACGTGGCCGACGATCGGCGGCACCGGCGTGCTGGCCGGCTCCGCCG
>DATDFB010000283.1:0-2366 GCA_036522835.1 Thermoanaerobaculia bacterium | reverse complement strand
ATGAGCGCGCGGCCGTCGGGCGTCCACTCGAACGGGCGGCGCGGCAGGGTGAGGTTCAGCGGCGGCGACGACAGCCGATGCGCGCGCGCCGTGGCCAGATCGACGGCCCACAGCTCGACGCCGTTCGCCGTCGACAGCGCGGCGGCGAGGTGCGCGACGTCGGGGGACCACGACGTGTAGCGGATGCGCGCGCTCGCCGGCAAGCCGCTCACGGCGCGCGTCTCGCCGTCGGCGACGCGCACGAGCGTCAGCGCCGTCGCGTAGAGCGCGCGGCTCTGGTCGTGCCGCTCCGGATCGAAGCGGAGGCCGGCGAGCTTCAGCTCCGGACGGGCGAGATCCTCGATCGTCAGCAGCGAGGGGTACTGCTGGAGGAGGATCCACTTGCCGTCGAGCGAGACCGTGGTGATCGGCGGCGGCGGCGCGTCGGCGACGTCGGCGATCTCCTTCGGCGGCATCTTGTATTGGGCGAAAAGAGGGATGGCGAGAAGCAGCAGGATGAAAGCGAGCCGTTTCATGACGCCGCATGATAAACGTAGCGGCCCATGAGCGACCGCCGCTGGTCCGTGCTCGGAGCGATCGGCGTCAGCACGCTCGTGGCGGGGCTCGACACCAGCGTGGTCAACACCGTGCTGCCGCTGCTCTCGAGCAAGCTGCAGGCGAGCGTGGCGGCCATCGAGTGGGTCTCGACGATCTACCTTCTCGTCATCAGCGCGCTGCTCCTCGGCGTCGGCCGCGCCGGCGATCTGCGTGGGCACAAGCGGATGTACATCGTCGGCTTCGCTATCTTCGTCGTCGCCTCAGCGCTCTGCGGCGCGGCGCCCACGGCGAACGCGCTCGTGGTCATGCGCGGATTGCAAGGCATCGGCGCAGCCATGCTCTTTGCCAACGCGCCGGCGATTCTGACCAAAGCGTTCCCCGCCGAGCAGCGCGGCCGCGCCCTCGGCGCGCTGGCAACCTTCACATATCTCGGCCTCACCGCCGGCCCGGCTCTCGGCGGCTGGCTCGCCGAGGCCTTCGGCTGGCGCTCGGTGTTCTACATCAACGTGCCCATCGGTCTCTTCGGCATCGTTCTCGGCGTGCGCGCGATCGACGACGACCGCCCGCACGGCACGCCCGAGCGCTTCGACTACGCCGGCGCCGCGCTCTTCACCGCGGGCCTCGTCACGCTGCTCACGGCGCTCGATCAGGGGCACGCGTGGGGATGGCGCTCGCCGATCACGCTGGCGCTCATCGCCGCCGCCGTCGCGCTGCTGGCGACGTTCATCGCCGTCGAGCGCCGCCGCGCCAACCCGATGCTCGACCTGGCCCTCTTTCGCAGCCGCGTCTTCAGCGCGGCCACGGCAACGGCGCTCTTCAACTACATCTGCGTCTACTCGGTGCTCTTCGTCCTGCCGTTTCTGCTGATCGAAGGGCGACACCTCGGCACGCAGCAGGCGGGGCTCGTGCTGACGGCGCAGCCGATCGTCATGGCCATCGTCGCGCCGATCAGCGGCGCGCTCTCCGACCGCATCGGCTCGCGCGCGCCGGCGACGCTCGGCATGGTCCTGCTCGCGGCCGGACTCTTCCTCATCGCCCGCTTCGCCGACGGCGGCTCGCTCCGCGCCATCGCCGCGGCGCTGGCGCTGGTGGGCTTGGGCATCGGTATCTTCGTCTCGCCGAACAACAGCGCGCTCATGGGCGCGGCGCCGCGCCACCGCCAGGGCATCGCCGCGGGCGTCCTCGCCACCGCCCGCAACGTCGGCATGGTCCTCGGCATCGGCATCTCCGGCGCCGTCTTCACCACCGTGCTCGCCCGCGGCGGCTCGCTCACGCGCGGCGTGCAGGAGAGCCTCTACCTCGGCGTGGCGGTGGCGGGGTTGGGCGCGGTGACGGCATTCGTGCGGGAGTGAACCGCCGGCGAGATCCTTCTCCCCGCTTGCGGGGAGAAGGTGGCGCGAAGCGCCGGATGAGGGGCGCCATCCGGGAAGCATGCACCCCTCACCCGGCGCTTCGCGCCACCCTCTCCCCGTTCACGGGGAGAGGGACCTTTGCAGTTCCCACACCGCGATGAAACGCAGCCGCACCGGGTAGGGCGGATCGGCTTTGAACTTCCGCGCCGGCGCGCCGAGGTCCGCGGCGAGGAGCGCGGCCTCCTCGGCGAACCACGTCGTCTCGATCCCTTCGCTGCGCGACTGCTCGAGCAGGCGCGACGCGGATGCCGCGTCGCCGCGCGTCCACGCTTCGCGGGCGTGGATCAGCGTGGCGATGGCGGGATCGGTCGACGTCGGGCCGGCCGGCGGCGGGATCTCGACGCGACAGCGCAGCGCGAGGAGGCGCAGCGCCGCGGCGGCCTCGGTGCGCGGATCGACGAGCGACGCGGCCTGGCG
>DATDFB010000282.1:0-49813 GCA_036522835.1 Thermoanaerobaculia bacterium | reverse complement strand
CCATGCCGCCGCTCTGACAGCGGCGGCATGGCCGCCGCACTCCACAGAAGTCTTCGGCGTCTCCGGCGCGGCCGCCGTGTACACGCGCGCCTTCATCGACGACGTCTCCATCGCCGGCGAGCTCCTCGACGAAGACTTCTTCGCCTACCGCGAGGACGCCGACGTGGCCTGGCGCGGACGGCTCTTCGGCTGGCGCGCGCTCTACGTGCCGGACGCGGTCGGCCATCACGTCCGCGCCGTCACGCCGGAGCGGCGGCGCGCGTTGCCCGCGCTCATCAACATGCACTCGGTGAAGAACCGCTTTCTGCTGCGGCTGAAGAACGAAGGCCTCTACCTCGCTCTGCGAAACGCTCCGTTCGAGCTGGCGCGCGACCTCGTCGCCGTCGCCGCGGTGCTGACCGTCGAGCGGAGCTCCCTTCCGGCGCTGGGGTGGCTGTGGAAGAATCGCCGCCGCATTTGGGCCAAGCGGCGGGAGATCCAGCGGCGGCGCCGCGTCTCCGACCGCGCGCTGGCGAGCTGGTTCCGGTGAAGATCGCGATCATGGGAACGCGCGGCGTGCCGCCGCGCTACGGCGGCTTCGAGACGTTCGCCGCCGAGCTGGGGACGCGGCTGGTCGCGCGCGGCCACGACGTATCCGTCTATTGCCGCGATCCGGGTCCCGCCGAGTGGAACGGCCTGCGCCGCATCGTGCTGCCGTCGATCGGCCACAAGTACTTCGAGACCGTCAGCCACACGTTCCTCTCGGCGGTCGACGCGTTGCGCCGCGATTTCGACGTCGTCCTCCTCTGCAACGCCGCGAACGCCTTCGTCATCCCTCTGCTCCGTGCGGCGCGAATCCCGGTGGCGATCAACGTCGACGGCATCGAGCGTCGCCGCCGCAAGTGGAACGTCTTCGGCCGCGCGGTCTACGCCG
The DNA here is from genome assembly GCA_036522835.1 of Thermoanaerobaculia bacterium. Taxonomy (GTDB): domain Bacteria; phylum Acidobacteriota; class Thermoanaerobaculia; order Gp7-AA8; family Gp7-AA8; genus DATDFB01. The sequence continues at coordinate 48,900 of DATDFB010000282.1, read as the reverse complement.
TCGGCGAGACCTTCTCGGCAACGTTTGCCAATGCGGTCGTCGCGGACGCTGACGTCATCGCCGAGTATTACCGCGAACATCACGGCGTCGAGCCCGTCACGATCCCGTATGGCTCGGAGTTCCCGCCGGAAGATGATTCGGATGTCCTTGCCAGGCTCGGCCTCCAGCCCCGCAACTACATTCTTTATGTGTCGCGCTTCGAGCCGGAGAACAATCCGCTCGAAGTCGTCGAGGCGTATGAGCGGGCGGGATGCGCGGTTCCGTTGGTGATGGTCGGAGACGCGCGGTACGACAAGAAGTTACGAGCGGACCTCCTGACCCATCCGTCCCCGATCTTCCCCGGCGCTCTCTACGGCGCCGACTACCGGACCCTGCAGCGCAATGCTCTCCTCTACATTCAGGCCACCGAGGTGGGGGGGACGCACCCGGCGCTCATCGAGGCCATGGGGTCGGGGGGGGCCGTGCTCGCGCTCGACACGCCGGAGAACCGGGAAGTCGGCGGCGACGCCGTCGGTTACTTTCGGCTCCGCCCCGAGTCGCTGTCAGGCATACTTTGCGAATGGCTGGCGGACACCGGCCGCGCCGAAGCCTTGCGGGAGAGGGCACGGCGCCGCGCGGCGGAGAGGTACGGGTGGGAAACGGTCACGGACAGGTACCAGCAACTTTTTGTAAAAATCGTCTAGACGGGGTGGGCGGCAGCTCCGTAGAACGACCGGATTCGTTCGTTTGAAGGCAACGGAATGCTGAAACAGAAGGCAACGCTCATTGCGCGGATCGTTTACCTCGTCGATCTCGCGCTCACCACGCTCGCCTTTTTCTCCGCCTTTTTCCTCCGCAACCTGATCTTCCCCCTCCTCGACCCCGGGCGCTTCCCGACCGGCCTCTACCCCCTTCGCGAATACCTCAAAGTCTTTCCGATCGTCCTCATCATCTGGTCGGTCCTCCTCTTCACCTACCACAGCTACCATAGCCACCGGACCATCCCGGTCTCGCGCGAGGCCCTGACCATCCTCCGCGTCGTGGTCGTCGGCAACGTCATCCTGGCCACGCTGGCCTACCTCATCCCGCTGCGCCAGCTCTCCCGCGCCTGGTTCATCCTCTTCGGCCTCTTCTCCGCGCTGTTTCTCATCGTCGAGAAGATCGCCGTGCGCGTGATCGCGCGCTACGTCCGCGCCAAGGGCCTCAACTACCGGACCATCCTCATCGTCGGCACCGGCCGCCGCGCCATCGAAGTGGCCCGGACGATCGAAGGCCACAAGTACTGGGGCTACAAGATCCTCGGATTCGTCTCCGACGGGCACCGCCTCTCCAACGGGTGGGCGCGTTACCGGATCTTCGGCACCGTGCCGGAGTTGCGCGCGCTCCTGGAGAAGGGGCTGCCGGGCCTGCCGGCATCGGAGCCGATCGACGAGATCGTCTTCGCCGTGACGCGGAAGAAGCTCGACGAGATGAAGCAGATCTTCCTCTATTGCGAGGAGCTCGGCATCCGCGCCCGCGTGGCCATGAACTTCTTCCAGAACCGCGTGGCGCGCATCGAGATCGAGGAGCTCGAGGGAATCCCGTTCCTGACCTTCACCACCACGCCGTCGAACGAGACCCAGCTCGCCTTCAAGCGCCTCCTCGACATCGGCGTCTCCTCGATCCTGCTGGTGCTGGCCGCGCCGGTGATCCTCATGGCCGCGCTCTGCATCCGGCTGTCCTCGCCCGGCTCGATCTTCTTCAAGCAGAAGCGCGTGGGCCTCAACGGCCGCAGCTTCACCCTTTATAAGTTCCGGACGATGATCGCCGACGCGCACGAGCGCCGCGGCGAGGTGCACCACCTCAACGAGATGAACGGCCCGGTATTCAAGGTCAAGGACGACCCGCGCATCACCCCCATTGGCCGCGTGCTGCGCAAGTTCTCGCTCGACGAGCTGCCGCAGCTCTGGAACGTGCTCAAGGGCGACATGAGCCTCGTCGGCCCCCGCCCGCCCATCCCCGAGGAGGTGGCGTCGTACCACCGCTGGCACCGCCGGCGCCTGTCGATGAAACCGGGCCTGACGTGTCTGTGGCAGATCAGCGGACGGAACGAGATCGACTTCGACCGCTGGATGCAGCTCGACCTGCAGTACATCGACAACTGGTCGCCGAGCCTCGACTTCAAGATCCTGCTGCGGACGATCCCGGCGGTGCTCTCCGGCCGCGGCGCGTCGTAGACCTCGGCGGTGAGCGAAGATGACGCCTAAAGTCTTGTCGGTGCTGGCTTTTTTCACGGGGCGCCGCCTGGCAACCGAAGAAAACTCGCTTGCAAACGAAGAACGAGCGCTTGCAAACGAAGAACGAGCGCTTGCAAACAAAGAACGAGCGCTTGCAAACGAAGCGATTTTGTTTCGATCGGAAGAGTTCACGCTTCGTTGGCCACGAAAATCCCTGACAACCTAAGCAGTTTTTCTTCCGTTGCAAGCGCTCGTTCTTCGTTTGCAAGCGCTCGTTCTTCCGTTGCAAGCGCGCGCTCTTCATTTGCAAGCGGTCGTTGTTCGTTTGCAAGCGGTTGTTCTTCCGCTGTCACCAAACTCTCTTCGATTGCCAGCGATCTGGCGGAGTTTCTGCTCGCCTTCCCCTCGCCGGTATGCTATAAACGCATACTCATGAAGGCTGTCCCTTGGCTTCTCGCCTTCATGGCCTCGGCGGCCTTGGCTGGAACCACCCGCGCCGTCCGCCCCGGCATCCTCATCCCGCCGAGCGCCGTCGACAAAGACTCCAGTTGCGACATCGGCACCTATCCGGCGGCCACGCTGCTCCTGCCGTACTTCGAAGTCGAGGTCGGAAAGCACGTCAACGACGCTGGCAATACGATCTTTTCCGTCGTCAACACCTCGCGCCAGCCGCAGATCGCGCGCGTCACGGTCTGGACCGACTATGGCTACCCGGCGCTCTGGTTCAACGTCTTTCTGACCGGGTACGACGTCGCCTCGATCTCGCTCTACGACGTCATCGTGAGCGGCGTTCTGCCGCAGACGTCGAGCGGCGCGCAGGTCGGGACGCGCTCGCGTCCGAACGACGCCAATCCGAACATCGTCTCCGTCGATGAGTGCAAATCGTTGGGCGGACCGCTGCCGAAAACGACGATCGACTCCGTCGTCGCCCTCCTCACGTCGGGCACCGCGGAAGGGGAGTGCCACTTCGGCGGCACGCACCCGATGGCCGTCGGCTACGTCACCGTCGATGTCGTCAACAGTTGCTCCAAAGCCTCGCCGCTCGATCCCGACTACTACGCGAAGACGCTCCTCTTCGACAACGTTCTCACCGGCGACTACGAGCGCGTCATGCCCGACAAGGCCGTCGGCAACTACGCCGGCGGCAATCCGCTCGTGCACATCCGCGCCATCCCCGAGGGAGGGCCGGCGGGAAGCGTCTCGACCGGGCTGCCGTACACGTTCTACGACCGGCTGACGCCGAAGGCGGCGCGGCGCATCGACCGGCGGCAACCGCTGCCGTCGACGTTCGCGGCGCGCTACATCGAAGGCGGTACCGCCGCGTTCCACACCGAGTACACGATGTGGCGCGAGGCCGCGACCGCCGCGGCGGCGGGCTGCGCGGCCGCGAACGCGAGCGTGCCGTACGTCTCCATCGTCCGCTTCGACGAGTACGAGAATCCGACCGTCGGCGCGGGCAACCGCGCCTTTCCGGTCGCGGCCGCGGCGGCGACGACGTCGAGCGCCTTCCCCCCGCGCCTGGGGGCGAGCGTCTCGGGATGGATGTTTCTCGAGCTCGACAACCGCGCCGGCGTGAGCGCGTCGAGCCCGTTCTCCGTGGCGCGCCCGAGCCAGAACTGGATCGTGATCAAGATGCAGGCCGAGGGGCGGTACGGCGTCGAGTACGACGCCACGGCCATTGGAAACGGCTGCACGAATCCGATCGCGGGTGGGGTGACTAAGTGAAGCTTGCGACCCCTCACCCGCTCCTCGCTGCGCTCGCAGCACCCTCTCCCCGCGAGCGGGGAGAGGGACAGGAGCGAAGCGCCAGGGTGAGGGGCGCCCTCGCACTGATCGCGCTTCTCTTCCTCGCCGCGACCGCCACCGCCGCCGTCCCGCGCACCATCGCCACGGCCAACGCCGCCAGTTGCGACATCGGCACGTACGCCGCCGCCACGCTCCTCCTGCCGTACTTCGAAGTCGAGTACGACCAGCCGCAGAGCGAGGCCCTGAACACGGTCTTCACCGTCATCAACACCTCCAACGCGCCGCAGATCGTGCGCGTCACCATCTGGACCGACTGGGGCTTCCCGGCCGACCGCTTCTCGATGTACCTGACCGGCTACGACGCGCACACGGTCTCGATGTACGACATCCTCGCGCGCATGAACTTCCCCGCCACGTCGTCGGCGACGCAGGTCGGCTCGAGCTCGCAGTCGTCGAACCGGAACTTCTACGAAGAGGCCAGCAACTGGTGCCTCCACGCCGGCGGCCCGCTCACGCCCGAGCGCGCGCACCGCCTGCAGCAGATGCTCACCACCGGCCAGCGCGGCGACGCCAGTTGCCGTGTCGGCGGCACGCATCCGCACGCCGTCGGCTACGTGACGATCGACGTCGTCAACAGTTGCTCGGGCGACTCCGTGTTCAGCGACGAGTATTGGAAAGAAGTCATCCTCTACGACAACGTCCTGACCGGCGACTACGAACGCATCAACCCGAAGGCGTCGACGGGCAACTACGCCGGCGGCAATCCGCTCGTGCACATCCGCGCCGTGCCCGAGGGGGGCGTGGCCGGGACGGCCGTGGCCTCGCCGCTGCCCTACACCTTCTACGACCGTTACACGCCGCGCGATGCGCGGCACATCGACCGCCGCCAGCCGCTCCCCGCCGTCTTCGCCGCGCGCTATATCAATGGAGGCCGCGAGTCGTTCCAGACGGACCTCGTGGTCTGGCGCGAGGGGGTGGTGGACCGCGAGACGGACGAGTGCGACTACGCGAAGAACGCTGCGCTGACGCTCTTCACGCCGATGGTGGTGCGCTTCGACGAGCACGAGAACGCCGCCGTGGCCACGGGGTGCGACGAGAACGGCTGCAGCTATCCGCCCACCGGCGTGGCCACGCTGATCAGCGCCGCCTCGCCGCTGCTTCCGCCGTCGACCACGGGCGACGTGGCCGGCTGGATCTGGATGAACCTCGACAACGGCGCCGGCACGGGCAAGCCCGGTTCGCCGTACTCGTCGCGCCGCCCGAGCCAGAACTGGGTGATCGTGCAGATGTACGCCGAGGGACGGTACGCGGTGGACTTCGATGCCACGTCGATCGTGAATGGATGTACGGTGGCTCCGCCGACCGAGCCCTGATGCGTCGCGCCTGGACGCTCGCCGCCTTCCTCGCCATCGTCGCCGCCAGCATCAACCCGATGCCGCTCTTCGTGCCGTTCTATGGCCGCGCCGCGCTCGAGCCGCTGTTCCAGCGTTACGACCCGCCCGCATGGCGCGACTACGCACCGTTCCTCGACGGCGTGCGCGAGCACACCCGCAATGGCGAGACCGTATCCGTGCTCGTGCCGACGCCGCGCTGGGACCCCGGCTATGCGTACGCGTACTACCGCGCCAGCTACGTCCTGGCCGGGCGCGAGGTGCTGCCGCTCATGGATCCGAACGGCCGCGTCATCCCTGAGAACCTACTGCGCGCGGAGCTCGTGGCGGTATGGCACGCGCCGCCGCCGCGCACGCACCGGACGGTCGTCTGGAGCGGCTACGGCGGCGCGCTGTTGAGGCGTTGATGGCCGCGGCGTTGATCGCAGTTCTCAGCCTGACTGTTCTCGGAGTGCCCTTCGTCCTCGCCCTCGACCGCGACGCACCGCCGCTGCGCCTCCTTGGCCTGGCGATTCTCTACGGCACCGGCGCGGTGTACTTCGTGCTCCTCGCGCTGAGCGTGCTGCACGTGCGCTGGACGCTGCTGGACGTGTCGATCGCGGTGCTCCTCATGTCGGCGGCCATGCCGCCGCTGTCCTGGCGCCGGCATGGCCGCCGCACTCCCCTTCACCTCGTCGATCTTTGCGCCCTCCTCACCCCCATCGCCTTCTCGATCTACGCCACGATGGTCGCGGTTTGGGAATGGGACTTCTGGTCCATCTGGGGTCTCAAGGCGCGCGTCTTCTTCGAGCGCGGCGGCATCGACTGGCGTTTTCTCGAGAGCCGCTGGAACCTCTTCGTCCATCCCGACTACCCGCTGCTCGTGCCGTTCGCGTACGACTTCGCCGCGCTCGTGAACGGCGGCTGGAGCGACCGCTGGCTCGGCGTGCTCTTCGTCGCCTGGGCGGTGGCGTTCCTCCTCGTCGCGCGCGAGCTCGCCGGGCGCGAGCTCACGCCGCTCGCCGCGGCGTTAGCCGGCGTGGTGATGTCGTCGGCGGCGATCTCCATGTTCGTCGGCCTCGCCGAGGGGGCGCTGATCGCCTACCTCGGTGCGGGCGTGCTCTTCATCCGCCGCGCTTTGCTCTTCGACGACACCGCCGCCTGGCGCCACGGCGCCATCCTCCTCGGCCTGGCCGCCTGCACGAAAAACGAGGGGCTGGCCATGATCGTCAGCGTCGCCATCGCCGTCGCGATCGTCGACGCGCGGCGCGTCGTGCGCCTCTGGCCCGCCGTGGCGATCGCGTTGCCGTGGCTCGTCCTCCGCGCGCTGCATCGGCTGCCGACCGATGTCCTCAGGGGTTCGTTCGCCGCGCACGCATCCGAGGCGGGGACGATCTTCCAGCTTCTGGCGAAGACCACCTATCCGCCGTGGCTCTGGGCCGCCATCCTATTCGGCCTGCTGGTGATGCCGGCCGCGGCGCGCGCGCGCGAGCGCTTCGTGCTCCTGGCCACGCTCGTTCAACTTCTCGTCTACATCGCCGTCTACTTCGCCACGCCGCACGACGTGGTGTGGCACATCCGCACGTCGTGGACGCGGCTGACGATGCAGGTCGCGCCGCCGCTGGCGTTCGCCGTGATGATCGAGCTAGCGCGCCACGCCGAAGCTCGATCCGACCAGCCGTGAATTTCGCGAGTGCAGGCGGAAGTGCCGTCGGAAGAGTTTCGCTAACTAAAGTCTCTTCAACGCCCGAAGAGCCTCGTTGATCGTTTCCAGCGACGTCGAGAACGACATGCGCAGATGCCCCTCCCCTTCGCAGCCGAAGACGACGCCGGGAACGGCGGCAATGGCCGTGCGCTCGAGCAGCGTCTCCATCGCCTTCCACGAATCCGAGCCGAGGCGCCGGCTGACGTCGGGGAATGCGTAAAAAGTTCCCTGGGACGGGCGACAGTGGAACCCCGCGGCCTGCAAGCCGCTTGTCAGCAGGTCACGCCGGATGCGATAGGCGTCGCGCATCTGTCGGATCCTCGACTCGTCTTCCGCGCCCACGGCGCCGGCTACGGCGAACTGTGTAGGTGTGGAGACGCCATGGATTGTGGCCACCACGAGCTTGTGCATCGACTCCGCCCACAACGGGGGCACGACCATGTAACCGATGCGCCAACCGGTCATTGCATACGACTTCGAGAGCGTGAAGATCGAGATCGTCCGCTCGCTCATGCCGGGGAGCGATGCGATCGACACGTGCTCTGAGTCATAGACCAGATCCTCGTAGGCCTCGTCCGAGACCACCGTGAGGTCGTGCTTGATAGCCACCGAGGCGATGGCGGCGAGTTGCTCGCGGTTCAGCACGTCACCGGTAGGGTTCGCGGGACTGTTGAGGTAGATGACCCTGGTGCGGGGCGTCACCCTCGATTCCACTGCCTGGACGATTCGTGTGGCGAGCGTCTCTCGAGGTCCCGACTCCTCGCGAATCTCGCTCCATGGAATTGTCACCGGGACACCGCTCGCAAAACTCACCTGGTCGAGGATCGGCGTCCAGTAGGGAGAGAAACAAACGACTTCGTCGCCAGCGTCGACGGTTGCCAGAAATGCGCAGAACAAACCATGACCGGCGCCGGGCGTGACGATGATGTTATTGGTCTCGGCCTCGATCCCGTTTTTGCGGGAGAGCTTCGCGCGAGCGGCTTCCCGGAGCTCGAGGATGCCTGATGGCGGCGGATAGTGGGATCGGTCGGCGTCGATTGCCGCATGCATGGCCTGCTTGATGGCCGCCGGCGTAGTCATAAACGGCTCGCCCCCCTCCAACTGCAGGACACGCACTCCGCGCGAGCGCATCTCCTCGACCCGCAGGCGGACGCGAACCAGCTCCGTCAGCCCGAGGCGGGACAACCGGTGCGCAACTTTCACCGTGCGGCATTGTACGCGCCGTCACGATGCGACTCATTCGACAGGACCGCCGTGCCTTTCGCCTACGACTTCGCCGCACGCGCTAGGCATACGCTGCGGCGACGGCGGCCGTGTCGATGAACTCCTCGAAGCTGTCGATCCGTCCGCCCGTCAGGTGGAAGATGTGAATCCACGCCGATGAAAACGAGCGGCCGGTCTTTCGGCTGGTGCAGCGCTCCGCGCCGCGCACGAAGACGGTGTCGCCGCTCTCGAAGAACTCCGTCGGTGCGAACTCGTTGATCTCCTCGGCCTCGTCGAGCCGGGCGAAGAACTCCTCGACTCCCTTCAGCCCGCGGTAGGAGCCGAAGTACGGCACGCTCGCCGGGCCGGCGATGCTCCAGGAGATCTCGGGCGAGAGCAGCGACATCATCGTGGGGATGTCGCCGCTGGCGATGCTCGAGTAGAACTGCTTCACGACGTCGACGTTCATGGCGATTCCTGCGCGCGGCCGTAGCGCCGCTCGTACTCCTCGTTGAGCTGTTTGCGTTTGAACAGGTACAGCCACGTCGGCGGGGGCAAGGCGATCAGCGTCGCCGCGGCGTAGTCGGCGAACAGCATCAACGCGCGGCCCTGCAACTGCCGGTCGCTGAGACGATCGCGCTCGCGCGCCAGGCGTTGTTCGTCGTCGAGCACACGCAGGCACTCCTCTTCCGCGCGCCGCCAGCGGACGTATTCGTCGATCAGGCCCGAGCCGGCCATGAACGATGCCGCGATGAGGATGAACTGCGACACGAGCGTCAATGCACCGAGCGCTCGCTCGTGGCGGAATACGCTGACGCTGACGACGACCGCCGCGGCGAAGAAGAGGGCGATGACGACGAAGGCGATGGCGCCGGAGATGTTGTAGAGGCGTCCCGAGAAAAACGCGCTCTCGCGGATGTCGTCGATGAGGCGATCCCACCCCGGGTCGAGCTCGCTGCGGTAGTACGGTTCGCCGTCCATCGGAACTTCGATGATTTTGGCGTGCCGGATCGATTCTTCTTCCTCGTGCGAGCCCGGATGCCACGGCTCGCCCAAGCCGTCGGCGGCGAGGGCGAGGCGCCGCAGGCGGCGCGCGGTGAGGAAGCGGTGATGCGCCAGATGCCGCCACAGCCATCCGGCCGCCTCCGCCGCACCGCCGAGCAATCCGGTGACGACCAGGAGCGCCGCGCGGATGTACGAGCGTTGGGGCATTCCCTCGGCGATGACCACCGCCGCCACCGCGCAGACGAACGCCAGAAGGTGACAGCTCCATTCGGCGTGCGTGTTGCGCTTCACCCGCTCGAGGTGCGACGTGGCGGCGCGGACGATGTCGTCGGCTGCGAAGGAAGTCACGGCCGCCTCACAGTACACGCTTCAGGTTTTCGGCGAGCAACGAACTGGCGAACAACGTCCGCCAGCGAATGTCGTCGGTGTACTGGCTTCCTTCCTTCAGATACTGCCACTTCCGCACGAACTGGCTGAGCAGCGCCAGGCCGTAGCCGAGCATCAGCTGCTCGCGCGCGGCCTCGTCCGTGGGGTAGGCGGCAACGACCTCGCCGACCGCCCGCCGCACTTCGCCGACGTAGGCGTAACCGGCACGAAGGTGATCGTCGCGCAAGTCGAGCGGTGGGAGCATGATCGCCGGCGGCGAGCCGTACAGCGCGTGAAGGAACGCCGTCTCCTCTTCGAGTGCCGTCGTGCGCTCCGTGACGTCGACGACGAGGTGCGTCTCGAACTGCGCGGCGTCGTGCAGGACCGAGCCCTTGGCGCTCACCTCGGAAAAATCCGCCAGGCTGATGACGTCGCCCTGCGGCGTGACCAGCACGTTCATCGAGTGCAGGTCGCCGTGCGTGATCGCGCGGATGTCGGCGCACCGTTTATCCGTCTTCAGCAGCTTGACCAGATCGGAGACGCTGTCGCAACTGACCTGGCGCAGGTTTTCATGGGACATCCACTCGAACGGCCACAGCTTCTGACCGGCGAACGACGTTTTCCAGTAGTCGGTGAGCGCGGCGGCGCCGGTCAGAGGATCGGCACGGAGAAATCGAAACATCTCCAGCGGCTCGCCGGTCCACCGCTCGCCGTGCTTGTACCAGGCGTTGGTCAACTCGGTGAACAGCCGGCGGATGAAGGTGCAGTTGGACTGCTCGGCCCCCGGCTCGCGCAGCCGCTTCGTCAGGCGCTGGAGATCCTTCACATACGGATAGAGGAGGACGGAGAGGTCGCCGCGGATCGTGCGCGCCCGCCGTTGCAGATCGCGATTCCACGAGAACTTCCGGTTGCGGACGTAGCGCTCGAAGTTGATGTACTCCCGCTCGCCGTCCGCCGCGCTGGCAACTTTCACCAACTGTTCCCCGTACGGCGTGCCCTCGGCGCCGATCGGCGACATGATGATCACCCTGCCGGCGTATCCCTGGTCCGGCAGCAGCCGCGCTTCCGCGCGCGTGATCTGCGCGCTCCCGCCGTCCTCTCGCGGCATGGCCAGGCGCAAGGCCTCGCCGAGGATCTCGCGGCCGGTGGCGGGGCGGTCGCCGTGCAGCTTCGGCTTCGCCGCGGCCATCTGACTCACGGACTCGAAGACGCGGGTGGTCTCGTCGGCGGGAGCCTCGAACGTGACGTTGAGATCCCAGAAGAACGGCGAGCGGCGGGCGATGCAGTCGACGAGCTCGGCCACCACGGCGTCCCACCGCGATTCATGTCCGGCCGTGGCGCGCGCCTGGGGATTGAGCGGAGAGATGTTGACGATCGGCAGCACTTCCTCGGTCTCGATCCGGTGATCCTCGAACTCCTCGATCTCGTCTTCGCCTTTGGCCATGAGCACCCAGGCGCTGCGGTAGATCTCCGGCGAGCTGCTGCGGAACTGGCGCACGACGCAGAGGCCGGGCGCGGACTGCCCGGCCTCGTTGGCAGGATCGCTCAGTGCGTACTCGACCACGCACGCGTCGAAGGAAAAACTCTCCAGACAGCGTTCGGCCATCTTCGCGTCCGTCGCCAGGATGACGTCGAATTCCGCGCGCGTGAAGGCGTCGCGGAGCCATTGCAGAATTTCGGAGTGGCTGTGCGCCAGGAGCACGCGGCGCCGATACTCGCCAAGACAGCAGACCGCCTTGGGTGCCGTAGCCATTCGTCAGTCCTTCGTAACGTTCGGACCGCTCTTCTCGTCCGTCATCAACCAAAACGCGATGTGCACCGTGCCGTCGGCCGACTTCTTCGCCTCGACGAAACCGCCGCGCGCGGCCAGCACCCGGTCGGCAGCCCACAACGTCACGCCGAGGTCGTGGACGGGGACGAGCGGATTGTCGGCGCTCGTCAGCATCGGCGTCACCAGATTGCCGGCCGGGATGTCTTCGAAGTAGCGCAGCGCCGCGGTGAGGGTGGTCCTCACCACCAGGTATGAGACAGACGCTTCATCGACGCCGATCAGGCGCGCACCCGCTTCGGCATGCGTTCTGCCCCGATCGTAGTGGATCGACTCGACGTCGAAGGAGCCGCGAAGACTCGGCGGCGTGTCGGACTTCGCCTCCGCCAGAGCATTCAGGGCGGAGAGGAACGTCGTGGCCACCTTCCGCGGGATGAGCGCATCGCTCCGATCATCGTCGCCGCCGGAAAAGTGAAGGGCGTCGGGAAACGCCGCCAGCAGCGCTTCGCGCACGCTCTCGCGCAACTGGCGCAGGCTGACGGACGCTTCGCGGTCGCCGTACCCGCTCTGACTTTTTGCCGGCGACAAGCCGAGCCAGATGTTCTCGATCTGATGGCGAATGCGCGTGACCGCCGCGTCGAGAGTGAGCCGCTGCGTTCCAGGGTGCGTGTCCGACGGCGCGACCATCGACAAGTAGGCGAGATGGCGGCGGACATCGTCGTAGATCGACAGGATCCCGTCGAGCACGGCCGTGTTGTAGAGAACCGCCGCGGCGTGCGCGGCGAATTGGATCAGCAGGCCCCGCGTCATGTGGCCGAAGGCGTACGGCTGCCGCGAGCCGACGTTGAGCACGCCGACCAGCTCGCGCCGGAAGATCAGCGGGACGGAGAACTGGCAGCGCGTGCTCTCGTCGACGCGCCGGTAGAAGGGGAAGCGAAGCGCGTCGCTGGTGTCGTCGCAATAAAACGGCTTGCGCGCGAACGCCACCTCCGCGACGTAGCCGTTCGTTTTCTCGACCCGGATGTCGATCGGCGGCGGGTCGGCCTTCAGCTCGCGCTTGCTCACGACGATGAGCTGCGAGCCCGTACGCCGCAGCAGCGCCACTTCGCCGCCCCCGGTGAGCTTTTCGACGGCGTCGAAGATTCCCTGGATGCGTCCCTCCGACGTCTCCATCTCGGAGATCCGCTGGGCCGCCTCGAACGCGCGTTGCGAACGGAGCGCGAACACTCTCGCGCGGAACGACGTGATCTGCACGCCGAGGCGCATGGCGAAGCGGTCGATCGGCCCGACCAGCGCCTCGATGTCGTCGATCGGGCGGCCCCACTCGATCGCCACCACCGCGTTGGCCTTTGGCCCTTCACGCAGCAGCAGCGTGAGCTGCGCGACCGTCTTGCCCGACGCAGTGCGCACGAACGCCGGCTCCTTCGTGACGTCCAGCGTCCAGATGGATCGGCCGGTCTCCACCGCCTTTCCCACGATGCCTTTGTTCGTACTGACCCGGCTCCACCATTCCTTGACGAAGCCGGGGTCCGCGCCGACGGAAAAGATCGTCTCGTACTGGCCGGTGGGGTCGAGGAAGACGACGTGCGCCGCATGCGCGCCAAGCTCGTTGCGGAGCAGCTCCAGCATTTTCTCGAAGTATTTGCGCGCCTCGACGATGTCGACCAGATGATCTTGGTCCGTGACGATGGCGTGGTCGAACATCTGTCCCATGCGGTCGAGCAAGCCGTCGCCGGGCGAGGATGTGGACGCCGGAATTTCGTGATTCATGTTGGGCCGCGAGGACCTGCTAGTATCTCCGAACCCCAGCGTCCAGGCAAGGTGACGAAATGCCGAAGGTCGATCCCAATACAGAGGAATTCCGCGCGGCCGGACACCGCCTGATCGACTGGATCGCCGACTACTTCGATTCCCTCGAGCGATACCCGGCGCTGTCGCCGGTGCAGCCCGGCGACATCAAACGCCAATTCGCGCCGTCCGCGCCCGAAGCGGGGCGCCCCTATGACGCGTTGATCGCCGATTTCGAAACGAAGATCCTCCCCGGCATTACCCATTGGAGCCATCCGTCCTTCTTCGCCTATTTTCCCAATACCAACTCCCAAGCCGGCGTCTTGGCGGAGCTCTTGTGCGCCGCCGTCAATGCCAATGGCATGCTGTGGCGGACGTCGCCGTCGCTGACGGAAGTCGAAATGGTCGTCCTGCAATGGCTGCGCGAGGCATTGGGACTGCCGGACGGGCTCTTTGCCACCGTCAATGAAACGGCGTCATTGAACGTCTTTCTCGTTCTCGCCGCCGCGCGCGAGCGCCTCGGTTTGGAGATCCGCACGAAAGGGACGACCGGGCGCGGCCTGCCGCCATTGAAGGTTTATTGCTCGGAGGAGACGCATTCGTCGGTTGAAAAAGGGGCTGTGGCCTTGGGCGTCGGACAGAACAACGTCGTCAAGATCCCGACGGACGAGGTCATGCGCATGCGCCCCGACGCCCTGGACGAGGCCATCCGCCGCGACCGCGCCGCCGGCGCGATTCCCTGCGCCGTCGTCGCCACCGCCGGCACGACGTCGACCGTCGCCGTCGATCCCATTCCCGCCATCGGCGAGATCGCCCGGCGCGAGGGATGCTGGTTCCACGTCGACGCCGCCTATGCAGGCTCGGCGGCGGTCTGCCCCGAATTTCGATTCATTTGGGACGGCGTGGAGCATGCGGACTCGATCATTGTGAATCCGCACAAATGGCTCATGACGCCGATGGAATTCAGCGTCCTCTTCACCCGCCATCCCGACGTGTTCCGCCAGACGTTTTCGCTCGTGCCCGAATATCTGACCACCACCGATACGGCCGAAGTGAATCTCATGGACTTCGGGATTTCCCTCGGACGCCGCTTCCGGGCATTGAAGCTATGGCTGGAGATGGAGCACTACGGCCTCGGCCGGATGCGCGAGGTCGTTCGCGATCACGTCCGGTATGCGCAGCGTCTCGCCGCCGAGATCGAACGGCGCGACGATTACGAGCTCCTGGCGCCGCAGTCGTTCGGCGTGGTCGTGTTTCATAAGAAATCGGGCGACGCCGACACCATGAGCCTCATGGCCCGCATGAACGAGAGCGGGAAGCTGTACCTCTCGCATACCAAAGTGCGCGGCCGGTATGGGATTCGCGTCGCCATCGGCAGCGGCGCGACGGAATGGCGCCACGTCGAGCAAATCCTGGAGCTCTTGTGATCTCGATCTCCGTGGCCGCGGCGGACGATCTTCCGTGGATCGCGGAGCTGGAGCTGCGCCATTACGGCCCGATGCGCGCCGTAGCCGCGGCGCGCCTCGCGGAGTGGTACGGCGCGAATCCGAACGGCTTCCTCGTCGTGCGCGAGCGCGATGCGCACGTCACGGTGCTGCCGCTGAAACCGCCGATGCTCCGCGCGCTCATGAACGGCACGAAGAGCGAGAACGACATCCGCGCCGCCGACATCTTCGCGCCCGCCGACCGCAAGAGCGTGCGCACGCTCTACATCGAGAGCGTGATCGCCGAGGGGATCGAAGTCCTCGGCGCGATGGTGCTGACGTTCAACCGCCATGTCATGCGCCTCGCCGTGCCGGAGCAGATGGAGGAGGTCGTGGTCTGCCCCTCCACGCGCGCCGGCGATCTGCTCGTCGCCAACCTCGGGTTCGAGCGCTCCGCGAGCTCGGACTACTACGTCGCGAAGTACGACGAGCTGGTCCGCCGCACGACGTTGCTCCGCAGCCGGCTCGGTGCGCACCGCCAGCTAAACTCCGCACGATGACTCGCTGCCGCGCCGCGCTCGCCGCGCTCCTTTGCCTCCTCGCGTGCGCGCGCCGCGAGCCCGCGCGCGCGACGCACGGCGACGCGCCGGTGATCGTCATCTCCATCGACACGCTGCGCGCCGACCACCTGCCGGCCTACGGCTACCGCGGCGTGGCCACGCCGGGCATCGACGCGTTGCGCCGCGACGCCATCCTCTTCGAGAACGCCTACTCGCACATCCCGCTCACGCTGCCGTCGCACGTCTCGATTCTCACCGGCGAGCTGCCGCCGCAGCACGGCGTGCGCAACAACATCGGCTACCGCTTCGACGCGCCGCGCCACGAGACGATTGCATCTCTGCTGCGCAAACGCGGATACGCGGCCGGCGCCGCGGTGTCGGCGTACGTCCTGCGCGGCGGCACGGGCCTCCGGGACGCGTTCGACTTCTACGACGACGCCGTCGAAGCCAAGCCCGATCAGCCGCAGGCGGACGTGCGCCGCGCGGGCGGCGTCACCGAGGCGGCGGCGGAGCGGTGGATCGAAGGGCGGGGACAGCGGCCGTTCTTTTTTCTCTTGCACCTGTACGAGCCGCACGCGCCGTACGCGTCGTA
Source organism: Thermoanaerobaculia bacterium (assembly GCA_036522835.1). Classification (GTDB taxonomy): domain Bacteria; phylum Acidobacteriota; class Thermoanaerobaculia; order Gp7-AA8; family Gp7-AA8; genus DATDFB01. The sequence goes on along the minus strand of DATDFB010000282.1, from coordinate 33,178 downwards.
CGACGTCCAGATCGCTGCAGCCGACGCCATCGTCGGGCGCTTCCTCGATTTCCTGAAGAAGAAAGGGATCTACGAACGAGCAATCGTGATCCTGCTGTCGGATCACGGCGAGGGGCTCAACGATCACGGCGAAGCGGAGCACGGGATCTTCCTCTATCGCGAGGCGCTGCACGTACCGCTGCTGCTGAAGCTCCCGCGCAGCGAGCGTGCCGGGCAGACGGTGCACAAGCCGGCAGCGCTGATCGACGTCTTCCCGACGATCGCGGCGCTGACCGGCACGTCGACGCCGGCGCGCAACGGCCGCGTGCTGCAGAACATCGACGACGGCCCGGCCCGGAGCCTCTACGCCGAGACGCTCTATCCGCGCATTCACCTCGGATGGAGCGAGCTGCGCTCGCTCATCGACGACCGCCATCACTTCATCCGCGCGCCGCGCTCCGAGCTCTACGACGTGCGGCGCGATCCCGGCGAGCAGGTGAACCTCGCCGAGTCGCAGCGCCCGGCCGTGGCGCGCATGCGCGCCGATCTCGATGCCTACGGCACGGCCGTGCAGGCGCCGGCGCACGTCGATCCCGAGGAGGCGAAGAAGCTCGCCGCGCTCGGCTACCTTTCGGCGCCCGCCGGCGCGGGGGGCGGTCCGCTGCCCGATCCGAAGGACGAGATCGAGCAGCTCGCCGTGATGAGCCGCGCCGCACAGCGCGCGCGCGACGGCGATCTCGCCGGCGCCGTCTCGGACTACCGCGCCGTCGTCGCGCGCAATCCGAAATTCACGGAGGCATGGAACGCCCTCGGCGCGGCGCTGGAGCGCAAAGGGGAGCTCGAGGCCGCGGCCGAGGCCTATCGCAGCGCGCTCGCCACCACGCCCGAGCTCGCGGGCGAGCTCGGGCTGCGCCTCGGCACAGTGCTGATGCGCATGGGAAAGTTCGACGAGGCCCAGCGCCACGCCGCGCTCGCCGAGAGCGCGAATTTCGCCGCGGCGAAGCTGCTGGAGGCGAAGATCGCGATCGCGCGCAACGATCTCGCCGGCGCGGCCGCGGCGGCGCAAGCCGCCGGCGCCGATCGCACGACGGAGCCCGCGGCCGTCGTTCTTCTCGCCTGGATCGCGGCGCGTCAGGGACGGCTGCAGGAGGCGCAGTCGCTCGTTCACGCGGTCGACGTGATCCGCGCCGAGCGCAACCTAGGCGCCGTCGAGCAGTTGGAGCTCGTGCGCGGCGACGTCCTCGCGCGGGACAACCTCTACAACGACGCCGTCGCCGCCTTCGAGCGCGAGATCCAGCTCTTCCCCTCCGACATGCAGGCCTACGCCGAGCTCGCGCTCCTGCACGCCGCGGCGGGCCAGCGCGCGCGCGCAAACGACGCGCTCGCGCGGCTGACGAAAGCGAATCCCACTGCGCAGGCGCGCGAGCTCGCCGCGAAGACGGCACGGCTCATCGCGCACTGAACAAAAAACGCCCCGGCCTCGCGGCCGGGGCGTCGTGTACGGCCAAAGAAAAACCTTAGAACCGCAGGCCCACCGCGAAGCGATAGCTGCGCGGCGCCTGGTACGAGTTCGGGCCGGTGGCCTGGCCGAAGCTCGTGCCCTTCTGCCAGTTCGCGCCCAGCGCGGTGCAGTCGGCGGCCGAGGCGCCTTGCGGGCACTCGATCGGCGTCTGCGTGAAGGGGTTGAACGGCACGAGGCCGTTGGTCGCCGACGTGCGGCGCGTCACCACCGTCGTATTCGGGGTGATCACCGCGCTGCGGTTGAAGACGTTCAGCACGTCCCCTTTCACGAACACCGCGATGCGCGTGATCGGGAGCTCCCAGTTCACCGACAGGTCGGTGCTGTGGAAGGCCTCGGTCTGGAACGCGCCGCGGTCGCTGAAGAAGTAATTCTGCGACGTGCTGAGCTGCGAGAGCGTGTAGCCGGGATTGCCGGGGCAGGTGTTCGTGCCCGTGCAGGGAGCGCCGGTGTAGCGGAAGCCGGCGTTGCGCCCCGACGGATCGATCGTGCCGACCGCGGAGTACGGCGTGCCGGAGCTGTACGAGTGCAGTGCCGTGACGTTGAACTTGCCGAGGAACGCCGGAGTGGGAAGGTCGTAGCCGGCCCAGAGGCGCAGGCGGTGGCGAACGTCGGTCGTCAGACGGCCGTACGGAACGCGCTGCGCGTAATTGAGAAACTCCGGATAGAAGTCAGCCACGGCAACCGACACGGGGCCGGAGCCCGCGGTCTCGGTCTCGGTCGTTCCTTCGTTGTGCGCGAACGTGTACGAGGTGCCGATCTGGAAATGACGCGGATTCCACGCCCCCTGGAGCTGGATGGCGCGGTAGTTCCGCTTCAGGTTCGGATCGTTGATGACCGTGGCCAGATCGCCCTTGTTGCCGAACGGATCGGTGTACGTCCCGGTGCCGAGATTGAGCAGCGAGCCGTAGAAATCCTTGAACGTGCGGTGGACGTAGTCGGCCCTGAGGTACGCGTTCGCGGCGAACTGATGGCCGTAGCCGACCGTCCACTCATCCGCGTGCGGCGAGACCAGTTTCCCTCTCAACTGCGTGGAGAAGCCGGGCAGCGACGTGGCCACGACGAGGCTCGGGTCCTTGAGCGCCGCGTTCGGTCCGCCGACGGTGTTGAAGAACCAGTCCTGCATGATGGCCAGCGCCGCGTACTTGTCGGTGAGCGTCGTGCCGGTGTTGACGGCCGGTCCGCGGTACGCGAACTCGATGTACGCCGGCTGGCCGACGCTGGCGAACGACTCGCCGATGTTCTCGGCCAGCGCGCCGACATAGCGCGCGAACGAGACGTTCACCTTCTGGTGGCCGTTGCCCTTGATGTCGTAGGCCGCCGCCAGACGCGGGCTGAAGGCGCTGTCGTCCGACACGAGGTTGCCGTTGCCGTCCTTGGCGTTGTTTTTGTCGTAGCGGATGCCGACGTTGAACGTCCACCGCGAGTTGAGGTCCCACTTGTCGTTGACGAAGAACGAGTTCGTCTTGAAGTGGCCGAACGCGGCGGCGTCGAAGATCGGCGTCCACACCAGCTCGGAGTTTGCGTTGAGGACCGGATAGACCTCGCTGCCGACGATCTTCGAGGCGTTGAAGGGAAGAACGCGGAAGTTGCTGCCCGACTGGAAGTTGTTCGCGTAGCGCATCTGGTCGAAGCTCTCGTAGCCGCCGACGAGCGTGTGCGTGCCGGTCGCCGAGCCGCCGAGGAAATACGAGGCCTTGGCGCTGTACGACTTATTGTTGCGCTGCTCGGTGTCGCAGACGCCGCAGAACGTCGCCGAGGCGTAGCGGATCGTGCGCACCGTGTCGCGGATCAGCGTGCCGTGCACGAAGTCGGTGAACGGCGAGCCGGAGTTCTTGAAGGCGAAGTACTTCTTCGTCCACGCCGCTTCGAGCAGCAGGTTCGTGGCCAACTGTCCGTTGTAGAACACCGACTTGATCGAGTTCGGCAGGTCGCGGCTCGGCACGAGGCTCTCGATGTCCGCGCTCTGGTTGTTGAAGTTGTTGTTCGCCTCGGTGTTGGTAATGTCGAGATAGTCGACCACCAGCGAATGCCGCGGGGTGACCTGTCCGGTCAACTTTCCTTCCCAGCGCTTCTCGTTGAAGGCATTCGCGTAGCCGATGTTGGTGAGCTGCGTGAAATTCTGCGTCGAGGTCTTGGCCTTGCGGCCCGAGCCGAAGAACCAGAGACGGTCTTTCATGAAGTAGCCGCCGAGCGTTCCTTCATGGGTCTGGCTGGTCTGGTCGACGTGGTCGGCCTCCGTCGGCCAGGGGGTCTTGGCCAGCCACTTCGGATTCGTGAAGCCGTCGCGGTAGCTGCCGGAGAAGTCGTTGCCGCCGGACTTGGTGATCGTGTTGACGACGCCGCCGGTGAAGCGGCCGTACTCCGCCGAGACCGATCCGGACACGACCGTCGTCTCCTGGATGGCGTCCTCGATGAAGAGGTTGTGCGGTTGACCGCGCACGTTCTCGCTCACCGTCACGCCGTTGACCAGGTAGAGATTGTCGAACGACGGCGCGCCGGAGATCGAGAAGCCGCCGACGCCGGGCGAAACGCCGGGCGCGAGCGAGACCGCCGCGGTGATGGTGCGGCCCGCGGGCAGCTCGTTGAGCAGCTTCTGCGGGATGTTCGCCCCCACCTGCGTCGTCTCCAGCACCGCCGGCGCCGAAGCGGTGACCGTGATCGCCTCCGCCACGGAAGCGACTTTGAGGTCTGCGTCCGCGCGGCCGCTCTGGGACAGACCGATGCTGACCGACTTCTTGACCGGTTTCATCCCCTCGAGCACGAACTCCACGGAATACGTGCCGGGCGGGATGTTGACGAAGCTGTATCCGCCCGTATCCGTGGTCGTGGCGGTGCGGGTGCCCTGCATCTGCGGCGACGCGATCGTCACCGTGACGCCGGGCAGCGGTTTGCCGTCGCTCGTCACAGTGCCGGTCAGGTCGACCGTGAGCTGCGCAAACGCCGGGACTGCGGCGATGAGCAGGAGGGCGAAGACCGTGACTACTGTCCGTTTGGCCATGAATCCTCCTTAAATTGTTGAACCTTCGACGCCGAAAGTTTACAAATTGTAATGCACGTCAGCGACCGCGAGCGTGAGGAATAACGGCCTGCATTTTCAGCAAGTTGGCTTCGGAGGGACGGGCGCCGCTTCAAATCTTCGGAGAATGCCTACGGATTGTTGGACGTATGGGCGCCCACAAGCTCGATCAGCGCCGCGCCGAACGCCTCCAGCTTGGCGTCGCCGATGCCGTAGATCTCGCGCAATTCCGTCAATGTGCCGGGTTGCAGGCGCGCCACTTCGCGCAGCGTCCGGTCGCCGAAGATGACGTACGGCGGCACGCCCCGCTCCTCCGCCTCGGCGCGGCGCCACTTGCGCAGCGACTCGAAGAGGCTGGCGTCATACGTCCCGTCGTCGAACGCCAGTCGCGGGCGCCGCTCTCTCTTCGCCTTCACCCCCACCACCGGCTGCCGCAAACGGATCTCCGCCTCGCCGCGCAACAACTGCCGCGAGCGCTCCGTCAGGCGCAGCACCGGATACATGTCGTCGTCCTGATCGAGATACCCCTGCGCCACGAGCTGGAAGATCCAGTCGCGCACTTCGTTGCGGGTGTGGCCTCGGAGCAATCCGAACGTCGACAGGCGGTCGTGTCCGCGCGCGCGCACTTTGTCGTTGCTCTCGCCGCGCAGCACGCTGATGACGTGGCCGACGCCGAAGCTCTGGCGGACGCGCACGACGCACGAGACGATCTTCTGCGCCACGACGAGCGCCTCCGGCACGTCTTCCGTTTCGCCGAGACAGAGGTCGCAGGCGTTGCAGGAATCGCTTGCGTAGCGCTGGCCGAAATACTCGACGAGCGCGCGGTGGCGGCACGTCGTGCCGGAGCAATAGCGGTCCATGTCGGTCAAGTGCCGCATGGCCGACTCGACGTACTTCGGATCGGGCGCCGCCTCCTCGCTCCCTTTCTCGATCATCGAGCGCCACAGCACCACGTCCGCGCCGGAGTAGAGCAGCGTGCACTCCGCCTCCAGGCCGTCGCGGCCGGCGCGGCCGCTCTCCTGCTGGTAATGCTCGATCGACTTCGGCATGGCCATGTGCAAGACGAAGCGGACATTCGAGCGGTCGATGCCCATGCCAAAAGCGACCGTGGCCACGACGAGGTCGCAGCGCTCCGACGCGAACGCGTCCTGCGCGCGGCGGCGCTCCTCCTGCGAGAGGCCGGCGTGATACGCGACGGCGTCGATCCCTTTCTTGCGCAGCTTCTCGGCGAGCTCGTCGACGTCGCGGCGGCGGGTGCAGTAGATGATGCCCGCTTCGTCTTTGTGCCGCTCGATCACCGCGAGGACTTGCGTCCACTCGTCCTGCCGCGGCAGCACGCGGTAGGTGAGATTGGGCCGGTCGAAGTCGCCGACGAGAACGAGCGGTTCGCGCAGGGCGAGCTGCTCGGCGATGTCGCGCCGCACCTGCTGCGTCGCCGTGGCCGTGTATGCGTGAATCGAGACATCGGGGAAGGTGTCGCGCAGCGAGCGCAGTTGCCGGTACTCCGGACGGAAGTCGTGGCCCCAATGGCTGATGCAATGCGCCTCGTCGATGGCGAACGCGCCGACCTTGGCCTCGCGCAAGAGGGCCCGGAACGACGGCATGGCCAGCCGCTCCGGCGAGACGAAGAGGAGCTTGATCTCTCCATCGAGGAGATCGCGCTCGAGGACGCGATGGTCGAACGATGACTGCGAGCTGTTGAGCTGCGCGGCCGCGACGCCGCTCGTGGTCAGCCCGTCGACCTGGTCCTTCATCAGCGAGATGAGCGGCGAGACGACCACGGTGAGGCCGTCGCCCAGCAGCGCCGGCACCTGGTAGCAGAGCGATTTGCCGCCGCCGGTGGGAAGGACCACGAGGGAGTCGCGGCGCTGCAGCACCGCCGTCATGGCCTCTTCCTGCAGCGGCCGGAAGGAGTCGTACCCCCAGTGCCGGGAGATGGCCTCGAGAAGTGCCGCGCGCACCGGCGAATTGTGTTATCTCTTGCGGCGATTGACAACGATTCCCGCCATCCACGCGGTCGACGATCTCCTGACGCGCCTCCGCATCGATCACCTCTTCGCCGGCAACGTCGCCCGCGCGGCGTGGCTCGGCGGCGACGCCGGCGGCGGCTCGGTCGACGTCATCGCCCTGCTCAAGCCGGAGCAGAAGAATCAGGTCGCGACCATGGCCGCCAACCGCGGCTTCGGCGTCGACCGCGAAGAGCTCGAGCGCTGCGAGGAGCTCGACCTGATTCCCCTCATGTTCGACGGCGTCCGCGTGCACGTGCTCGTGGCCAGCAACGCGCTGTACGGATCGATGTTCGCGAATGCGCGCGAGACGAGCGTCGAGGGCGTGACGGTCAAGGTGCCCTCACCCGAGGATGCCGCGCTGCTGCTCGCGCTCGCCGAGGACGAGGTGGGCGTGCGGGCCATGACGTCGCGCGGGGACTTCGATCGGGCGGCGTACGAGCGGAAGCGATTCGCGATTGGGCTCGGACGATGATCTGGATCGACCAGCAGCCTTCGCTCGACCTCGCCCTCGACCGCGTGGCGTCGAACCGCGTCGTCGCCGTCGACACCGAGGCCGACTCGCTGCACTCGTACTTCGACAAAGTCTGCCTGATCCAGATCTCCATCCCCGGCGAGGACTTCGTCGTCGATCCGCTGCGCAAGCTCGACCTGGCCCGCTTCGGCGACGTCCTCCAGAACCGCGAGATCACCAAGATCCTCCACGGCGCCGACTACGACCTGCGCATTCTCAACCGCGACTTCGGCTTCGCGCCGGTGAATCTCGTCGACACGATGATCTGCGCCCAGCTCCTCGGATACGAGGCCATCGGCCTGGCCGCGCTCCTGGAGCGGCACTTCGGATTGCAGCTCGACAAGTCGCACCAGCGCGCCGACTGGGCCCAGCGCCCGCTGCCGCGCGACATGCTCGCGTATGCGTCCACCGACACGCGCCACCTCGTGGAGCTGGCGGAGAAACTGCGCGCGGAGCTCGAGGCGCTGGGGCGGTGGGAGTGGGCGCTCGAGGAGTTCGCGCGCCTGGAGACGGTGCGCTGGACCGAGCGCGAGGAGGAGGAGCCGTTCCGGCGCCTCAAAGGCATCGGCGGCCTCGACCGGCGCTCGCTCGCCGTCGTGCGCGCGCTCTACGACTTCCGCGACCGCCTGGCCCGCGCCGCCGACCGCCCCCCCTTCAAGATCTTCAGCAACGATCTGATCCTCGACGCCGCGAAGATCAAGCCGCAGAAGGAGGCCGACCTGCCGAAGCTCGAGGCGCTCACGCCGGGGCATCGCCACCGCTTCGGCCGCGAGATCGTGCGCCTGGTGCGCGAGGCCGTGGCGCTGCCGGAGGAGCAGATGCCGGAGCGCGGCGAGTCGAAGCCGTGGCTGCGCGACAAGGAGCTCGACGGCCGCATCAACGCCTTGAAGCGGGTGCGCGACAAATACGCGGCGGAGCTGAAGATCGATCCTTCCGTCGTGGCCCCGCGGCACTTGCTGGCGGCGGTGGCGGCGCTGCGGCCGAAGAGCGTCGCGGAGCTCGATTCCATCCCGGCCATGCGCGCCTGGCAGAAACGGCTGCTCGGCAATGAGCTTGTGTATTCAAGTAAGTAAAAATATACTGCCAGCATGAAAGCGAGACCGGTACCTGCTCGCACTGATCCGGCTCAAAAGGAGGATTGGATGAAATTCAAAACCGTCACTCGCCTCGCTCTCTGCGCCGCATTGCTGCTCTTCAGCGCCTCGTACGCGCCATCCGTCCACGCTCAGCAGGACTACAGGGTCGACAACTGGTACTTCACCGGTTGCGGCTCGAACCCGACGCTGGTCGGCCACACCATCTATTTCTGCGGCGGCGGGTCGGGAGGGTGGGGAACGACGAGCGCCGACTGGCTCGAGGTGACGTATACGAGGTGCAGTCTAGACGTGGACGAGCTTCCCTCCGAAATCTACGAATGGTGCGACGGCGGGTGGGAGGAGCGGTCTACCCTCGGCGATTGCCAGTGCTCCCACTGACCCGGACGCCATGGCGGCGCGCGATACAATGCGCGCCGCCATGGATCGGATCACCAAGTACCGCGTCATCGTCGTCGGCTCCGGCCCCGCCGGATGCACCGCGGCGATCTACCTCTCCCGCGCCAATCTCGCTCCGCTCGTCCTCGAAGGACTGCAGCCGGGCGGGCAGCTCACGATCACGACCGACGTCGAGAACTACCCCGGCTTCCCCGAGGGAATCTTAGGGCCGAAGCTGATGGACCTCATGCGCCAGCAGGCCGAGCGTTTCGGCGCCGTCTTCAAGATGGAGCAGATCGAGAGCGTCAACCTGCGCACGCATCCCTTCGAGATCACCACCGACCAGCACATCTTCGAGTGCGACGCGCTGATCATCGCCGCCGGCGCCTCGGCCATGCAGCTCGGGCTGCCGTCGGAGAAAGAGCTGCAGGGCTTCGGCGTCTCGTACTGCGCGACGTGCGACGGATTCTTCTTCCGCGGCAAGGAGATCGCCGTCGTCGGCGGCGGCGACTCGGCCATGGAGGAGGCCACGTTCCTCACCAAGTTCGCCTCGAAAGTCACCATCATCCACCGCCGCGAGGCCCTGCGGGCCTCGAAGATCATGCAGGAGCGCGCGCTCTCGAATCCGAAGATCGAGTTCCGCTACAACAGCGCCGTCGATGAAGTCATCGGCACCAAAGAGGGAGGCATCACCTCGCTCAAGATCCGCAACCTGCAGACGAACGCGGTCGAGGACTTCCCGACGCAGGGCCTCTTCGTGGCCATCGGCCACACGCCGAACACCGCCGCGTACAAGGAACAGCTCGAGCTCGACGAGAAGGGCTACATCGTCCTGCCGCATCACAACTCGACCGCGACGAACATCCAGGGCGTCTTCGCCTGCGGCGACGCGGTCGACCACGTCTACCGCCAGGCCGTCACCGCCGCCGGCACCGGCTGCATGGCCGCGCTCGACTGCGAGCGCTGGCTGACGCACGAGCGGATCACGGAACGCTGGGATTTGCCAAAAGGGGAAGAAGAACGGGTCGGTTGAAGCCGAAAGCGCTCCGATCCCTTCGTTTTTCTTCGGATTCGGTCGTTTTTCTTCCGAATGAGCTTTTTTCTCTTCCAACGGAGAAAAATTTTCTTCGATCCAACTGATTTTTCTTAAAACGAGCTCGTTTTTCTTCCGTTGTAACAAAAATCTCTGCGAACGAGCTTTTGCGAGCTGAATCGGCTTACGGACAGACCGGCAGAGCGTTTGTGTCCTGAATCGGCTGAAATGCGACTCCGAGCGGGTTCGTATACGTCCGCGTGGTCCCCGACTTCGTGTCTTTCACCGTCAGCGTGACGTTCACGTCCGTCAATCCTCCGGCGAAGACCCAATACCGCTGATTGAGACCGCAGGCGTCGAGCACCTTGACGACGACTTCGACGTTCGTCGCGCTGAAGAAGGTGAAGTAGCCGGTGTCGGAGGTGATCGGCGTGGCCGTGCCGTTGCCGGTCTGGCCGCCGGTCGTCTTCCACGCCGCCGTCACGGCGAAGCGGTTGTTGTTCAGGCAAAGCGTCGTCGAATTCGCCGTGCAGGCGCCCGTCGTGGGGCCGCTGCCCGTGGTGATCGCCAGTGTGTAATTGCCGGTGTAGGCCGGGCCGTCGCCCGGCCCGTACAGCGACTCCGTCTCCAGCGTGTACGTGCGCGTCTGCGTGAACGTGTAGGTGAAGCGCGCGCGGCTCGTGCCGCTGGAGAGGAACGAGCTCTCGATCGTGCCGTCGGCGTAGCTCACCAATCCTTCGAAGTAGACGAACGTCTCGTACTGCGTCGACGAGTAGTCGACCGTGATCGTCTGTCCGGCCGTGCCGGTGAACGTATAGATGTCCTCGACGGCGTTGATGATCGAGTCGTAGCACGACGAGGTGGTGAGCGTTCCGGTGCGCGTCGACGGGATCGAGATCGCCGTCGGCGTGCAGCCCGCGAGCGGCCGGACGCCGCCGGCGCGCGCCGCGCGTTGCTTGCTCGACTCCGCCGACAAGAGGCGCGGCACGACCTGGGCGAGGGCCGAGTTGGCGATCAGCAGCGAAGCGAGGCCGAAGAGACCGAGTCTCGGTTTGCGCACGCTTAGAACGCGTTCAGGATGTACTCGAGCGGGTTCACCGGATTGTTGTTCAGGCGCACCTCGTAGTGGAGGTGCGGTCCGGTGGAGCGGCCCGTCGAGCCGACGTAGCCGATCACGTCGCCGCGCTTCACGTGCTGCCCTGGGCGGGCGGCGAAGCTGGAGAGGTGGCCGTAACGCGTCGAGTAGCCGTAGCCGTGCGCGATGTAGATCACGTTGCCGTAGCCGTTGGCCCACTCGGCCTTGACCACGATGCCGTCCGCGGGGGCGCGGACCGCCTGGCCGACCGCCGAGGAGATGTCGACGGCGGTATGCGTGCCGTGCTCGCCGGTGAAGGGATCGGAGCGTCCGCCGAAGCCGTCGGTCAGGATGCCGTGCACCGGCGCGATCGACGGGGTCGAGGAGAGGAGCTCGGCCTGGGCCACGAACTTCTGCTCCAGGACGGACAGGTCGCCGTTCAGGCGGCGGGAGCGGAGCGACATCTTGTCGAGATCGTCGCGGTAGGGATTGTCGCCGAGGTCCGTGGGGCGGAGGCCGCCGACGCCGCCGGCGTTCGTGTCGTCGAGAGTATTGATGCCGGCGATGATGGCCAGCTTGCGCGTGCGGTCCTCGACCGTGCGGAGCTGCGTCCGGAGCGACTCGACCGACTTGCTGAACTGCTCGTTGGCGCTCTGGAGGTCCTTGTTCTCACGGCGGAGCTTGTTCAGCTCGTGGGTCTGGGAGAGGGAGGTGAAGTACTGGACGGAGAAGAAGGCCGAGAGGCAGAGCGAGGAGGTGACGAGGGAGAAGGCGCCGATGAGAAGGCGATGGGACACTTTCAACTTTCGGAATTTCGCCCGCGCGTGCGGGACAAAGATGATTGTTGAATAGCGTTGATCCATGAGCGCTCCTAACGACGAATTGAGTACCGAACCGGTGGCTATTGGTGGCGGGTATTCTATGAAAAGAGGTCGGCGAGTCAACGCCTAATGTCGAGGTAACTGTTGTGACAGCAAGCACTTCCGGGCCGATTTTATGGGGTAACCGCATAAAGGAGCGGGATGGTGAGGGAAGTGTGTTCTGGATGTTGAATAACTAATCGGTGATTCGGAGAACCGAATTAACGGTTCGGCGAACCGAAGGGGATGGGTCACGGGTGACAGGTGACGGGTGACAGGTTGGGGTCAGACGATGACGCTCCCCCTGGGTCAACAACCACCTGTGACCTGTTCCCTGTCACCTGTGACCTGACGCATGCTATCCTCCCGCCGCCAATTTCCAGGAAACGCATCGCATGAACGTCAAAAAGCGACTGCTCGACGGCGCGCGGATGAACCGCGCCATCCGCCGCATGGCCATCGAAGTCGTCGAGAAGAACCGCGGCCTCGACGACCTCCTCATCGTGGGGATCCGCAGCCGCGGAGTGCCGATCGGGGAGCGGATGGCCTCGGAGATCTCGGAGATGGAGAAGTCGCCCGTCCCCTTCGGGATCCTCGACATCACCCTCTACCGCGACGACCTCACCACCATCGCCCCGCAGCCGGTGGTCAAGCCGACCAAGCTCCCCGAGCCGATCGACGACAAGGTCGTGGTGCTGGTCGACGACGTCCTCTACACCGGCCGCACCGTGCGCGCCGCGCTCGACGCCTTGATCGACTTCGGCCGCCCGCGCAAGGTCATGCTGGCCGTGCTGGTCGACCGCGGCCACCGCGAGCTCCCCATCCACGCCGACGTCATCGGCAAGACCGTGCCGACCGACGCGAACGAGGTGATCAAGGTCAAGCTCGCGGAAACGGACGGCGAGGATGAAGTCTTGATCATGGAGAAATGAACGAAGTGCTGGGTCCTGAGTCCTGGGTCCTGAGTTGATGCACTCAGGACCCAGGACCCAGGACTCAGGACTCAGATCGATGCGCGCCCAAACCTCTTCGCTCCGCACGAAAGACCTACTGGGCATCGAGCCTCTCAGTCCCGACGAAATCTCCCTGATTCTGGACACCGCCGAAGGCTTCAAGGAAGTCTCTGAGCGTCCCGTCAAGAAAGTCCCCGCCCTGCGCGGCCAGCTCGTCATCAACCTCTTCATGGAGGCCTCGACGCGCACGCGCGTCTCCTTCGAGATCGCCGAGAAGCGCCTCTCCGCCGACACGCTGAATTTCTCCGCCAGCGGCTCCTCGGTCGAAAAAGGGGAGACCCTCATCGACACCGCCGAGAACCTCATGGCCATGCGTCCGGACATGATCGTCATCCGCCACAAGCACCCCGGCGCGCCGAAGATGCTGGCCGAGCGGCTGCCGGCCTCGATCATCAACGCCGGCGACGGCGCGCACGAGCACCCCACCCAAGCCCTCCTCGACGCCTTCACCATCCGGGAGCGCCTGGGCCGCCTGGGCGGCATCAACGTCTCCATCGTCGGCGACATCGCCCACTCCCGCGTCGTCCGCTCGAACATTCATCTCCTCACGAAAATGAGCGCGAACGTGACGGTGGCCGGGCCGCCGACGCTCATCCCCGCGGAGATCGAGAAGATGGGCGTGCGCGTGGTGCACTCGCTCGACGCGGCCCTCGACGGCGCCGACGTGATCATGATGCTGCGCATCCAGATCGAGCGGCAGGGGAAGCTCAGCTTTCCGTCGCTGCGCGAGTACTACAACACCTTCGGCCTCACGCCGGAGCGCCTCCGCCGCTCCAAGCCCGAGGCCATCGTCATGCACCCCGGCCCGATGAACCGCGGCGTGGAGATCGCCTCCGACGTCGCCGACAACCCGGAGCGCTCGGTGATTCTCGAGCAGGTGACGAACGGCGTGGCGGTGCGGATGGCCGTGCTGTACTTGTTGGGAGGAGCGCACCTCAGTGAGTAATGCAGAATGCAGAAGGCAGAATGCAGAATGGCGCCGCGGCGCGCCGGTTCTCCAATTCTGCATTCTGCATTCCGCATTCTGCATTTCGTCATGAACCTCCTCATCGCCAACGGCAGGGTCGTCGATCCGAGCCAAGACCTCGACGCGAAGCTCGATGTCCTGATCGAGGACGGAGCGATCGCCAGGGTCGACCGCAAGATCAAGGCGAACGTCACAGTCCTCGACGCCGCGGGCCTCGTCGTCGCCCCCGGCTTCATCGACCTCCACACGCACCTCCGCGAGCCCGGCCAGGAGCACAAGGAGACGATCTCCACCGGGACGCGCGCCGCCGTCGCGGGCGGCTACACCGCGGTCTGCGCCATGGCCAACACGCTGCCGCCGAACGACGAGCGCGCCGTCACGGAGATGATCATCGCCGAGTCGCGGCGCAACGGCGCCTGCCGCGTCTATCCGATCGGCGCGGTCAGCAAAGGCCTCAAAGGCGAAGAGCTCGCGGAGCTGGCCGACCTGCGCGCGGCCGGCTGCGTCGGCGTGAGCGACGACGGCAAGCCGGTCTGGAACGCGCAGCTGATGCGCCGGGCCCTCGAGTATTGCGCGATGCTGAAGATGCCGTTGATCGCGCACGAGGAAGACGCGCATCTCAACGAAGGCGGCGTGATGCACGAGGGCTACTACTCCACGCTCCTCGGCATGGCCGGCATCCCCGCGGCCTCGGAAGAAACACTCGTCGCCCGCGACGTGATTCTCGCCGCGTTGACGAGGTCGCACGTCCACATCGCCCACGCCTCCACGCGCGGCGCCGTCGACGCGGTGCGCCGCGCCAAGGCGGACGGCGTCCACGTCACGTGCGAGGTCACTCCGCACCACGTCGCCCTCGGCGACGACGCCGTGCAGTCGTTCTCCACGAACCTGAAGATGAATCCGCCGCTCCGCTCGGCCGAGCACCGCGACGCCATTCTCGAGGCACTCGCCGACGGCACGGTCGACGCCATCGCCACCGACCACGCCCCGCACCACTTCGACGAGAAGAACGTCGAGTTCGACCTCGCGCCGTTCGGCGTCATCGGCCTGGAGACGGCCTTCGGCGTCTGCCACACGCGCCTGCAGAAGGTCGTCGATCTGGCCCGGCTCATCGACCTCTTTTCCTGCGGTCCGGCGCGCATTTTCAATCTCCCCGGCGGCACGCTCCGGCGCGGCGCCTTGGGCGATGTCACGCTGATCGACACCAAGGCGCGGTACCAGGTCACCAATACGTTTCACTCCAAAGCCTCGAACTCGCCGTTCATCGGCGAGGCCCTGACCGGGCGCCCGGTGGCAACGGTGGTGGGAGGCGTCGTAAAGTTCGACCTTCGCGTATGAGCAGCGAGCCGCGCAAGCGCGTCGTCATCGTCGACGACTCTCCGGCCTATGGCGACCTCTGGTCGAACTTCATCCTGGAGCGCTACCCCGATCGGGTGGACGTCGAGACCTACAAGCACCCGTACGATGCCCTGCCGAAGGTCGACGCCACCATCGACCTCCTCATCGTCGACCTGGAGATGCCGGGGATGGACGGGAAGAAGTTCGTCGACTACGCGCGGCAGAAGGGCCTTTCCCCGCGGCGGATCATCGTCACCTCGTCGCACTCCGCGGACGAGCTGCACCAGCGCTTCCGCATCGGCGAGACCATCGCCGTGGTCAACAAAACGGAGGCGAAGCAGCAGGAAGCGTTCTTGATGATCATCGATTCGATCATCAGGCGCTGAAACGAGTCCTGAGTGCTGAGTGCTGAGTGCTGAGTCGAAACCAACACAGCACTCAGCACTCAGCACTCAGCACTCAGCACTTATAATCGCCTCGATGACGGTCCAAAGCGCACCGCCTGCCGCGACGGAGCAGCCGGCGTACAGCCTGAACCAACTGCTCACCTTCATGGCCGGGCAGCAGGCGTCGGACCTTCATCTGAAGCCGATGCGGCCGCCGCTTATCCGCGTGCAGGGGAAGCTCATTCCGGTCAAGGCCGAGCCGCTCAAGCCGGGCGACCTCGAGAAGATGCTCCTGCCGATTCTCAACCGCACGCAGCGGGAGAAGTTCGACGCCAACCTCTCCGTCGACATCGGCTACGGCGTTCCCGGCGTGGCCCGCTTCCGCGCCAACCTCTACATGCAGCGCGGCACGGTCGGCGCGGTGTTCCGCCGCATCCCCATCCAGATCCAGACCATCGATCAGCTCGAGCTCCCGACGGCCATCAAGGACTTCACCAACATCCCCGACGGCCTCGTGCTCGTCACCGGTCCGACCGGCTCCGGCAAGTCGACCACGCTGGCGGCGATGATCTCGTACCTGTCGGAGAACGAGCCGCTGCACATCGTCACCATCGAGGACCCCATCGAGTTCCTCTTCCAGGACAAGACCGCGGCCATCTCCCAGCGCGAGGTCGGCACCGACACGCCGAACTTCAAAGAGGCGCTCAAGAACTCCATGCGCCAGGATCCCGACGTCATCATGGTCGGGGAGATGCGCGACGTGGAGACGATGCAGACCGTCCTCACCGCCGCCGAGACCGGGCACCTCGTCTACTCGACGCTGCACACCAACAACGCCGCCCAGACCATCGACCGCGTCATCGACGCCTTCCCGCCCGACCAGCACAAGCAGATCCGCTCGCAGTTCTCGCTCGTGCTGCGCGGCATCATCTCGCTCAAGCTCGTCAAGACGCGCGACGGGCGGATGACGGCGGCGGTCGAGGTGATGAAGAACTCGCCGCGCATCGCCAAGCTCATCGAAGACGGCCAGACCAAGGACCTCCTCGAAGAGATGGAGTCGTCGGTCGGGCTCTACCGCATGCAGTCGATGAACCAGTCGCTCATCGCCCTGCTCGTGCATCAGAAGATCACCTACGAAGACGCCATGGCGCTCTCGAGCGATCCCGACGATCTGTCGCTGAAGCTGCGCAAGCTTTTCCCGCAGATCGAGGAGCGCGTGCGCCAGGGAGGAGAGATGGCCCCGAGCTATTCCGATTTCTCGCAGATCACGGAGCTGATGGACATCAAGCGGCTCTACGAAGAGCAGGAAGTGCAGTGGCGCCAGCGCCTCGCGGACAAGGACGAGCAGATCGAGAACCTCCGCCACGATCTGGAATGGCGAACGCAGCAAGCCTCCCAGCAGCAGGCGGGCGTTTCGCAGAAGGACGAGGAGATCGCCCGCCTGCGCGGCGATGCCGAGCGGTTGCGCGCCGACGCACAGGCCAAGATCGCGCAGCTGCAAGAGCGGATCAAGGAGCTCAATCAGAAGCTGATGGCGGCCGCTCCCGTGAAGAAGTGATGCCGACGAAGCCCTCCAAAGACCTCGAGACGTTTCCGAACCCCTCGCCCGGGCGCGACTACGAGATCCACTTCGAAGCGCCGGAGTTCACCTGCGTCTGCCCGATGACCGGGCAGCCCGACTTCGCCACGATCCGCATCCGCTACGTTCCCGACGAGCGCTGCGTGGAGCTGAAGTCGCTCAAGCTCTACCTCTGGTCGTACCGCGACGAGGGGGCGTTCCATGAGGCGGTGACGAACCGCATCGCCGACGACCTCATCGCCGCGCTCGACCCGCGCTTCATCGAGGTCGAGGGCGACTTCTACGTGCGCGGCGGGATCAAGACGAAGGTCAAAGTCGAACACCGCAAATCAGCGTCGTCACCGACAAGCCGATGAGCAGCACGCCGACCGCGCGGACCATCATGGGCGAGCGCTGCAGCCACCGCCCGCCCGCGAGGGCGACGGCGCCGTAGATCGTCACCTGCGTGGCGATGATGATGGCCGACATCTCCGCCGCCTGAAGCCACAGCGGCCCGAACTCGCTGCGCATGAACTGCGGGAAGACCGCGAGGGTGAAGATGTACGCCTTCGGGTTCAGAAGATTCGTGACCGCCCCGCGCCGGAACGTCGTGATCGCAGTCGCCGTCGCCTTGGCTTCCGGAGCGGCGGCGTTCCGCTGGCGCGCGATCGACCACCCGATCCAGGCCATGTACGCCGCCCCCACTACCAGCACCGCATTGAACGCCGCCGGCATGACCCGCAGCACGACCGCGATCCCGAGCGTGGCCATGACGACGTGCACGATCCCGCCGGCAGCGATCCCGCCAATCGCCGCGAAGCCGCCCCGCCGCCCGCCGCTCGCTGCGCTCGCAAGCACAAAGGCCATGTCGAGGCCGGGAAGGGCCACGACGCCGGCGACGAGGAGGAAGAAGAGCCACAGCGCGGTGAGGTGCGTCATGCGAGGAGGGTATTGCGGAATGCGGGCGAAAGGTGTCCTAATTACGGGTGACGGGTCACAGGTCACGGGTAACAGGTCACAGGTCGACCCGTCACCTGTCACCCGTCACCTGTCACCCAAAGTCCCATGCATACCACCCGCGTCCTCGCCATGCTCGAGCTCCTCCAGACGCACGGCCCCATGTCCGGCGCGCTGCTTGCCGAGCGCCTGGGCGTCGATGGCCGTACCGTGCGCCGCTACGTCACCGTCCTCGAAGAGATGGGCATTCCGCTCGTCGCCGAGCGCGGACGTCACGGCGCCTACGGCCTCGTGGCCGGCTTCAAGCTGCCGCCGATGATGTTCACCGACGACGAAGCGCTCGCCCTCTCCGTCGGCCTCCTCGCCGCGCGCGGCCTCGGCATCGCTTCGCCCGCGGTGGCGAGCGCGCAGGCGAAGCTCGAGCGGGTCATGCCTCCGGCGGTGAAACGCCGCATCCGCGCCGTCGACGAGACCGTGCAGCTCGATCTCTCGCGTCCCGTTTCCGCGGCCGGCGCGAGCGCGCTCGCCGCGCTCAGCACCGCCGCGCAGTCGCACGTGCGCGTGCACATGCGCTACCACGATGCTGAGCGCGGCTTCGATCCGTACGGGCTCGCCTACCGCGGCGGCTGCTGGTACGCCGTCGGCTGGTGCCACCTCCGCCGCGGCATCCGCTCGTTCCGGCTCGACCGCATCCAGAGCGTGCGCGTGCTCGAAACGCCGTTCGCGCGGCCGGCGGACTTCGATGCGCTGCAGCACCTCACCGTCTCCGTCGCCACGATCCCGCGCAAGCACGCCGTCGAGGTCGTCTTGCACACCGACCTCTTGACCGCGCAGCGCGAGCTCTTCGCCACGATCGGCATCCTCGAGCCAATGGACAAAGCCGTGCTCCTGCGCGGCCAGTGCGACGATCTCAAATGGTTCGCCCGCGAGCTGGCGCGGCTGCCGTTCGCGTTCACGGTGCGGAGTCCGCGCGCGCTACGCACGGCGCTCGCCACGGTCGCGAGAGAGTTGATGCGGAGTGCGGCGGCCATGCCGCCGCTGTCGTTCAAAGCTCCTCGCCCGTGAGCTCCCGGAACGCCTCGATGTACTTCGCCCGCGTCTTCTCCACCACATCCGAGGGCAGCTCCGGCGCGGGCGGCGTCTTGTTCCACCCGGTCGTCTCCAGCCAGTCGCGCACGAACTGCTTGTCGAACGACGGCGGGTTTTTGCCCGGCGCGTACTGATCCGCCGGCCAGAAGCGCGACGAGTCGGGCGTCAGCGCCTCGTCGATCCAGACGATCTCGCCGTCCGCGATGCCGAACTCGAACTTCGTGTCGGCGATGATGATCCCGCGCGTCCGCGCGTACTCCGCCGCCTTCGCGTAGAGCATCAGCGTGAGGTCCCTCAATTGACGCGCGAGGTCGTCGCCGACGATCGCGCACATCCGCTCGAAGGAGATGTTCTCGTCGTGGCCGGTCTCCTCCTTCGTCGCCGGCGTGAAGATCGGCTCGCGCAGCTTGCTGCCGTTCACGAGCCCCGGCTCGAGCGGGATGCCGCACACCGTCCCGCTCTTCTCGTACTCCTTCAGCCCCGAGCCGCTGAGATACCCGCGCGCCACACACTCGATCGGCACGACGCGGCACTTCCTCACCAGCACGCTCCGGCCGCGCAGATCGGGATGCGCCCGCACCTCGGACGGGAACTCGTCGAACGCGGTCTCGATCAGATGATTCGGCACGTCGGGGAAGCGCCGGAACCAGAAGTTCGAGATCTGCGTGAGGATCTTTCCCTTGTCCGGGATGCCTGGCGAGAGCACCACGTCGAACGCGGAGATGCGGTCGGTGGCGATGAACAAAAAGGACTCGCCGAGGTCGTACACGTCGCGTACTTTTCCTCGGCGAGCCAGCGGGAAGGGGAGTGCTGTTTCGAGAATCGCGGCCGTCATGGCGCGCGATTGTATGCCTTCGTCTGCACCGCCACGACGCCGAGGTGCTGCGCGTTCTCGCGCACCCGGCGGGCGTCCTCGGTCGTGATCCTGCGCCCGATCGTGGTCGGGTCCGTCACCGCCATCGCCTGCTTGCCGAAAAGGTACTTCGGCGTCGCCAGAAGCGTCGGTGAGAAGTACGTCGGATCGCCGGAGAACTGGTCGATCATCGAGACGTACGGGAAGACCAAGGCCGTGCCGGACGGATCGTCGAGGAAGAACTCCACGGCGCCGCGGTCGACCTGCACCGGCAGGCCGTCCTGCATGTGGCCGAGCGGCGGCACGTCGAACGAGGCTTTGTTCAGGATCGTGTTGCCGTCGAAGTCGTAGACGCTGACGAGGAGGTGCGCGGTCTGCCGGCCGAGGTTCACCGCGCCGACGTTCGCGCGCCACCCCTCCTTGGCCAGATTGCGGACGCCGTGGGCGATGGCCGTGACGCCGTCGTTCTTCAGCCCCGCCCACACGCCCGGAATGGTTTGTCCGAACGTGCCGCTGGGCGCGTTGTTGAATGTGTCGGTGCTGGCGAGGAAGACGCGCGCGATGACTTTGTCCTCGACCGTCGGATTGTCCTCGGGGAACGTGGCCACGAGGAGCGCCCCGCTGCCGTTGACGCCGAAAACATCGCGAAGGACGTTGTCCCACAGCGCCACGGCGTTGGCCGGAACATCGAAGAGCTTCTCGATGCCCACGCCGCCACCCGTCGGCACGTACACCACGGACACGCGCAACGGGTAGGTCTGCGGGTTGAAGACGCTGAAGCGCGTCATCCATCGCGTGCCGAAGGCGCCCGGCACGTTGGCCGCGGCCGGAATGACGTAGGTGTCATTCAGCTGCGCAGCCAGTGGAACGGAAACGAATGCGAGAAGAAGCGCTGCAAAAATGTACCTGGAAGCTTTCACGGCGAAACCTTTCCGGGTACCGGCACTCGACGGAACGGGACGTGCCCGCCACTCATTCCCGCTTTTCGATCGGCACCAGCTCCCGCCGCTGCGGTCCCGTGAAAATCTGCCGTGGCCGGGCGATTTTCTGGTCGGGATCGAGCAGCATCTCCTGCCACTGCGCGAGCCATCCGGAGACGCGCGGGATGGCGAAGAGGACCGGGAACATGTCGACCGGGAACTTCATGGCCTGGTAGATCAGGCCGGAGTAGAAGTCGACGTTCGGATAGAGCTTGCGCCTGACGAAGTAGTCGTCCTCGAGGGCGATACGCTCGAGCTCCAGGGCGACCTCGAGCAGCGGGTTCTTCCCCGTCACCTCGAAGACCTCCTCGGCGGTCCGCTTGATGATGCGGGCGCGCGGGTCGTAGTTCTTGTAGACGCGGTGGCCGAAGCCCATCAGCCGTCCGCCTTCGCCGGACTTCACCTTCTTGATGAACTCGGGGACGTGGTCGACCGAGCCGATCTCCGCGAGCATGCGCAGCACAGCCTCGTTCGCGCCGCCGTGCAGCGGGCCGTAGAGCGCGGCGGCCGCCGCGGCGACCGCGGAGTAGGGATCGACGTGCGAGCTGCCGACGGCGCGCATGGCGTTCGTCGAGCAGTTCTGCTCGTGGTCGGCGTGGAGGATGAAGAGCACGTCGAGCGCGCGCACGAGCGCCGGGTGCGGCGTGTACTTCACCTCCGTCGTCTTGAACATCATGTTGAGGAAGTTGGCGGGGTAGGAGAGGTCGTTGTCGGGATAGGCGTACGGCATCCCCACCATGTGCCGGTAGCTGAACGCGGCGATGGTGATCATCTTCGCGATCAGGCGGTAGATCTGCTTCTGACGGCATTCGGCGTCGAAGATGTTCTTGGCCTCGGGATAGAACGTGCCGAGGGCGGCGATCGTCGAGATCAGCTTCCCCATCGGATGGGCGTTGAAGCGGAAGGCGTCGAGGAGCTTGCGGAGGTTCTCGTTGATGATCGTGTGGTAGGTGATGTTGTGCGTCCACTCGTCGAGCTGGCGCTGGTTCGGGAGCTCGCCGTTGAGGAGGAGGTAGGCCGTGCCGAGGTACGTCGCTCCCTCGGCGAGCTGCTCGATCGGATAGCCGCGGTACTCGAGAATGCCTTTGTCGCCGTCGATGAAGGTGATGGCGCTGCGGCATGAGGCCGTGTTCATGAAGGCCGGGTCGTAGGTCATGAGGCCGAAGTCGTCGGCGTCGGTCTTGATTTGCCGCAGGTCGAGCGCTTTGATGGTCCCGTCGGCGATCGGAACCTCGTACGACTTCCCGGTGCGATTGTCGGTGATGGACAGCGTGTCAGCCATGGCGGCGAAGTGTAGTACAGGGTGCGTGCCGTGGGTCCCGGCGCGCTCACTCCAGTCCGGCGAACCGCGCCACGGCGACGATGCCGGCGGTCTCCGCGCGGAGCCGCCGCGGACCGAGCCGCGCGAATGCGCAGCCGTG
The DNA here is from genome assembly GCA_036522835.1 of Thermoanaerobaculia bacterium. Taxonomy (GTDB): domain Bacteria; phylum Acidobacteriota; class Thermoanaerobaculia; order Gp7-AA8; family Gp7-AA8; genus DATDFB01. The sequence continues at coordinate 11,139 of DATDFB010000282.1, read as the reverse complement.
CTCTCGCGCGGTCTCCAGCTCGCGCTCAGACCACCCGCCCTCGGGTCCGACGAAGAGCGTGGCCGCGTCGAAGTGCCGCGCCTCGGACGGCGGCGTGTCGGCATCGAAGACGATTTTCGTCCCGTCGCGCCGCGCGACGTCGTCGAACGGCGCCGGCTCCTCGATGACCGGCACGAGCGCGCGTCCCGACTGCTTCACCGCCTCGAAGACGATCTTCCGCCATCGCTCGCCCTTGCCGCGATAGCGCTCCGCGCGCACTTCGATGCGCTCGGTCACGAGCGGGATGATCGAGCGGACGCCGAGCTCCGTGGCCTTCTGCAGGACGAGCTCGAATTTGTCGAGGTTGATGATGGCCATGGCCAGGTGCAGCGCGACGCGCGGCTCGCGGTCGACGCCGACGGCCGTTACGAGCTCGACCGACGGCAGTTCGCGCGCGACCGCGCTCCACGCGCCGCCGCGTCCGTCGAAGACTTCGATCTCTTCGCCCTCGTGCAAACGCACGACGCGCGCGTGGTGGAGCTCGTCGCCTTCGAGCGCGACGACGGCGCCGGCGGCGAGCACATGCGGAACGAAAAATCGGTGTCTCACGGCGTGGTCCTTGCTGATTCTGGAGCAGGAGGAGATTTATGCGAAAGCTATCCATTCTTGCGGTGCTGCTTCTGCTCGCCGCGTGCGGCTCCGGCGGACTCGGCGACCTCGGCGGCATTCTCGGCAGCCCGTCGCAGAGCACACCGTCCGACGTGCGCGGGACGGTGAATTTCATCGACACGAGCGCTCAGCGCATCGACCTGAACGTCGCCTACGTCAATAACCTGCGCAGCAGCCAGGGGTCGTCGTCGATCTACTACGACAGCCGGACGCAGGTGCAGTACGGCGGCCGCACGTACAGCCCGACAGACCTCGAGCGCGGCGACGAGATCACCGTGCGCGGCTATAACGACAACGGCAGGTATGTGGCGGAGACGATCACGGTGACGCGCAACGTGCGGGGGTAGGGGAGGGGAGTAGGAGAGCCGGCCGAGGTATCCTCGGCCGGTGCGGATTTATGTGGACACGTCGGTCATCGGAGGGTACTTCGATCCGGAGTTCGAGGTCGCGACGCGGCGGTTGTTTCAGACGTTCGCCCGCGGAGAGACGACGATGGTGATTTCGGACCTGACGCTGCGGGAGCTTGAACCGGCACCCGAGGCCGTACGAGCTCTCGTCGATGAATATCCGCACGAATTGATCACGGCGTCACCCGAATCACTGGAATTGGCCAACCAGTATGTCGCGGAAGGAGCGGTGACCGAGACCAGTCACACGGACGCAGAACATATTGCCCTCGCTACGATCGCGAGAATCGATGTGCTCGTGAGCTGGAACTTCCGTCACATCGTGAATCCGCCCAGGATTCGGCGATACAATTCCGTCAACCAGCGTCTGGGTTATTCGCAGCTCGAAATTCAGTCGCCGGTCAAGGTCATCGGCTCATGGTGAAGGACGACGAGATCATTCCCGGCTTTCATGCCGTCGAGTTCATGCGGCAGGCGCGCGAGCAACTGTCACGGGACATGGAAGGGAAGTCTTTCGAAGAGATTCGGCGGATGCTCGACGAAACGATGGCGCAATGGGAGCTCCGGAAGGAGCGCGCCAAGTCCCCTACCTCATCACGTTAACCGGAAACGTCAGCCGCCCTACCGGCGTGTCGTACGCGGCGTTGCCGCGGATCTCGTAGCGGGCGCGGTTGCCTTGGATCAGGTTGACCACCTGCTGAAAGATCGCCCTGGCGCTGTCGTAGGACACGTGCGTGCGGAGGCGGACGTCGCCCAAGCCGCGGGCGGGGATTTGGATGCGATCGAACGTCGTGCCGTTGGCGATGTTGTTGCCGTTCACCAGCAGGTTGAAGTCGAACTGATCGAGCCGCAGGCCGACCGCGTTGGGGTTGTCGACGCCGACGGTCAAATCGAAGTCCATCGACGGCGGGATGGCCAGGTTGATGTGCGGGTCGACGGCGCGCAGGCTGTACGAAGGATTGACGATGTTCAGATTCTGCAGCGCGCTGCAGCCGGAGATCGACAGCGTCAATACGGACAGGGCGATGCAGAGTCCGGTCAGGAGCGAAGCGAGGACGAGAGGGCGCTTGGTCACGGCGGGAAAAACTGCAAAGGAAGCGCCTGAAAAACGGAGTCCTGAGTCCTGAGTCCTGGGTCCTGAGTGACGCCGGACGGGGACGCCTTGTAACACTCAGGACGCAGGACCCAGGACTCAGGACTTGAGTATGTTATGGTCTGCCGGTTGCAACCGATGCCCGTGTCAAGTCCGAGGTGAATGAGTGGGGATATCGGCAATCATCGCCGCGTACAACGAAGAAAAGACGATCGCTGAGGTTCTCGAAGTTCTCACCGGCTGCGAGCTGATCGACGAGGTCGTCGTCGTCAGCGACGGCTCCAGCGACCGCACTGTCGAGATCGCCCGCGCCTTCGACGGCGTCACCACCATCGCCCTCCGCGAGAACCGCGGCAAGGGCTACGCGATGCGCATGGGCGTCGACTACGCCAGCCACGACATCCTCTTCTTCGTCGACGGCGACATGTTCAACCTCACCCGCGAGCACATCACCTCGCTTCTAGGGCCGGTCCTGCGCGACGAGTGCGACATGAACATCGGCGTCCGCAACCGCGGCCCCATCCGCAACTTCTTCCACCTGCAGATGAAATTCGGCCCCGTCCTCTCCGGCATCCGGGTCATGCGCCGCTTCGTGTGGGACACAGTGCCGCTGCGCTACCAGGAACGTTTCAAAATCGAGGCGGCGCTCAACTTCTTCTGCTCCCGCGCCGGCTACCGGCAGCGCCAGACCATCATCTACAACCTCGGCCACCTCACCAAGGAGGACAAGCGCGGCCTCGCGCCCGGCTTGAGCGCCCGCTGGGAGATGTCGCGCGAGGTCTTCCTGTTGCACTGGGACCTGTACGTCTTCGAGACGTGGCGCTCCGACGTCGAGGCGGAGCCCGCCGTCGAGTACGACCTCTTCGAATAGTGCGCAGCGCCGCCGCCGCCCTCCTCGCGCTCGTCCTCCTCGCGAACTGCGATCAGCCCGCGCACGCTCTCGAGCGCAGCGTCGTCGTGAACGGCCACACCTACAAGTATCGCGTCTGGCTGCCGCCGCACTTCACCAAGCTCCGGCGCTGGCCCGTCATCCTCTTTCTTCACGGCAGCGGCGAGCGGGGGAACGACAACCTCCGCCAGCTCGCGCTCGGTCTCGGCCCGTCGCTGGAGCACTACCGCAGCCGCTACAAGGCCATCGTGGTCCTGCCGCAGTGCCGCTTCGGCGAGGAGTGGTACGGCGAGGAAGAGCAGCAGGCGCTGGCGGCGCTCGATCAGAGCATCCGCGAATTCCGCGGCGATCCGAAGCGCGTCTATCTCACCGGTGTCTCCATGGGCGGGGCGGGCGTGTGGTACATGGCGCGGCACCGGAAGAAATTCGCGGCCATCGTGCCGGTGTGCGGCGAGGTGGTGCGGCAGCGCGACGATCCGTTCCCGAGCGATCCTCCGCCCGACATCGCCCGCATTGTCGGCGCGCCCGATCCGTACGCGACGCTTGCCGCGGCGATCGGAAAACAGCCGGTGTGGGCCTGGCACGGGTCGGAGGACGACGTCGTGCCGGTGACGGAGTCGCGGCGGATGGTGGCGGCGCTGCAGCGCGCCGGCGGCATCGTGCGCTACACGGAGGTCAAAGGGGCCGGACACGACGTGTGGGACACCGCGTACGGCAACGCCGATCTGCCGAAGTGGCTCTTCGCGCAGCGGATGCGCTAGTCGACGAAGTCGCGGGCTGCCGCGCGTCGCGACGGCGCCGGAGGAACGTCGTAGCGCCTCACCGACTCGAGCCGCTGCTCGATCGCCCGCCGCGCCCGCGCGAACGCCTCTTCGTCGTGGCGCAGGTTGTACGCGAAGTTCGCCCCGAAAAAGAGCGCGTTCAATTCGAACGCGAGCTGCGCCGGGTCGACGTCGGCTTCGAGGTGCCCTTCATCCTTGGCCATCCGAATGGCGCGCTCCAGCGCGCCGAACCAGTCGTCCATCTGCTTCTTGACCGCGTCGCGCACCATGCCGGGACGCCCGTCGAACTCGAATGACGCCGCGGCGAAGAAGCAGCCGCCGGGGAAGACGCGGCGGCGCACGTAGTCGAGCCACGAGTTGCAGATGGCCACGAGGCGCGGATAGCCGCGCGGCGCCTCGAGCGCCGGGCGCATGACTGTGTCGATGAAGCGCTGGCCGGCCGATTCGATGGCGGCGAGCTGCAGCTCTTCCTTCGAGCCGAAGTGGGCGAAGAGACCACTCTTCGACATTCCGAGCTCCTCGGCGAGACGGCCGATCGTCAGCCCTTCGAGTCCCTCGACCGAGGCGAGGTCGACGGCGTGCTGGAGGATGCTGGCGCGGGTGCGCTGGCCTTTCATGCGAAGGCGTGAAGGTCGCGGAGCAGGCGCCGCTCGCTGCGGCCGGCGTTCTTGCGGACCGTGCGCTCGCCGCGGGCGTAGGCAGCCGAGCCGTTCGCGTTCGAGCAGAGGAAGCCGTAGGTGACGCTGGTGTCGTCGAGGCTCTCGACCCAGAGGTCGACGCGCATCGTCCCCGCCGCAGGCGTCCCAAGCGACTCGAGCACCAGCTCTCCCACAGGAACGCAGGCCTCGCCGCAGTAGGTGCGGATCGCGCCGTCGACGTGGGCGGCGAGATCGCCGTCGACGGGGGAGAAGTAGACGAACTTTGGGTTGAAGTCGTCGCGGATGGCGTTCATTCGCGCAGAATAGAACGAACGTTCGTTTAATGTCAAGGGGTCACAGGTCACAGGTAACGGGTGACAGGTGAGAACCGTAGGCGCACAACACCCGTCACCACCTGTCACCCGTCACCTGTGACCCGTGACCTCCGGGTCTCACCGATACATCAGCCTCTTCGGCGGAGTCGCAAAATGAAACGACCCCAGTAGCAGCCACCGCCGCGCCTCCCCCTCCCGACCTTTCCGGGCAACGAGCGGGGTCGTGTAGTGCCAGAAGGGGAGGCGGTAGACGGCGATGCCGGACGGGCCGGCGACCTCGTGGCTGCGCGAGAGGAATCCCTTTTCCTCGTAGACCAGGAGCTGTGAGGCGACGGCGTCGTTCGAGAACATGATGTGGACGTCGACGAAGCCGTTCTTGATCTCGTCGTGCTCGGGGTGGTGATCGTTGTGCGGGCCGCTGTAGTCGCCGGGCTCGTAGCAGATGACCTGCCGTCCCCACCAATCGCTCCGCATCGGCTGCCCCACCACGACCTCGGCGAAGCGCAGGAACGTCTGCGAGGCGAGCATCGGCCCCAAGCCGATCGCGTTCGCGGCGTCGAGCACGCGCGACTTCGGCGAGTTGAACGTCGCCGTCCGCACGCGCACCGTCTTCCGCAGCCGGTCCGAGTAGTTCTCTTTCATCTTCGCGATGGCCTCGCGCGGGATCGGCGTGTACATCCGTTTCAGATATGGGTACATGCCGCGGTCGAGGTCCGCGATGCAGCGGCGGGCCGTGTCGTCGTCGATCAGGTTTTCGTACAGCACGATCGGCGTGGCCCCGCGGCGGCGGAAGACCTCGTGGCCGCGGCCGTCGCCGTCGAGCAGCTTCCGTCCGCGCCGGTTGAGGAGATCGGCAAATTCTGTCGGAAACATGGACGGAAGAATTGTGGCACAGGGAATTTACTTGACGCGTCAACTATTGAGCGGTAGCGTATGCCCGCGATGCCGATCGTAAAGGAGCTCAAACAGACCCGCCCCTTCTCCTCCGCCACGCAGGAGGCGACGGTGGCCCTGCTGCGCACCGCCGACCTGGTCAATCGCCTCATCGACGCGGTGATCGAGCGGCACGGCATCACCGGGCAGCAGTACAACGTCCTGCGCATCCTCCGCGGCGCCGGCGACAAAGGGTTGCCGACGCTGGAGATCGCCGAGCGCATGATCGAGCAGACGCCTGGCATCACCCGTCTCATCGACCGCCTGGAGTCGAAGAAGCTCGTCGCCCGGGAGCGCTGCGCCACGGATCGCCGGCAGGTCTTCTGCCGCATCACGCCGGCAGGCCTCACGCTCCTCGGGAAGCTCGACGAGCCGGTGCGCGCCGCCGGCGACGACGCGCTCCGCCCCCTCGGTAAAAAAGACGTCGCGCAACTGATCGAGCTCCTCGACCGGACGCGCGAAGGAATCAACGCAACACTGAAACTGGAGGCCAAATCTTGAAACGCATTGCACTCGTTTTCGCTCTCACCCTCGCCGCCGCCGCCGCGTTCGCCGACACGCAGACCTACGTCGTCGACCGCGCCCACTCCCAGGCCACGTTCACGGTCAAGCACCTCATGAGCAAGGTCACGGGCAAGTTCGACGATTTCAGCGGCGCCGTGAGCCTCGACCGCGCCAATCCCGGCGCGTCATCCGTCGAGTTCACGATCAAGACGGCGTCGATCAACACCGGCGATCCGAACCGCGACAAGCATCTCCGCACGCCCGACTTCTTCGACGCCGAGAAGAACCCGGAGATCCGCTTCAAGTCGACCGCGATCGCGCCGTCTAAGACGAAGAACGTCTTCGACGTCACCGGCGACCTGACGATGCGCGGCGTGACGAAGAAGGTCACACTCCCGGTCCAGTTCCTCGGGTTTCAGAAGGACCCGTGGGGCAACGAGCGCGCCGGCTTCGAGCTCGACACGACGCTGAACCGCAAGGACTATGGCATCAACTGGAACAAGGCCCTCGACAACGGCGGGTTTTTGCTCGCTGACGACGTGGCCATCGCCATCAACCTCGAGACCGTTCCGAAGAAGTAGGTAGCGTCGGCGTCTCGCCGGCCGGAGTGGCGCCGTCTCGGCGCCTACGGCGGCGGGACGCCGCCCGTGCGGCCGTCGAGGACGACGGCGCTACTCGCCGCTTTCAGCAACGCCTCCGGCCCCACCGGCGCGCCCGTCGCGTGCTTCATCCACAGGTCCGGCGTCACGCTGCCGTAGCTGGCCATCCGCTCGAACTCCGGCCCGATCGACTTGGCCCGCTCCATCTGCTCCTCGATCTGGAAGGCGATCATGTGCCCGATGGCGTAATCCGGGAGATAAAGCCGCGAGTCGACCATGTGCGCGTACACGCCGAGGAGCGTCACGTCGCGCTTCTTGAACACCGGCGCGTAGTAGCGGTTCCAGATGTCCTTTGAGATCTGCACCACCGCCGCGTTCAGCTCCGGCGCCGTGGCGTTCGGATGGTCGTACATCCAGTGCCACATCTCCGTGTCGACGAGCGAGATCCCGCACTTCTCGTACGTGTCCCAGAAATCGTTGAGCGTCTGCAGCGCGCGGGACTCCGGTGACGGCTTGGCCAATCCGAGCAGCTCCAGATCGCGGTTCTGGAACACGAACGCCAGCGCCTCGGTGAACGCGGTGTTCGGCACGCCCGACAATAGATAGTGGTCGACGCGGTTCATCGAGAACGTCTGCTCGACGTTGTGCCCCATCTCGTGCACGGCGATGTTGTAGCCCTTGTAATCCATCCCCTCCTTGCCGACGCGCGTGCGCAGATGCGGATGATCGCTGCGCATGCCCGGCCCGAAGGCGTGGCCGGAGCCGCGCGCCGGATCGACGACGATGTTGTCGGCGAGGTACTTCGCCGTCTCGGCGGAGAAGCCGAGTTGCTGGAACATGCGCGGCATGTCGGCGTGGTACGCCTCGGCGTTGGGATAGCGCTTGCGCACGATCTCGTCGAGCTGCGCGCCGGTGTACGCGCCTTGCGGCTGGAAGCCGTTGTACCAGATGTCGAACGGCTCGAGCGGGCGCGCGAGGCGACTCTCGATGAGCTTCGCCACGCGCGGCACGAGCGGCGACGTCAGCACCGCCTCGAGCATGGCCCGCACGCGCGCCTCGGGGATCTCGCGCCCTTCGTTGAAGCGGCGCTCGATCAGCGTCGGCGCCGTCGGCGTGTACGGATCGACGAGCTTCGCGGCGCGGAATTCCTTGAGGATCGTGGCGTAGCGGGAGCTCGGCCCGTCGATGCGTGACTCGGGCTTGTGCCCGGGCGCGTCGTTCTCCGTCGCCGGCTTCGTCGCGTTCGAGATCGGATTCCAATCGACGGCGGGATTGTCGACGACATCGTTCGGAATCGTCTGATCGACGATCCGCTCCATGACCCGGACGATCATCCGCTGCTTGGCCAGGCCGTTCGCCTTGTCGGCGTACTCGGCCTTGATCTCGTCGCGCAGATTCCAGTGCTCGAGCAGGCGCATCTTCGGCGGGAAGAGGCGATGGCCGGCGTCGTCGACGAGGTGGTGCATCCAGATGTTGTAGGTCGAGACGTACTGCGCCGCCTCCGCGCCGGACTTCGCATTCGCCAGGTTCACTTCGGCCGGGACGCGCCGCGAGAAGCGCTGCGCCAGCCGCGCCTCCGCCCACTGCCGCCGCGACCATTTGTCGCCCTCGGTCAGCCTCTGCTCAAGCGTCGTCAGTGGGAAGTTGAGGAGCACGACGAAGGCGAGCTTGTTCTCGAAGAGGTCGTCGTCGAGGTGCGCGCCCGGCGCGTAGCCGCCGAGGATCTCGTCGAAGGGATAAATCGGGCCGACGTCGAGGTCCGACTGCCGGCGGAGATCGCGCCCCATCATCGTGAAGTGGCCGTCGATCGACTCGAAGGCGAACTCCATCCGCGCGAAGAGCGCGTCGAGCGTTTGCTGATCGGCCGCGAAGCTCGTCTTGACGAGCTCGTCGAATGCCTTCTGATCGCCGTCCGACGCGCGCCAGAACTGCCGCACCTGCGCGATTCCGCGGGTGAGGCGGTCGGGTTGCGGCGGTGTCTGGGCGGTTACGTTTGTGGCCAAGAGCGTGAGAAGGATTGATTTCGCAATGATTAGCTTGTAAAACATAGGCAGAAGGGAGTCATCTTGTCACAGGACACAGCACGAATTCTTCAATTTCCGGCCGCGGAGGCCGAGGAAGCGGTCACAACGTTGTTGCGGTTCATCGGCGAGGAGCCCGAGCGCGACGGCTTGCGCGACACGCCCGCCCGCGTGGTGAAAGCGTGGAGGGAAATGACCGCGGGCTACGCCGAAGACCCGGCGGAGATTCTGTCGCGGACGTTCGCGGAGACGAGCGACGAGATGGTGATCCTCCGCGGCATCTCGTTCTATTCGACGTGCGAGCATCACCTCCTGCCGTTCTACGGCGAGGCAGTAGTCGGCTACTTGCCGGGCAAAGTGGTCGGCATCAGTAAGCTGGCCCGGCTGGTAGAGTGCTTCGCGAAGCGGCTGCAGGTGCAGGAGCGGATGACGCGGCAGATCGCCGAGGCGGTGGAGAAACATCTCGACGCCCGCGGCGTGGGCGTGGTGCTGCGCGCGCATCACCTGTGCATGGGCTGCCGCGGCGTGCGCCAGGAAGAGACGGAGATGGTGACGTCGTCGATGCTGGGGACGCTGCGGACGGACGCGACGAGCCGCGCGGAGTTTTTGAGGTTGACGCAGTAGGGGCGCACGGCGTGCGCCCATTGTGCCGGGCGCACGCCGTGCGCCCCTACCGCCGGCGGGCGCGACGGAGGGCAATGCATGGATATTCAATTGACCGGTCCCGACTTCGAGCAAGGCATTTCTCTCGACCAACTTCCCGACGGTGCGATGCTCGGCGGCCACGCCGGCGGCGAAGCGGTGCTGCTCGTGCGCCGCGGCGGCGAGATCTACGCGATCGGTGGCACGTGCACGCACTACGGCGGCCCGCTGGCCGAGGGGCTCGTCGTCGGCAACACCGTGCGCTGCCCGTGGCACCACGCCTGTTTCGATCTGCGCACCGGCGAAGCCGTGCGCGCGCCGGCGCTGACTGCCGTTCCGGTTTGGAAGGTGGAGCGCCGCGGCGATCGCGTGGTCGTGACGGGCAAAGGCGAAGCGCCCGCGCCCCGCCCCCTGCCCGCGCCGCCCTCCACCATCGGCATCGTCGGCGCGGGTGCGGCCGGCGCGGCCGCATGCGAGATGCTGCGCAAGAGCGGCTACACCGGCGCGATCGCGGTCATCGGCGCCGAGGAGACGCTGCCGGTCGATCGGCCGAATCTGTCGAAGGACTACCTCGCCGGCAACGCGCCCGAGGAGTGGATCCCATTGCGCACGCCGGAGTTTTACTCCGAGCAGAACATCGAGGTGATCACCGGGCATCGCGTGCTGCAGCTCGACCCGTCGACGAAGACGGTGACGCTCGACAACGGCGAGCGGCGCAGCTTCGACGCGGTGCTCCTGGCCACGGGCGCCGACCCGATCCGCCTCACGCCGCCGGGCGCGGAGCGCGTGCACGTGCTGCGCACGCTCAAGGACAGCCGCGCGATCATCGCCGAGGCGGAGAAGGGGAAGAAGGCGCTGGTCCTCGGCGCGAGCTTCATCGGCCTCGAAGTGGCGGCGTCGCTGCGCGCGCGCGAGTGCGACGTCACCGTCGTCGCGCCCGAGGACGTGCCGCTGGCGAAGCCGATGGGGGCGGAGCTCGGCGCGTTCATCCGCAATCTCCACGAGTCGCACGGCGTCCGCTTCCGCCTCGGCACGACGGCGTCGAAGTTCGAGAGCGACCGCGTGATCCTGGCGACGGGCGAGCCGGTCGTGGCCGACTTCGTCGTCGCCGGCGTGGGCGTACGCCCGAACACGATGCTCGCGCAACTGGCGCGGCTGCGCGTCGAGAACGGCGTCGTGGTCGATGAGCGGATGCAGACGAGCGCGCCCGGCATCTACGCCGCCGGCGACATCGCGCTGTATCCCGACCACTACAGCGGCCGGATGATGCGCGTCGAGCACTGGGTGGCGGCGGAGCAGCAGGGACAGACCGCGGCGCGGAACATGGTCGGCATCGACGCGCCGCACACCGCGCCGCCGTTTTTCTGGAGCGCGCACTACGACGTGACGATCGCCATGGTGGGAAGCTCGGTGGGCTTCACGCGCAGCGAAGTGCGCGGCTCCCTCGACGAGCGCCGCGCGCTGGTCGCCTACTACTTGAATGACGACGTGATCGCGGTGGCGACGATCGGTTTGGACCGCGAGGCACTGGCGATCGAGACGGCCATGGAGAAGGGCGACAAAGCGGAGGTCAAACGGATCGTCGCGTCCGTGGCATAACCGGTAGGGGCGCACGGCGTGCGCCCGCGGGCTCGTGAGGGCGCACGCC
>DATDFB010000281.1:0-2534 GCA_036522835.1 Thermoanaerobaculia bacterium | reverse complement strand
GTGCGACGCGGCGCAGGGGTACCTGTTCAGCCGGCCGGTGTCCGCGGAGCGGATTCCGCCGATCATCGCCGCGCATCCGGAGCACCGGAGACAGAGCGGGCCGTGGCTGCACGTGTAGATGTGGAGTGCGCCGGCCATGCCGGCGCCGTTCAGAGCGGCGGCACGGCCGCCGCACTCCACAGTTCCGCCGCGGCCGTCTCCACGTCGTCATTCACCATCGGGTATTTCCCGGTGAAGCACGCGGTGCAGTAGAGGCGGCGTGGGTCGTCGCCGTTGCGCACGGCCTCGAACATCCCCTCCTCGGAGAGATACCCGAGCGAGTCGGCCTCGATGAAGCGGCGGATCTCGTCGACGGAGCTGGCGCTGGCAATGAGGTCGCGGCGTTGCGGCGTGTCGATGCCGTAGTAGCACGGCCCGGTCGTCGGCGGCGAGGAGATGCGCATGTGCACTTCCTTCGCCCCGAATTGCTTGAGCATGCGCACGATCTTCTTCGACGTGGTGCCGCGCACGATGGAGTCGTCGACGAGGACGATGCGCTTTCCTTCGACGATCTCGCGCACCGGGTTGAGCTTGATCTTCACGCCGAAGTTGCGGATGGACTGCTTCGGCTCGATGAAGGTGCGCCCGACGTAGTGGTTGCGCACGAGCCCGAATTCGTAGCGGATGCCGGACTGCTGCGCGTATCCGAGGGCGGCGAAGACGCCGGAATCGGGAACGGGGACGACAATGTCGGCGTCGACGGGGTGCTCGCGCGCGAGCTGCGCGCCGAAGCGCTTCCGCACCTCGGCGACGTTGTTGCCGAAGACGACGGAGTCGGGACGCGCGAAGTAGACGTGCTCGAAGATGCAGCGCGCCTCGCGCGGCGACTCGAATTGGTGAACCGTTCGAATGCCCGAGGCCTCGATGACCAGCACCTCGCCGGCCTTGACCTCGCGCAGCGTTTGCGCCTCGATGAGGTCGAAGGCGCATGTTTCGGAGGAGACGACGTACGCAGCGTCGAGCCTTCCCAGCACCAGCGGCCGGAAGCCGTGCGGATCGCGCGCGACGTAGATGCGGCCCGGTGCAAGCAGCGCGACCGAGTAGGCGCCGCGCACGCGCGAGAGGGCATCGATGAAGGCACGCTCGACGTCGGACTCCCGCGACCGCGCGATGAGGTGCACGATGACTTCGGTGTCCGACATGGTGTTGAAGATCGCGCCCTGCTGCTCGAGCTGCCTTCTGATGTCGGCTCCGTTGACGAGATTCCCGTTGTGCGCGAGGGCGATCGGCCCCTTGCTGGTGGAGGCGACGATCGGCTGGGCGTTGCAGAGCATGGAGCCGCCCGCGGTGGAGTAGCGGACGTGCCCAATGGCCGCCTGCCCGGGCAGCCGCGCAAGCCGCTCCGGCCCGAAGACGTCGGCGACGTGGCCCATCTCTTTCTCGACGTGAATCTGCGGCGTCCCCGGCGCGATGATCTGCTCCCCCGCGCCGCTCGAGCCGATGGATTCGCCGATGTTGGCGTCGGAGTGGACGGGATTGAGCGAGACGGAGGCGATGCCGGCGCTCTCCTGCCCCCGGTGCTGCAGCGCGTAAAGGCCGAGGTAGACGATGTTCGCCGCGTCCCGATGATTGAGGACGCCGAAGACACCGCACTCTTCCTTGAATTTGTCGAACATGCGCCGGAGCCGTACGAAACAGAGTGTAGCGCAGCGGAAATCCGCGATCAGGGGAGGACGGGGAAGCCCTCGGCGCGGGCGGCGGTGGCGAGGTCGCCATCGAGGGTGACGAAGGGGAGGGTGGAGGGAACGGCGCACGCGAAGAGTGCCGCCGCCAACTGAAGAGCATCGCCAGCGCGCAGACGGTGCCTACCGCAGACACGATATGCGAGGTCGGTTACGTCTTCATATGCACGTACCTTTCCCCACGAGCTCTGCGCGTCCATGATGATGCTGACGACGGCTCGACGCTGGCGATCGTCGTGTTGACCCGGCAGTCGTCTCCAGATCGCACTCACGATCTCGACGCGCGTTAGAGCCCACACCAGAATGTCCGGATCGTCATTTAGCAAACGCGCGTACGGTACTGCTGATCGGTTCAACCGCGAATAGAGGAACGAGAGCAGAAGAGTCCCAGAACCTCAACGGCCAGTCCTGCGGTCTTCCAGGAGTTGCTCCACGACGCTTCCGCCGAGATCAATCAGCGGCCGTGTTAGGAAATCATCTGGGAGGGGTCGAGTTGGAGGCTCGATCTTGCCTTCTCGTACAAGGCGCTCGAATCGCGCCTCATTCGTTTCATGAGGCTTCATCAGCAAGGCGACGGTCGTGGTTCCGTCGACGATCTCGACGTTTTCGCCATGTCGCGCAGCTTCGATGTACTCGTCGAGTTTTTCGCGAAGCTCCGAAACCTGAACGCTCTTCATCTCCCCGAGTGTACCTCGGCAAAATTAATGCGCAATCAACTCCGCCTCTTCCCCCACCCCGCGGATCACATCCTCCGCGGAATCTCCGCCGAGGAGAAGGCCGAAGGCACTGCGCCAGATCCTCGCGAGCTCGACG
>DATDFB010000280.1:0-3947 GCA_036522835.1 Thermoanaerobaculia bacterium | reverse complement strand
CGCCCCTACCGGTAGGGGCGCACGGCGTGCGCCCTCACGCAACCGATGCACGAGCGCGAAATTCGTGATGGCCCGAAAGAGCGACAGGAGCCACGACGCGAACAGCAGCAGCGAGAGGAGGCGCATCAGCCTCCTAGGATGACGGACCTCCGAAGCCCATGCCGCCCAAGCCGCTGCCGGCGCCGGCGTTGCCGATCTTGCGCTGCGCTTCGATGGCGTAGGGGGAGTCGGGGAACTCCGTGGTGATGCGGCGGTAGGCGTCGCGCGACTTCCCGATGTCGCCCTGCGCGTCGTAGGCATGCGCGAGCAGCACCAGGAGGGTGTCGGGCGGGAGGAGGGCCTGGTCGGCCGGCTTGGCGAGCTGCGCCTGCACGTCGGTCACGACGGCCGGCGCCTGGCCGTCCTCGATGCGGAGCTGGTAGAGGCTGTAGCGCGCGCTGCCGACGAGGAAGTGCTTCGGATGATCGGAGACGAACTCCTGGAGCAGCTTCTTGGCCGTGGCCGTGTCGCCGCGGCCGGCGTCGAAGCGGGCCAGGTAGAGCCCGGCCACGTCGGCGGCGTCGGTGCCGGAGTACTTCGCCGAGAGATCCTTGAACTGCTTCTCGGCGGCGGCGGCGCGCTCCTTCTCGGTCTTGAACTTCGCCCCCGGCTGGGCCTGGGCCTGCGGCTGGCCGGGCGGCGGCAGAAGCGGCGAGTCCATGGTCTGAATCGCGGCCGCGAGGGCGGTGTCGCCGCGCTTCTCGCGATTCGACCGGTAGAAATAGATGCCGTAAACGATCAGCGCGACGACGACGGCGGCGCCGGTGATGATGACGAGAAGGCGCTGGTTCTCTCGCGCGCGCGTGGACAAAGTGCCGAGCTCGTCGACGAACTTGTCGCGTTTGAGCTCTCTGCGGTGCTGACGATCCATGGACGGACTGCCTCCAATGAAGGTGCGTGACTCTAGTTCGTCCCGCTGGAACCGTCAACCCTACAAGGGTCATTCCGCTGTGGAGTGCGGCGGCCATGCCGCCGCTCTCACAGCGCCGGCATGGCCGGCGCACTCCATCAACCCTCAGCACTTCGTAATGACCCGCGGTACAATCATCCTGCGTCCGGTATTCGTGTTGCAGGTGCGGAGTCTCCTCAGTCCCATGATCTCCAGGTCGACCCAGGCCGCGGCTCTCCTTCTCGTCCTCGCCATCGCTCCGTTCGCGCGCGCCGCGGACGACGCCGGCCCGACGGTGCTCTGCTATCACATCGTGGAGTCGCCGGCCGATCCGCGCATGGAGATCGGCCGCGAGCAGTTCCGCCAGCAGATGCGCTACCTCGCGCTCACCGGCTACAACGTCATCCCGCTCAAAGAGGCGTGGGAGTACGCCACCGGCGTGCGCGCCTCGGTGCCGCCGCGCTCCGTCGTCATCACCATCGACGACGGCTGGCGCAGCACCTACACCGAGGTCTTTCCGGAGATGAAGAAGCGGCACTTCCCGTTCACCGTGTTCATCTATCCGAACATCGTCGGCAAGACCGCGCACGCGCTGACCTGGAAGCAGATCAAGGAAATGTCGGATTGGGGCGCGGACATCGAGAGCCACTCGTTCTCGCATCCGTTCCTCACCAAGCGCCGCCACGCCGACTTGGGCGACAAGGAGTACGCGAGCTGGCTGCACCATGAGCTGCAGGGAAGCCGCGAGGCCATCGCGCGCGAGACCGGGAAGCCGGTAGAGTTCCTCGCCTATCCCTACGGCGACTACGACCATACCCTCGCCGCCACGGTGGCCCGCAGCGGCTTCCTCGGCGCGCTGACGTGCGACTACGGCCGCGTGAAGAAGGGAAGCGATCCGATGCGGATGAAGCGCTTCGTGATCGAGAAGCGCATCGACTTCGCCTCCTACCGCCACTACCTCGGCGCCGCGCCGCTGCCGCTCCTCGCCGCCGCGCCGCAGCCGAACCAGGCCCTCGACCCCGGCGTCACGCCGATCGTGGTCTCGGCGAAGATCCCGAACTTCAAGAACGTCGATCCGAAATCCGTCGGCCTGGCGCTCATGTCGTCGACGGCGTCGACGGTCCCGTTCGCCTACGATCCGCACGACGGCTCGATCACGATGACGATCAAGGACGCGCTCAAAGGCCTGCAGCGCGCCATCGTCTGGGCGACGGACGCGAAGTCGGGCAAGCGGCTCGAGGGGACGTGGCTCTTCAAGATTCCGGAGCCCGCGCCGCCGACACCGCCGCCGCCTTCTCCGGCGACGGCCGCCGCTCCGGTGGCGGGCGGGGGCGGGACGCACTAAAGCGCGGCACCTCGGTTGCAATTTCAACTCGGCGGATGCCCCGCTTCAGCTCCCTGGCTCTGGCGTTGTTTCTCGCACTTCCTCTCTCCGCCGCGGACGGCGCGCCGGTGGCGACGATCCTTTGCTATCACGAGGTCGACGCCGCGCCGTCGCACGCCACGATTCCGCGCGGCACCGCGGCGGGCAACACGACGGCGGAGCAGCTCCGCTACACCGCGACGGTCGAGCAGTTCCGCGAGGAGCTCGACTATCTCGAGCAGAACGGCTATCACGTCATCGCCCTCGGCGATCTCGTCGCGTACCTCGACGGCGAGCGCGCCTCTCTGCCGCCGCGCGCCGTCGTGATCACCGTCGACGACGGCTGGCTCTGCGCCTACACCGAGATCTTTCCCGAGCTGCGCCGCCGCAAGATGCCGTGGACGCTCTTCGTCTATCCGAAGATCGTCGGCCGCGGCGCGCACGCGCTGACGTGGCCGCAGATCGCCGAGCTGGCCGCGGCCGGTGTCGACGTGGAGAGCCACACGGAGACGCATCCGTTTCTCACGCAGCTCGACGACGCGCAGCTCGAGCGCGAGCTCGCCGGAAGCAAGGCCACGATCGAAAAGAAGACGCAGAAGCCGGTGCGCTTCCTGGCGTACCCGTACGGCGACTACGACGACGCGGTGATCGGCGACAGCAAGAACGACGGCTACGAAGCGGCCGTGACGACGCGGCGCGCTCCCGTCACGTGTGCAACGCCGCCGCTGGCGCTGACGCGGTATCTGGTGCACCACGACACGACGATGGAGGAGTTCAGGAGGTTTTTGTTGCCGTAGGTGACAGGGCACAGGGAACAGGTCACAGGTGGTGTTCTCGCGACGATAACCACCTGTCCCCTGTTCCCTGTGCCCTGTCCCCTACTTCGGCATCTTGATCTTCGGCTTCTCCTCGCGCGCCCGATAGAGCATCGCCACCTTCCCCACCCGCCCGGCGATCTGCGCGTCGGCTTCCGCGGCCAGGAGCTCCGCCTGATTCTTCCGCTCGTCCGCGTCGTCGGAGTCGAAGCGCACCTTGATGAGCTCGTGCGCAAGGAGCGACTTCTTCGTCTCCTCCACGACCGCCGGCGTCACGCCGTTGCGGCCGACGCGCACGATCGGCGCGAGCGGATGCGCGAGAGCCTTGAGGAATTGCTTTTGTTTCGGTGTCAGCACTCGAAATACGAAGGGCAGCCTCGCGGCTGCCCTTCGCTCCTTCGCAATGGCGAGTTTGACTACGGAAGCATCAGACGAATCACCACGCGGCGGTTCTTGAGACGTCCTTCCGCCGTGCTGTTGTCGCCGACCGGCTCGCGGGCGTCGCGGCCTTCCACGGTGATGCGCGAGGCATCGATACCGTGGCGGGTCACGAGGTAATCGCGAACCGCTTCGGCGCGGCGGCGGTCGAGATCGGCGTTCGGACCGGTGGCCTCGCGGTCGTCGGTGTAGCCGATCACGATGGCCGTCGACGTCGGCTCCTGCTTCATGCGCAGCGCCACGTCGTCGAGAATGGCCTTGGCGATGTTCGTCAGGCGCGCCGAGCCGGGCTCGAAGTGGATCTCATCCACGCGCAGCTCCGTCGGCGTGTGCGGCGGCGGCGTCACCGGGGTGACCGGCGGCGGCTCCGGCGGCGTCACGGGGGCGGGTGGCGGCGGTGGCG
>DATDFB010000279.1:0-6773 GCA_036522835.1 Thermoanaerobaculia bacterium | reverse complement strand
CGGTGCCGCGCGCCGGCGCGGGCGTGCCGTAAAGAATCGCGAGGTATTCCTTGCGCACCGCCTCGGTGTTCCACGCCGCCGTCAGCGCGCGGTGGGCCTCGTCGTTCTTGGCGATGACCATCACGCCGCTCGTGTCTTTGTCGAGGCGGTGGACGATGCCGGGGCGGAGCTCGCCGCCGACGCCGGAGAGGTCGCGCACGTGAAAGAGAAGGGCGTTGACGAGCGTGCCGTCGCTGTGGCCCGCCGCCGGGTGGACGACGAGGCCGGCCGGCTTGTCGACGACGACGAGGTCGGCGTCTTCGAAGAGAATCGCGAGCGGAAGATCCTGCGATGCGGCGGTGGCGGCGGCGGGCGGCGGGACGTCGACCTCGACGTGTTGGCCGGCGCTCACACGCAGTGACGGTTTGGTCACGGTCTTGCCGTCGATTGACACGCATCCATCGTCGATGAGCCTGGCGACAAAGCTCCTGCTGTGTTCGGGATAGACCGCGGCGACAGCGCGGTCGAGGCGCATCCCGTCGTGCTCTGGTGCGAAGTTGCGGCCCATGCTACGATCCCATTTTCTGCTTCCAGATCCCTTACGATGACCCAAACGAATTTGATGGCTGAAACGTACATCCGGGGTACGTCGGGATTCTCTTGCAACCGAAGCCGGTACAATGCCGGGCGTGTAAGCGCTCGGTCGTGAGCACAGTCGAATCAAAAAAACTCAACGTGGTAAAGGGGAGATTATGGGTAAGTTCATGAAAATGGGTGTGGCGTTGGCGAGCATGCTGTGCGCCGCGGGAGCGTTTGCGAACAACTTCCGCGTGTCCGACCAGGTTTACGTTCCGGTCGCGGGCCACGCCGCGGGTGGTGGCGGCAAGACGTTCGTCACCGACGTGTTCATCTCCAACCTGGAGAGCCACTCGGTCGACGTCTCGGTCACCTACGTCGACTTCTCCGGCAACATCACGCAGTTCAAGCCGGGTGTGAACGGCTACTCGTTCACGCTGGCGCCGTTGGAGCGCCGCGAGATCGTCGACTTCGTC
Source organism: Thermoanaerobaculia bacterium (assembly GCA_036522835.1). Taxonomy (GTDB): domain Bacteria; phylum Acidobacteriota; class Thermoanaerobaculia; order Gp7-AA8; family Gp7-AA8; genus DATDFB01. The sequence continues at coordinate 5,742 of DATDFB010000279.1, read as the reverse complement.
GCCGCCGCGAAGAGCGCCGGCGGCCTGGCCCTCAACCCCGGCATCGGACAGCTCGTCTTCAACGGCTGCAACGCCGGCGCGGACTGCACCCCCGACCAGACCACGGGCGAGAACACGAACTTCAGCAACATCAGCGTCGAGACCCGCATCTACTCGGTCGACAACGCGAACGCCGGGAACCCCGGAACCGCGCCCAGCAACGGCCAGCTCTTCGCCGGCCTGCCGTGGTACAGCTACGTCTCGTCCAACTCGAACGTGACCGGGCTCGACAAGGTCTTCATCACCGGCCTCCGCAACACCGGCAGCGCAGGACAGACCGGCACCTACCGCACGAACCTCGGCCTCTCCAACGCCTCGCAGTTCTCGACGACGACGCTGCTTCTCAAGCTCTTCGACGGCAAGACCGGCGCGCAGCTCGATAGCCCGGCCGGCAAGCAGATCACGCTCGGACCGCTCCAGCCGTTCCAGGGCGGCGTCGCCGCGCTGTTCCCGACGTTCGTCGGAAACACGGCCACCAACGCCTTTGTGACGGTCGAGCAGGTCGGCGTGACGGCGACGTCCGACGCCGGCGCCAACGGCTGCGCCGACGGCTGCCCGGCCTTCTTCGCCTACGGCTCGGTGCTCGACAACGCCACCGGCGACGCCACCACGCTGGAGTCGCAGTACTTCAAGCCGCTGACGAACACCGACATCCAGTGCATCTACAACCTGACCTGCAAGGACTCGACGCGCAAGCCGCGCCGTGCCGCCAAGCACTGACGTTCCCGGTTTCCGCAAGCAAAAGGCCGCGCGCGAGCGCGGCCTTTTGCGTTTTGGGGTACTACAATGCTGCTCATGGGACGGGTCGTGATTGCCGAATACGACGCAGCGCAGAATGCGCTCCGGCTCGCTGAGCCGCTGCCGGGCGTGAAAGATCACGACAAGGTTCGAGTGTCGGTCGATGTGCATGACGATGTGCGGCGGCCGGCACCTGCCGACGCACTCGCGCGGCTACAGTCGCTGAACGCGCCGACGGGTGAGATCGATCAGATGCTCGCCGAGATCGAAGCCGGCCGCCGGTGATCGTCTTCATCGACTCGAATATCCCGATGTATGCGGCGGGCCGGCCGCATCGACACCGCGAGCCCTCTGTGCGATTGCTCGAAGCGGTCGAGCGAAACGAACTTGAAGGGTGTACGAGCACCGAAGTACTGCAGGAGATCCTCTACCGCTATTCGGCTCTTTCGCGCTATGACCTTGCACGCGACGTGTACAACTTGTTCGTGGCCATCTGTCCTCGAGTGTTCGACGTGACTCTTTCCGACACGGACCGCGCGCGGGATCTGTTGATGAAGGTTCGAAGGTTATCGGCTCGGGATGCGGTGCACGCGGCCCTGATGTTGAATCACGGGATCGAACAGATCGCCACCTTCGATGGCGGGTTCGATAGCGTGAGCGGCATTCGGCGCTTGATGATGAAGTGAGCCGCGAGGGCGCGCGAGCGCGGCCTTTTGCGTTTGTTGCCGGCTGCGCCGGGGGCGGCCTTCATTGCGGCCGTTGCAGCGTCGCTTCCTGCGTGACGTTGTCGGTGATCGTTACGAACGCCCAAATCCGCGGCAACGCTCCTGAATCGCGAGGTAACGGTACGATCGTGACGTTGCAGTTTCCGGCCATCCCAAACGTCTGTGGGAACTCGCCCCGGAGATCTAGCTGTGCGTAGCCGGGGAAGATCGGTTGGAGCGTCGGCTGCGGCGGTGCAGGAAGCGCGACAATTTTGGCTTCTACCGGAGCGACGGTCGGTGCGGTCCATGAACGCAGCTCCACACGCACCGTCGTGCCGGCCTCCGCATCCGGGGCATAGATGCGTAGCGTCGTGCGGAAGTCGCCATGAAGTGGAACGTACGGAAGGTGAATCGGTGTGCGCGAGAAGCTACTCTCGTGCACGATGGGCAGTTCGGTGCCTTGGTCGAGCGTGTTACGCGGCGACGCGCCAAATCTAGCCACGAAGACTACGGGCGCGTCTTCGCTGGGAAGGTAGAGCAACAATCCGTTCGCCGGGTGCGGGCTCCGGATCGAGCCGAACTGGCCCCCTGGCACGTTGTTCGTGGTACAGCCTTCAGGGATCGGACAAAGCGTCCCGAAGAAAACCCCCGGACTTGAAAACGGCACATCCATATAATTGTTTAGGGCGACAGCGGTCGTCCAGCGTGAGCCGAACGCCCCAGGTCCGGAGTAAAGACTAGGGATGAGTACGAGAGCAGCGGCGATGAAATTCATGTTTCTAGCTGTGCACGTTGCGGTCCCGTCGCAGCCCTCAGCGCGGCGCGCCCGGCGCGTCGCGCTCACCTCAAAAACCGAACGCCCGGTCGCTCGGTGAAAACGCCGGCACCCCGTGTATCATCACCGATTCAAATGCAGCCGCGAACGCGCCGTGTGCAGCGGATTCACTTCCCGCAGCCGCTGACCGGTCGTCTGGGCGCGACCGAGGTCCGACTGGTCGACCTCAGCGTGCTCGGCGCCCGCGTCGAGCACGCGCTGCCACTCGCGTCGGGCGCGCACTCGCGGCTCCTCTTCGAGTGGGACGGTGAGCCGATCGGCGCCGACTGCCGCATCGTCCGCTCCCGTCCCGAAAAAGGCATCCACCGCTCCGGCATCGAGTTCGTCGACCTTCCCTCGCGGATGCGCGAGATCATCCGGCGCCTCATCGAAATGCACCTCAGGCGCGCCTTCGACGAACAGCGCCGCGCCGCGCGCGACCTCATCCTCCCGCCGCTCGACGCCATCGCCAGCATCGACAACGGTTACGTCTGCCTCACCCTCGACGGCGGCGCCTGGCTGCGCAAGCGCACCCACGACCCCGGCCAGCCCCCCGAGGGCTTCACCGTCTCGGCCGACGAGACCGATGCCCAGATCGAGCTCTTGCGCGAGGCCTACGAGCGTTCCGACCGTCACGGACGCAAGCTCATCCAGATCTTCGCCCAGCTTTCCATCGTCGACGCCGAGGGGAATCCGGACCAGGGGCACCGTGTTGTCGGCCTCACGCAGTAAGTGGTAGTATTCACGAGCTTTCGAAGTGCTTTGTCGAAAGCGGCCGTTCGGCCGCTTTTTTTGTTCCAGGTGAAAAATGACCGCATTACCGGGTCGGGTTGAAGAAGAGATCGAGAAGATCGTCTCATCCGAGGGCCTCGAGCTCGTTCACATCGAGTATCGAAAACAGGGGCGAGGCTGGTTGTTACGGGTGGACATTGACAAAGAAGGGGGAGTGACGCTGGCGGACTGCGAGGGCGTCTCGCACCAGGTCAGCGCCTTCCTCGATGTAGAGGATGTCGTGCCGGCGGAGTACGAGCTGCAAGTCTCGTCTCCGGGGCTCGACCGGAAGTTTTACAAGGAGAGCGATTACCGGAAGTTCCTCGGGCGGACAGTGCGCGTGCAGACGACGAAGCCGATTCGCGGCCTGCACGTCATCGTCGGCCGGCTCGAAGAGTTCGATGGCAAAGAGATCGTGGTGACGGACCCGCAGGTGAAACGCGATCCGCGCTACGTCGTCCCCTTGGCGGACATCAAGGAAACACGGTTGGAAGTGGAGATTTGAAACGCGTGTCATTCCGAGCGTGAGGCGGGGGATCCCTCGCTGACGATCGGGATGACACACGAAGTGGAGATCTGAGCGGCAATGTTTGACGAGAACCTCAGTAAAGGCATCAAGGCGCTGGCGTACGAGAAGTCCATCGACGTCGAGCGCGTGTTCAAGGCCCTCGAGGACGCCCTCGCCACCGCGGCGCGCAAGTACTACAAGACGCGCGAGCCGATGGAGACCGTCATCGACCGGAACAGCGGGCAGATGACGATGTACGTGGTCAAGGAAATCGTCGAGAACGAGGACCAGATCGAGGATCCGCAGGCGCAGTGGACGCTCGAGCAGGCGCACAAGGTCAACCCCGACGCGCAGGTCGGCGGCACCATCCGCCTCGACTACATCACCAAGGAAGTGGTCGACGTCGTCCGCGACTCCAACACGCAGATCCGCACCTACGAGGCGCAGAAGATCGACCCGGAGGTCGAGCAGGGCGACGAGGTGCACATCCCGCTGACGAAGTTCGAGGCGGCGGAGAAGAAGAAGATCGCCGAGGAGTTCGGCCGCATCGCCGCGCAGTCGGCCAAGCAGGTGCTCTACCAGAAGGTGCGCGAGGCGGAGCGCGAGAAGGTCTACAACGAGTTCAAGGACAAGGTCGGGGAGCTGGAGAACGGCTACGTCAAGCGCTTCGAGCGCGGCGACATGATCATCGACCTGAACGGCAAGACCGAGGGCATCATCCCGCGCTCGCAGCAGTCGCGCGCGGAGCGCTACTCGCAGGGCGACCGCATCAAGGCCGTCATCGTCGACGTCCACACTCAGCCGAAGGGACCGCAGGTCGTGCTCTCGCGCACGGATCCGCGCCTCCTCATCAAGCTCTTCGAGATGGAAGTGCCGGAGATCTACGACGGCACGGTGGTGATCAAGGGCGCGGTGCGCGAGCCGGGCGAGCGCGCCAAGATCGCGGTGATGTCGCGCGAGCGCGACGTCGATCCGGTCGGTGCCTGCGTGGGCATGAAAGGCTCGCGCGTGCAGTCGATCATCCGCGAGCTGCGCGGCGAGAAGATCGACATCATTCCCTGGCACGACGACATCGTCACGTACGCGCAGAACGCGCTGGCCCCGGCGAAGATCACGCGCGTGTCGGTCACGAGCGACGAGTCGGCCCACCGGCCGCACCTCGACGTCATCGTCGACAACGACCAGCTTTCGCTGGCCATCGGCAAGCGCGGCCTGAACGTCCGCCTGGCGGCGGAGCTGATCGGGGCGAAGATCGACATCAAGTCCGAGGAAGAGGTGAAGGGCGAGGTTGCCGACGCGCTCACGGCCATGCTGCAGGAAGCGATGGCCGAGGCGCGCGCCGCCACGAACGTGCACGACATCGAGAACATGCCGGCCGAGTGGGCCGACAAGCTCGAGGACGCCGGCTACGACGACCTCGACTCGGTGGTGAACGCCTCGATCGAAGACCTCACTGCTATTCCCGATGTCGACGACGATCTGGCGCGGCAGATGATCGAAGTGGCCCAGAAGCACGAGCAGCTCACCGAGGAGCCCTCGGAGGAGCAGGGCGAAGAAGAAGAGTACGAAGAGGAGACGCCGGCCGAAGAAGAGCCGGCGGCGGCAGAGTAATGTAAGCCGGGGACAAAGGGAGACTGAATGGCGGCAGCAAAGATTCGAGTGAGCGACATTGCAAAGCGGATGGGAAAGTCCGAGAAGGACGTCATCTTCCAGCTCCAGTCGCTCGGCGCGGAGATCACTGATCCGAGTCAGGCCCTCGAGCCTGAAGTGATCCAGGCGCTCATCACGGGCAAGAAGCTGAGCACGCGCAGCAAGAGCGTGATCATGCGCGAAGACAAACCGCAGCCGGCGGCGAAGAAAGAGACCATCGTCCGCCCGCCGCGGCCGATCATCAAGCCGCCCGTGCGCCCGAAGAAAGAGGTGCCGACCGAAGAGACGCCGGCCACCCCCGCGCCTCCGCCCGTCATCATCCCGGAGTTCATCCAGGCCGCCGAGGACGAGGAGCGCGCCGCCAAGGAAGCGCCGGCTCCGGTCGTCGAGAAGCCGAAGGCGGCAGAGCCGCCTGTCGAGCAGCCGCAGCCCGTCGCCGCCGCGCCCGTGGAGCCGCCATCCACTCCCGCGCCGCCGGCGCCTGCGCCGCATCATCCGCCGCACGCGACGCCGCAGCG
>DATDFB010000278.1:0-5844 GCA_036522835.1 Thermoanaerobaculia bacterium | reverse complement strand
AGTGCGGCGGCCATGCCGCCGCTGTCAGAGCGGCGGCATGGCCGCCGCACTCCACAATGTCCAAATGCCGGCCCGTCCGCGTCATCCGGATGCCCATCGAATCGATGACATTCGGATCATCGGCGCGAATCAACTTTCCCGTCGCCATCCCGAACCTCTCGCCGGCGGCTTCGAGCGCGCGGACGATGTTCGCCACGTACTCCGGCTCGAGGAACGCATCCGGATTGACCAGCAGCACGTACTCGCCGCGCGCCGCCGCGATGCCCTGATTCACCGCAGCGGCGAAGCCGCGGTTCTCCGTGTTGAGGATCTGCGTCGCGCCCGTTACCAGGGCCACGGAATCGTCGGACGACGCATTGTCGACGTGAATCAACTCGATTGGCTGGTACGTCTGTTTACGGAGAGCCTCGAGGCAGCGCCGCAAATGCGCGGCGCTGTTCCAGGTGACGATGATGGCGGAAACGACAGGGCGCACGCTGTGCGCCCCTACCGCCACCGCTTCCACGCGCTCCGGAGCACGCCCGCGTATGCGCGCATGGCCCGCTTCCGTCCCACCTCGGGATGCGCCACGCCGATCGCCGCCGCGGCGATGCGCAGCAGCATCCCACCTACGATCAGCCACCGCAGCGCCTCCGCCCGCCCCGCCGAGAACCACTTCCGCGCGTACCGCCACATGTTCCGGTACCACACTTCGGTGAAGCGCTCGAACGGCACGTGCTCGAGGCTGGCCCCGCCGACGTGCGCCGCGCGCGCCGCCGGCACGACCCACACTTCCTTCCCCGCCGCGGCCAGGCGGCGGCAGTAGTCGACGTCCTCGAACCACGCCGGCGCGAACTGCTCGTCGAATGGGCCGACGTCGTCGAAGACCTCGCGCCGCAGCAACAGCGCCGCCGCGGCAGGCTGCTCGATGCGCCGCGGCTCGGTGAGGTCGAGGCCGCGGTAGCGGTGATGCGCGGTGTGGCGGTTCTGCGGAAAGACCTTGTGGAAGGCGAAGATCTCGCTCATGAACGAGCGCAGCGTCGGCAGGCGCCGGAGCTGGAACTCGCGCTGCTCATCGCCGTCGAAGAGCGGCGCGGCGCCGGCGAGCTTCGGATGTTCGTCGAGGAACTCGACGAGCGACTGGAGCGCGTGCGGCGCCAGCGCGCAATCGGGATTGAGCAGGAAGATGTAGCGCCCGGCGGTCTCGCGCACGGCGCGGTTCGTGCCGGCGGCGAAGCCGTCGTTGTTGGCCGCGCGCATCACGCGCGCGCCGCGGTCGGCGACGAGTTGCAGCGTCGTGTCGTCCGAGGCGTTGTCGTAGATCACGACCTCGTGCGGAATGTCGCCGCACGCGGCGGGAATCGATCCGAGGCAGCGGTCGATCCAGCGTCCGCTGTTCCACGTCACGATGACGATCGACAGGAGGGGCGCACAGGGTGCGCCCTCCTCATCGTCGAATTTCAGGTTTCGTGCTTCCATCGTCGAATCGCGTCGATCAGCGGTTGCGTCACGACGTCCCACGCGTACCGCGGGCGGATGCGGGCGAGGTTAGTTACGCATTGTGCGTGAAAAGCGTCGTCGCACAGCAGCCTGCGCATCGCCTCCGTCACGGCGTCGGCGTCGCCCGGCGGGACGACGACGCCCAACCGCTCGGCCCCGACGAGCTCCGCGGCAAATCCCTCCTCTGTGGTGATGACCGGGACGTTGGCGGCGATCGCATCGAAGAGCCGCGTGCGAATCGAGTAGCGCGCCTCCGCCGTCGGACGGTGCAGCATGATAGCGATTTTGGCACGGTGCAGCCACGTCAGGCGCTCCCGATACGGCACCCACTCGTCGTTGGCCTCGATAAAAGGCTGCCCGCTGGCGACGAGGCGATCGAAGCGATCCTCCCGGCGGCGGTCGACCATGGAGCGGTTCGGACGGGTGCGGCCGAGAAAGAGAAGACGGCAGGAGACGCCGGCGCGGTTGAGCTCGAGCGTGGCCTCGACGGCGGTCTTGGGGTCGAGCCATTCCCAGACGCCGCCGCCCCACACGATGAGGTTGTTGGTTGTCGGTTCGTGGTTCTTGGTTGGGGTTTCGGCGCCGAAGGGGATGACCAGTGCCTCTCGTTTGTAGAGCTCTTTTTGATTCGGGGCGGCGACGAGGAGGAGGTCGGCGTCTTTGAGCGCGGCCTTGAGCCGCGATTTTTCGGCGGCGAGGTGGACGCGCTGGCGCAGCGACGGGGATCTTCCGTACATCTCGCGCAGCTCGAGGAGGACGGGGTCGAAGAGGTCGTAGACGATTCTTTGCGTTTTGCGGAGGCGGCGAAAGCCGCGCGCGGGCTGGCCGAGGAGGACGTCGGCGTCGTGCAGCGCGCGCTTCGCATCGGCGGATCCGCGCTCGACCAGGTCGAATGGCGCGGCCTCGGGCGGCTTTCCTTCGCGGCGCGCGACGAGCGTGACGTCGAAGTGCTTCGAGAGCTCGCCGGCAAAGTGCCAGGCGCGAATGCCCGGGCCGGCCATCCGCTCCCCGACGACGTCGGGCGTGTGCACGACAACGCGCAGCATCCGGCGCGGACGATACTACAGGCGCGTGAACAAGCCCTCGACGAGGCCGCGCAATGACGCGCGCCCGCGCACGAGGAGCTTCGCGTCCTCCCACAGCAGCGCCCCGATGCGCCCCACGCCGGGATGCAGGCGCGCCACGAAGTAGCGGTTGCGCGTGCGGAGGCGCTGCGCGTCTTTTCCCAGCACGCTCGCCGAGGCCGAGCCGCGGTGCGAGGCCTTCACGACCGGGAGGACGATCGTTCGCCAGCCGGATTCGTGCAGACGCGCGCAGAGCTCGACGTCTTCGTAGTAGGCGAAGAAGCGCGGATCGAAGGGGCGGTCGCCGACGGCCTCGCGTCGATAGAGCGCCGCCGTCGCCGACACGCCCCACGGCTCTGGAGTGCGGCGGCCATGCCGCCGCTCTTCGGCGCCGACAGCGGCGGCATGGCCGCCGCACTCCACAAGCTGGCGGATTGTGCCGTCCGAAATGTCGATACCTGCGGCAGCCTCGCCGCGGAACATGGTTTGGACGGCGCCGACGTCCTCCCCCATCGCCCCGCGCACCGTCTCCAGCCAATCCGGATCGAGCACGACATCGTTGTTCACCAGCGCGACGAACGCCGCCGTCGTCCGCTTCCAGGCCTCGTTGTTGCCGCCGGTGAACCCCACATTCGTTTCGCTGTTGTCCCAAACCACGACCTCGGCGGGCTGCAGCGTCTGCGCGGCGATGGAGTCGAGGCAGGCGCGCAGCATCGCGCCGCCGCCGATGTCGACGACGATGACGGCGACGTCACTCATGGTCCATCCGGTCGAGGTTCGCCGCGCCGGCGAGGCAGCGCAGCTCGATACAGCCGGCGGGCGGAATGTCGACGTCGATCGTGCCGTACTCGATGCCGCGCGTCGGCGGCAGCACGTAGGCGCGCGAGGCGATCTGGATCGTCGCGCCGTGCGCCGACTGGTAGCGCAGCGTCGAGCGCCCGTACCACGCCAGGAACTTCATCGAGTCGCCGGCGCGCACGATCCAGCCGCCGGTGAAGAGGAAGCGCTGCGCCTGGTACTCGGTCGGATAGAGCTCGCCGCCAACGTGCGTGACGTGCGTGTCCTCGAACTGGATGCGCTGGCCCGGCCGGCGGCCGTAGACGAAGAACGCCGCGACGAGGAACGCCGCGACGGCGGGCGTGAACGTGCGTCCGCCGCGGAAGAGGATCAGCACGGCGACGAGCAGGATGCCGGCGACGAGCGCGGCGAGGTTCGGGCGGATCGTGCTGGGGATGAAGCGGCCAAAGTCGGCGCGGAACTGCTCGCCGAGCCAGTCGCCCAAGGGGCTCTGGCCGTCGGCGATGTGGAAGAGGCGGTACGGGAAGACGAGGCCGTGGATCAAGAGGCCGAGCGTCCACGCCGTCGCGGCGAGCTTCGGGCCGGCGGCGATCCGCTCCCACAGCGCGGCCACGCCTAGGGAGAGGATCGGGAAGAGAACGACGACGTAGCGCAGCGGCGGCGACCAGCCGCCGTGCCACTCCGTGCGCGGGAACAGATAAATGAGGTAGAGGAGCGCGGCGGACATGCCAAGGCGGAATCCGGCGGGCATGTTCTTCCAGCGCGCGATGGCGATCAGGCCGAAGAGGTAGAGCGGCGCCTGAAAGGCGATGCCGGCGGCGCCGTCGACGGCGAGGCCGGTAATGCCGAGGAGGTAAAAGTACGGTGGGCCGGGAAGAAGCTCCCACGCTTTGTGCGCGGAGAGGGCGAAGGCGATGGCGAGGAGCGCGACGATGATGATGGCAAGGATCGGTAGGGGCGCACGGCGTACGCCCGGCCGGCCCAACGGGCGCACGCCGTGCGCCCCTACCAGCAGCAGCACGATGGCGATCAAGCCGAAGCGCAACTTCAGCAGCACGAGCCCGAGCAGCGCCGCCCCCCACCGCACCGCCCGCCGCTGCCGCACGCCCCGCACGGCCTCGACGAAGCACCACGCCGCCGGCACCTCGGGCCAGATGCGCGTCGCGTAGAAGACGATCGGCGGACCGAAGGCGACGAGCGGGAAGAGCTGGCGCGCCGTGGCGTCGGCGATCCCTTCGTCCTCGAAGAGGCGGATCGTCGAGCGCACCAAGAGCGCGCCGAAGAGCGCCATCGTGGCCAGCGCGCCGGAGAGGCCGGCCAGGGCGAAGCCCGGCGCCAAAAGCAGCGCCAGGAACGGCTCGAGGCGCGAGTACGACTCGCCGTGCGGTCCGGTGCGGTCGCCGTACTGCGGCACGAGGTCGAGCCGGTGCGTGGCCGAGTGCGCGAGGTCGCGGTATTGGTTGGCCAGATCGAGGTCGTGGTCCTTCACCATCGACTCGGTCATCAATAGATAGAACGGCTCGTCGCCGTCGATCGGGAACGGCAGCATGGCGAAGATGACGAGGACGTAGACGAGAAGCGCCACGAGCGCGGCGCGGTTCGCGGACCAGCGCACGTCGTCGGCGAAGGCGACGAAGGCGAAGAGCATGGCCAGCTTCAGCACGCCGAAGGCGTAAATCGCCAGGCGCGGCTCGACGGTCACGCCGAGCGGCCGCGCGACACTTGCGAGAAGCCACAGCAGCAGCCACGCCACGATCTCGCACGCCGCCCAACGCCACAGCGTCCGCCCGCGCAACAGCAGCAGCGCCGCGGCGAGGGAGACGACGGCGAGCGGTACGAGCGTCATTCTTGGCCGACCGACTCCACCTGCAGGCGCGCGTTCGGCGGAAGGTCTTGGGCCGCGCTGATGTGCAGCGTCTCCGCCGGCGGCACGTCGACGAAGCCCGCGCCGTAGAGGAACGCCGCCTGCCCGTAGCCGCGAATGTCGGCCACCGGCCGCCGCGGCAGCGGGTTGCGCGCGAAGAAGAACTGATCGCGGCGGAGGAAGCCGAAGTCAGCGACGTCGCCGATGCGGATCGGCGTGCCGTTGACCGTGCCGATCACGCGGTCTTTCTTGAAGCGCGAAACATTCGCGCCGCTGGCCAGGACGAGCACGCGCTTCGGGCCCGGCGGCACGGCGACGTCAATCGACTCCGACGCCGCCAGCGCCGCGCCGACGACCTGCGCCGGCGCCGGCTTGGCCCAGAAGAAATTCGGCATGGCCCGCGCCACGATGCCCGACCAGGGCCAGAGCAGGAGCAGCGCGATGACGGCCACGCGCGCGTACGACGCCAAAAGCGGCGCCGCCACCGCGACGGCCGCGGCGATCCAGAGCGGCGCGTGCCCGGCGCGGGCGAAGTGGGCGGCGGCGAGGCTCGCGATGATGACAAAGGCCCCTCTCCCCGCGTGCGGGGAGAGGGTGGCGCCGTAGGCGCCGGGTGAGGGGCGCCAGATGGGAAGCCGG